>DEOR01000065.1:10954-30142 GCA_002358345.1 Proteobacteria bacterium UBA3413 | reverse complement strand
TTTGAATTATTATCTCTAATTTTTAACCAATCATCTAAAAATCCTATAAATGCAAAGGCAACAGTTACAAATAAAAGCACCCAGATGTATGGGTTTTGAAAATCAGACCACAACAACGTTGATATCACGAAAGAGAAAATAATAATCAAGCCTCCCATGGTGGGAGTTCCAGATTTAGCTAAATGGGAGTTTGGGCCATCGCTCCGAATAGATTGAGCAAACTGAATGCGCGTCAAGTATCTAATAAATAATGGGCCTAGCAGTATCGATAAAATCAATGCAGTCAGAGTGCTGCCAATTGTACGGACTGTTAAGTAGCGCAAAATATCGAACCCTGGATCGAATACTATTAACCATGTACCTATAAGCTCTATCACTTGCTCTCTCCTATATTAATTAATAAGTGTTTCCATTTTCATGCTCCGCGATCCTTTGATGAGAATAAAATCATGACGAGTTACTTCATTTCTTAAGAATGCCATCAGTTCAGCTTTTGATGTAAAAAAAACACCAGGGTATCCAAAGCTTGAGACAGAGTAGCGAGCAAGATCGCCGAAACCAATTAATAGATTTACATCTTTAGCTTTGGCATATTCTCCAATGTCCTGATGAAGTTTTTTTCGATATCTACCAAGCTCCTTCATATCTCCAAGAACTAGTATGCGTCTTCCAGCCTGTTGATGTAATACATCAATGGCAGCCTTTACGGAATCAGGATTAGCATTATAGGAATCATCGATGAGGATCGATTGATTGATCCAGGATTGCAATTGAAGCCTTTGAGATGCATTAGCAAAGCCTTTCACAGAGTCTATAAAAAAATCTATGTCCTCTTTCAATTCAAGAGAAGCAATAAATCCCGCTAGAATATTTAAAATATTATGATTTCCTAGGAGGGATGTCTGAATTTTTATTTTTTTTGTTAGATATGGTGAGTTGATATTAAATATAGTGCCCGCTTTTATAATTTTAATATTTGTGGCAAAAAAATCTGCCGAATCATCCAAACCAAACGTCTTATATGCAAGGTCCTTTCTAAGACCTTTCCAGTATTTGATGTATCGGCCTTCTGGTACTATCGCAACACCATTTTTTTGAATGTTATGAATTAACTCAGATTTCACTTTTAGTACCCCATCCAGTGATCTTAGGCCCTGAAGGTGCGAGTGGCCAATGTGGGTAATAATTCCTATTTTTGGCTTAATCAGCTGTGATAAAAACTTAATATCTCCTTTTTTTGCAGCCCCCATTTCAAAAATTGCTGCGGTATTTTTTGTATCAAGCGCGAGTGCGCACAAAGGTAACCCAATTTCATTATTAAAATTATTGGGGGTTGCAAAGCTATTTTTAATTCCTGCGTGAAGGATATTTTTTGTTGTTGTTTTCCCATTGCTGCCAGTAATCCCAATAATGGGTCCAGGAAATTTCATTAGGGCAGATTTAGCAAGAACAACCAATGATTCCTCCGGCTTTGCAACAAACAAGATATTAGATTTAAGTTTATTTTCACGCTGGGGTTGAGTGGTTTTGGTTATAGCTAAAGCAGCACCTTTTGCGATGGCCTCTTTACCATAGATGCTTCCATCCTCATTGGCGCCAGTCAGCCCAAGAAAAACTGAATTCTTTTTTATTTTTCTGGAGTCAATTTGAAAATCTCTAATTCGCACATCATGTTTGGCACTTATCCCCAAGGCGCTAAAAATATCACCTGTATTTTGTATAATCTTCATGTATTTTTATTACCTAAAATATACTCTCGATCATTGAAGGGAATGAACTTTCCCCCCTCCTCCATAAATATTTCATGGCCTTTGCCTAATATTACTAAAATATTTTTTGAATTCAGAGACCTAAGCCCTTGATTTATTGCATCTGGTCTTGATTTAACAATACTTAAATTTTTAAACTGCCTAGTTCCCACTGCATCAGCTGCAATCATCTCGAAAGACTCACTTCTATTATTATCTGATGTAAAAATAATTTCATGGGCAAATTCTTCAGCCACACGCATCATTTGAGGGCGCTTTAGTTTATCTCGATCCCCCCCGCATCCAAAAATGAGTACCAACTCATCATATGACGCAGCGAGTGAAGATAAGATATTTTTCATCGCCTCTGGATCATGGGCATAGTCAATAAAAACATGACCTTGGCTACAAATAAAATGCTCGCTTCGACCAGGCGGTAGCTCTAAATCGGTATAGTCTAATGCTTCTAATTCAGACCCTGAGCATGAGTTTGATAGCAAACCGATAGCGCATGCAAAATTATCTAAATTAAATTCTGGAAATAATGAAAGATTCTTAGTGCTCCTGAAGCTTGGAAATTGAAACACAATGTTGGAGGTCTCAGGATGCTTGAATATTTTTTTGTAAAAATAAGGCCTGGCAGCATCTTGGGAGCTTAAAAAAAACACTTGATGCTTATGCTCGATAGCCCAAAGACTACTCTGAACAACTGCAGAATCAGTATGAATAATAGGTGGGTATTTTGAGGGTAAGTCCAAGATTGCTAGTTTGGCTTGCACGTATTCCTCATGAGTGAGGTGATAATCTAAATGATCTGAGTAAATATTAAGAAGCATGGTTTGAGTAAATGGTAGGGATGAAAGACGATTTTGCTCTAGCGCATGAGAGGATAGCTCTAAGAAAATATAGGTTAGCTCATTAAATTTATGGTCTGCAAGGAGCTGAAATAATTCAAAGATGCCCGGGGTAGAATTTCCTTTTGTAGGAAAAAAATTAGTATTTACAAAGGCACCCAGAGTGCCGATGTAACAGGAGGGTCTCCCAAGCTTATGCATGATTTGATGCGCGATGAATGCAGTTGAGGTTTTCCCGTTAGTGCCAGTAATACCGTGGAATAAAAAATTGTTTTCATCTAGATTGTAAAACTTAAATAAAAACTTAATTAATACTCTTTCTAGATTAGTTACATGGATATATGGGATTTTTATGCTTAGTGGTGGTGGCTTATCGCTTAAAATACAGGTTGCACCATTCTTAATTGCATCCTCTACAAATGTTAGCCCATGGCAATTAACACCTGGACGGGCGACAAATAAAAAATTACCTTGAACACTTCTTGAGTCATCGGTTATGCCGGAGATTGCTAAATCAACTTGGGTGTCGATTTGAAAAAAAGAGGCGATGCTAGAAAAACTATTCATCTAGATAATTTAAAACGTCTTTTGAAATTGCAGAAAACAAAGGAGCTGCAACTTCTCCTCCAGAGTAATTATTCAACCCAGGTTCCTCTACACTCACAAAGATCGTTAGTCGCTTAGAATTTAAAGGCGCAATCCCGGCAAAAGAAGAAACATACTTACTTTTATCATAACCACCATTAGAGCTAGATTTGTGAGCAGTCCCGGTTTTTCCAGCCACTCGATGATTTGGGATGGCAGCAAGCATGCCAGTACCCTTTAAAACAACTGATTCTAAAGCAAGCAATACCTGGTCTGCAGAATTTTTTGAAATAACTCTTTGCTCATAAACCTCTTCATCATCTAAATAAAGTTTAAAGTCTTTAAGATAGCCCTCGTTGGCAAAAACAGAATATGCTTGAGCCAATTGCAAGGCCGAAGCCTGTAAATTGTAACCAAACCCCAAGCTTGCAATCTCATGATCAGAAATATTAGGTCGAGTATTGATCGTTCCATACGCTAAGCCTGGAAAAAGAATATTGGGTGGTTTGGCTAAACCAAAAGCTTGATAGCCTGCATTCAAGCCTTCGACTCCAATTAGCAATGCAGCTTTAGATGCTCCGACCTGACTGGATTTTTCAATAACTTCCATGAAACTGAGCGGGCCATAGTTTCTTGGGTCTGAAATCTTCACTCTATTAAGCGTTATAAAACCAGGGCTGGTATCTACTGTCTCCAATAAAGAGATCAAGCCCATATCAATCCCCTTGGCTAAAGCTAATGGTTTAATAATTGAGCCAGGCTCAACAGCATCCACTAGCGCTCTATTTCTCTGGATTTCTCTAAATGGATTATTTGGATTGTACGAAGGGTAGCTTGCTATAGCCAAAATTTCCCCAGATTGATTATCCAGCACAACTGCGCTGCCGCCTATAGCATCATTTGCTTCTATAAATCTAGATAAGTGCTTGAAAGCAATAAATTGAACTCTACTATCAATCGTTAATTTAAAAGCTACTCCAGGTATTGCAGGAGTAACTACTTGAGGTTTGCGGCTAGCGTTTTTTAATACGATCTCTGAGCCTGAAATACCCGATAATTGAGTATTTAAAATCTTTTCTAGCCCATCTGTCCCTACGCCATCCCTGCCAGCAAAACCAATCAAAGGTGCAATCTGTTCTCCCAAAGGATAATATCGCTTTTGCACAGACTCAATTTCAATAGAATCTAGTCTCAATTTTTGAATTTCCTCGTACTGAGAAAAATCTAGATTTAAAAAAAGTACAGATTTTCTTCTAAGTCCATCTATTTGCTTGAATGTCTTTTTTATAGGTGCGATTGCATTAATTGCTTCATAGTTATCTGCAGAAAAATTTCTCAGTGCAAATAGATTATATTGGGTCACAGAAACAGCTAGAGGGAAATTATTTCTATCATAAATCCCTGCTCTCAAGGTTGGTATATTTCGAGAGGAAAGAAGCATTTTTTGAGCCTTTGAATCAAGAAAGTCTCTGTCATTAAATTGAATCTCAAAAATTCTCAATACAACAAACAGAAACATTAAAAAGATGAGCATGTAAGCAAGCAAAGCTCGCCAGCTCAAGGCTAAATTACTTTTCATAAGTTATTTCTACTTTTTTGGTAATCTCGACCATACCTAATACTTCTTTGGCATGGCGCTCTATTCTAGCTGGAGAATTTAAATGATGATGCTCTGTTTTTAATTGAATATTTATTTCAGTTAATTTATTTTGAGAGACCTGTAAATACTCCTGATTTTCAAATTCCTGTGCTATCTGCCATCTGACTTTCACAGTATCTAAACAAATGCACAGTAAAAAAAAAGGCAAGATGAGTAAAAAATATAATTGCGCAGGGTGAGTCATGCTTTTGAAAATACTCTCATGACTGCGCTTCTGGAGCGTGGATTTCTCTTGATTTCTTCTGCAGAAGGTTTCACCTTTTTCTTAATGCAATGAAATTTTTCAGTCACGACATTATTTATAGGAATGTCTTTGGGTAAAAATTGTACATTTGGCTTAAAGAAATTTTTTACTATTCGATCCTCAAGAGAATGAAATGAAATAATAACTATGATGCCGTTTTCGCTAAGCAGATCAGATAGCTGGCCTAATGCTAATTCTAAATGCTCTAACTCATTGTTTACATGAATTCTTATCCCTTGAAAAGTTTTAGTAGCCGGATGAGTTCGCCCTGTTCTCTGAAGGATGCTCTCAACAATTTTAACAAGATCTCCTGTGCTTTTAAGCAAGCGATGTGACCGAAAATCAATAATTGCTTTGGCTATTTTTCTCGATGCTTTCTCATCTCCATATTTATAAAGTACATCGCTGATTTCTTGTTCAGAGGATTTGTTGAGGAAGTCTGCGGCGGTGAATCCCTGTGATTTATCCATTCTCATATCTAATGGGCCATCTCCTTGAAAGCTAAAGCCTCTGGAATGATCATCAAGATGAGTTGAGCAAGTGCCTAGGTCTAATAGAATGCCATCAAATGGCTGCGCATTAAACAACTTGCCGGCTTCAGAATAATTTCCATGGGTAATGCTGAATCTATCATCATTAATATTTAGATTACCATAAGAGACTGCCTCGAGATCCCTATCAACCGCATATAATTTTCCCGAGGAGGATAGGCGATTAAGGATTTCTTTGGAGTGGCTACCTCTACCAAAAGTAAGATCTAAGTATGTCCCTGATAGATCATTAAGCAAGAAACCTAACGACTCTTCCAGCAAAACTGGAACATGCAACATGTTCTAATCTACTTGCTTTCTCATGAAGGTCGGCACATCAAGGAAGTCTATTTCCTCTGCAGACGATGTGCCACCTGACTCTAAATGTCTTGTTGAATGAGCGTGTAACCCCACTGGATTTAATTTAACTGTTGCTTTTCGAGTATTATCTACAGCCAAGGTGGCTGTTCTTTGGTTGATGCCAGTAGCGACTATGGTGACCAAAAGCTCTGCTTCGTCCATTGTGTCATCCTCAACAACACCCCAAATAATCGTTGCATTTTCTGCTATAAGACCTTCAATCACTGACTCTACTTCAGCATTATCTGACAGCGTTACAGCTTTAGCTGTAATATTTACCAATACTCCTCGAGCATCTTTTAATTCTACGTCTTCGAGTAATTCAGAGCTTACAGCTTGTTGGGCAGCCTCTACCCCACGCTCATTTTCAGCGCATGATCTCCCTGTACCCATCATTGCAATACCCTTTTCTGACATAACAGTTTTTACATCAGCGAAATCAACATTGACGTATCCAGGCTTCATAATAATATCTGATATGCCCTGTACTGCTCCCTTTAAAATATCATCCGCTTTTGCGAAAGCTTCTTTCATAGTTGTTTTCTTGCTAAGTATTTCCATTAGCTTTTCATTTGGTATGGTGATTAAGCTATCTACTTCTTCAACTAACTCAGCAATTCCTGCTTCTGCAGCTTTCCTTCTATTCTTTCCTTCAAAATTAAAAGGTTTGGTTACCACTGCAACTGTCAATGCTCCGAGCTCTTTTGCAATCTGGGCTATAACAGGTGCAGCACCAGTTCCCGTTCCGCCTCCCATGCCAGCCGTAATAAAGATCATGTCTGCACCTTTAAGCATTTCTTCAATTGCTGCTCGATCTCTTTCAGCGGCCGCTCTGCCTATTTCTGGATTTGCTCCAGCGCCCAGCCCCTTAGTTAGGTTATCACCTAATTTTAAAATTGTTGCTCCCTGAGCTCTCTCTAGAGCCTGAGCATCTGTATTGGCACAAATAAAATCTGGGCCTTGAATCCCATGCTCCATCATATGAATAACTGCATTCCCTCCTGCCCCGCCAACACCTATTACTTTAATTTTGGCTAATCCAGCATTTGCTTCAATTATTTCCCAATTCATTTTCTTTTCCTCCTTTAAAAAATTAAAAAGCCATAGTTTTGATGCTTTCGGGTAATACAACCTCAAGAATCTCTGTTGAAAGAGATCCGCCAGTTTGTCTCATCTCCCAATTTTGCTCATTCCAAATTTCAAATTTATTGCCCATGCCCACTAATGCAATTTTATTTTTATGGTCAATGTCAGCGTAATTTCTGAGCTCGGCAGGAATTAAAATTAACATTCGTCCAGATGGGTCAAAATCACTCACATTAGCATTGCCTAAAATTGTCCATTGAAGGTTTCTAACAATTGGGTCAAGGCCCTGAAGCGATTGAAGGCCAGCAGCTATCTGAGTCCATGCTGAGCCAGGGTAAATTTTTAATGATGGGTACTGAGGGTCTCTTGTTACAACAATTTGGTTTTCTTGATTAGCCAAGAGGTGTTCTCGATATTTTGCCGGGATCGCTAAGCGACCCTTAGAGTCTATCGAAATTGTTGTAAAACCAAACATATTACATAAAAAAATATTAGTAACACACTTTATACAACATTATTCACACTTTTACACACTTTTTTTAAAAAAAGTATAGATGAGTTGATCTATAAGCCGGATTCTGTCTTAAATGGCCATCTATCTAGGCAATATGTCACCATATTGCTCAAGCAACCTACCCGAATCCTAGACGAGCAGCCTAATTGGATCCCTATTTGGTTTTGCTTCAAAGTGGGGTTTACATTGCCAAGATTGTTACCAATCTCGCGGTGAGCTCTTACCTCACCATTTCACCCTTACCAATTGCTTGGCGGTATACTTTCTGTTGCACTTGCCGTAGGCTCACGCCTCCCAGGAGTTACCTGGCACTTTACTCTATGAAGTCCGGACTTTCCTCTAGCTAAAAGCTAGCGACCATCCGATCAACTCAGGTGCATTCTAATACCTTTAAGAAGAATTAGAAATGCTAATAAGAAATCTATAAATATCTTGCTTGGAATGATTGGTAATTTTTGCGATGAGCTTTGATGCATCAGCAGGAGACATATAATCTAAAAATGGTTTACAAAAATCTATGTCTAAAGCAGATGTAATCTGAGTTTTTAAAGATGAGTGTATGACTAAAACAAATTCTCCTAATAAGGTAATTCTAGAATCAATTAATTGTCCGTAAAGCTCTTGAAGAGAACCTCTATAAATTGACTCATACTCCTTGGTCATTTCTCTGCAAATCGAAATTTGGGTATTGCTATCCAAGATCTCCAAGAAATTCTCTAGTGTTTTCGATAAGCGTTTTGCTGATTCAAAAAATACATACGGAATGCCGCTTCGCTTTATTTCTTCAGCAATTTTTTTTCTTCCAGTGCTAGTTTTGGGTAGAAATCCATAAAAAGTGAATTGATGAGGCGAGATCCCAGAGAGCAAGACTGCATTGATAACCGAAGATGGTCCCGGCAAAACTGTGAAATCTATATCAAGCTCTATGCACTTTTTAATTAGCGGGTAACCTGGATCAGAGATTAATGGGGCGCCAGCATCTGACATGACAGCTATATCTATGCCCTCCTGAAGAGCGTTGGTAATGTCTAGTAATTGGTCTAACTCATTGTGCTCATGAAATGGGATGGATTTTTTAGAGATTTTAAAATGCTGAAGCAGATTAGCAGCAACTCGGGTATCCTCTGCGTAAATTCTCCCTACTTCTTTTAAGGTATTGATTGACCTCAAAGATAAATCATTTAAATTACCAATGGGTGTGCAAATTAGATAGAGCATAATATTACAAACATGAAATTACGAACAAAAATTGTTATCCACTTAATAACAGTCGGAGTTATCTTATCATCATGCTCCACTACACAGAATAATTCTTCATCGCCCGAACTGACTAAGGCTGCCAATAATCGCATTAACATAGGTCAATACTTAAACTACCAAGGGTTTAATACTGCTGTAATTAATGGGCTCGATGAAGAGTCTAGCTATCATGGTCTCTCAAGAGAAGACAAAGAAGAGGCAAGAAAGCTAAGAAATAATGTAAATAAAATCCTCGCTAAAAAGAGTTTTGTCATCAATCTTGATACTGCAAATATTTATTCCGTAAGACTGATGGAGTCAATTTACCAACTTGACCTACCAATTAAGATTGAGTGGGGCAATGAAGAGCAAAGTATAAAATTTGTAGACTTGATGACTAAACCAGTAACAGGTTTCTGCTCCAGTCTTTACAAAGATGCCATGGATTCAATCTCTACTGAGATTGTGAACTTTGACCAAGAGACAATAATAATTTTTATGAAAAATTATGCTGTTATTGCTAATCAGCTGACTGAATTATTGCCTGAGATTAAGAGCATACAATTTGATTCCAGCGACCCGCAAAATTTTGCAGCAATGCTTCTGGGGATTAATGATAGTCAAAATAGATTCATTGAAATTAAAAATCTAAATCCCAATCCAGAATTAAAATTTTCCCCTAGGCCTAGGGATGATATTCAAAAAATAGTACTAATACTTGAGCCTACTCAATACAAATCACTGCTCCCAGCGCTGAGGTATCATGGAGGGAGTAATTTTAAGTTTATCAATTTTATTTCCTCTCTTGAAAATTTGCAGGATGTGAATCAATTGCTAGATTTTGAAAATACTTTAATGCCTCTGTCTGAGAATATTATCAAAAAAATAAAAACAAAAGAGATTGACTCGCTTGAGAGCATAACTAGGAATTCAATTCTAAATGATTGGCTGTTAATTGAGCTGATGAATCAGTCAGGGGTGCGCTCTGCCAATATCTCCGGAATGACTGGCGCAATAGAGTTTCAAAAAGGCCGTTGCGCTAAAAGAAGGATCCCCTTAAGTAGAGTGAGTGCTCAGTTGATAGCTCCCTGAGAGTCTAAGCTCTCAGGTCTCTTTCAATCATAGAGAGGCTGTCTTGAAAACTTTGTCGTGCAAAAATTTTAGCTTGGTAGTCGAGCAAAGGTTTCAAATGCCTGTTTAATGGTAGCTTAATCCCCAGCGATGGCAGCCTCCAGAGGATGGGAGCTAAATAACAATCAATGATTGAGAAGTCATCGCTCATGAAAAAAGAAAACTCTTTAAATGTTGGGGCCACCGTACTAATCTCATTCAACAATTCCTCTCTGAGAATTAAGAGCTCTTTTTCTGATAATTCCCTTGAGGTCAAAGTATCAATCATGGGGCACCATTCTTTATCTATTCGTAACATTAACGATCTACTGTTAGCTCTAGAAACGGGATAAACAGGAAGCAATGGTGGATGGGGAAATCTCTCATCAAGATATTCAAGCATAACGCCTGTATCGTATAAACCAAGCTCACGATCTGACAAAATTGGAAGACAGTGATAAGGATTAAGGGCCAAAACTTCATCCGGCGCCTCTTCATTTGAGGTTTCTCTAATCTCACAGGCAATATCTTTTTCTGCCAAAACTATTCTTACTCTATGGCTATAGTGATCATCTTTTTCAGAATATAAAATCATGTGTCCTCTTTGTTAATATGTAAAATTCTAGTGGTAATCTTTTTGATACTCTCTAAAAAGAAGGTAAGAAAATGAAGTGAATATAATGAAGAAGAGGATAACATACCAACCGATTCTTTCCCTGTCTGCTCGACTCGGCTCGCCCACATAAGTCATGAAATTGACAAGGTTATATATTACTTCATCGAACTCACTTTCAGTTAAAGAGCCGGAACCAGAAATTGTTTTTAAATAACCACATTTTTCCTCGGTTAGATCGTTGCCCAACTCATCTCTTTTAACTCCTCCATTTGAAGCAAGTAAAGGAATATCTTTGCAAGACAAAATTTGCTGCCCTTGCATGAATGCCAATACATTGGGCATAGCAGCGCCCGGGTAAACCATGTTATTAACACCATAAGGCTTAGAGGCGTCTTCATAGAAGGTTTTAAGGTAGGTGTAGACCCAATCTGAGCCATGCAGCCTGGTTACCAATGTAAGATCTGGAGGTGCAATCCCAAACCAAGACTCAGCAGTTGCTTTGTCCATCGAGCCGGTCATCCTATTACCCAATTTAACTGTCTGACCGTAGACCAAATTAGAGGAAAATATTTCTTCTGGAATTTCTAGATCTTTTGCAACCCTATTCCAACGAGAATATTGTAATGAGTGACAGCCATAACAATTGTTCAAAAAGGTAACTGCGCCTAACTGGAGAGACTCAAGGTTTTCTAGTTGAGGTGAAAATTTTTCGCACTCACCATAGTCACCACAAGGAGCAGACTCAGCAGATAATGCACCATAAGATGAAAATAAAAGAATGCTTATAATTACAATTTTTTTCATAGTCTATCTGGGACTGGTTTAGATTTTTCAATAGATGTATAAATGGGCATCAAGAGGAAGAATAAAAAATAGAATACTGTGCCAATCTGGCTCAGAGTTGTTCTCAGTGCAGTGACTGGCATCGTACCCAACCAGGCCAACATCAACCAACTTAATACAAAAATAACCATTGCTATCTTGCTTAAATTGCCTTTGTAGCGAATCGAGGCAGCTTTGCTTCTATCAAGCCAAGGCACCACAAAAAGAATTGCAATTGCTGCGCCCATCACAATCAAGCCTCCTAATTTATCAGGAATAGCTCTTAACATCGCGTAATAAGGAGAGTAATACCAAACTGGCGCAATATGATCAGGTGTGCTGAGTGGATTTGCTTCTTCAAAATTAGCAAGCTCCAACATGTAACCTCCACCCTCTGGAAAGAAGAACATAATAATTGAGAACACTATTCCAAAAATCCCTATTGCAACCAAAGCGTTTAAAATTTTATATGGAAAAAATGGAACACTATCTAAAGGTACACCATCCTCATCTACATATTTTTCAATATCAACGCCCTCTGGGTTTCCAGCACCTACTTCATGCAAAGCAACCAAATGCATAAAAACTAGGGCTATGAGAATTAAGGGTAATGCAACAACGTGCAAAGCGAAGAAGCGAGAAATTGTGGCGCCAGAAATATAATAATCCCCTCTGACCCATAATTCCAAAGACTCGCCAATAAAGGGAATTGCACCAAAAAGGGAAATAATAACTTGAGCACCCCAATATGACATTTGGCCATATGGTAAAACATACCCTAGAAAACCTTCGGCCATCATAACAAGGTAAATTGTCATCCCAAAAATCCATACTAGCTCACGAGGCTTATGATAAGAACCATACATTAGCCCTCTAAACATATGCAAATATACTACTGCAAAAAACATTGATGCGCCTGTTGTATGCATATATCTGACGACCCAGCCATAATCAACATCTCGCATAATGTATTCTACCGACGCAAAGGCTCCCTCCTCAGTATTTTCATATCCAAACATCAGCCAGATACCCGAAACAATTTGAATAATCAACACCACTAAAGCCAAGGCACCAAACAAATACCAAAAATTCACTTTCTTTGGTACAGGATGCTTTGATAGATGACGTTCGTATGTATTTTTTATAGGTAAACGATCATTTACCCAGTTAAATATGCCTGAAGATTGATTTGACATTATATTATCTCCTGATCTTCCCCTATCGTTAAAATATTTCCTTTAAAATTATGAGGTGGCACCTTCAGGTTTGTTGGAGCTGGAACGGCCTTAAAAACTCTACCCACTATGTCGAACATCGATCCGTGACATGGACAGAAAAAACCTCCAATCCAGGCTTCGTCCCAAGGCTGAGGTTCCATCTCTGGGTAATATTTAGGAGAGCAGCCAAGATGAGTGCAAACACCAGCAATAACAGTGAATTCCTTGGAGGTTGATCTGGTCGGATTAATATCTCTATAAGGCTCGTCAACATTAATTGACCGCGGGTCATCAAGCTTCTCTTCAATCTTTGATAGATTCTCCAGGGCTTCTGGAGAGTGCCTGATAACGAAAACAGGCTGTTTTCTCCAAGCCACTTGAATCTTTTGACCAACTTGAATCTTGGATATATCTACTTTAACAGGGGCTCCGACTGCCTTAGCTTTTGCGCTAGGATTCCAGGCAGATAAAAAAGGAACTGCTGCAAATGGAACACCAGCTGCGCCAACAGCAGCAGTCATCCCTATCAAAACTTTTCTTCTTGTATTAAGTTTCTCTTCCATAAGGCAGAAATTAACGCTTGGAGAATTGAGAGCTTTTTCTTGCCTTTTTTAATCCTGGTTTTTTTCTTTCTACTTTTCTGTCATCTCTGGTTAAAAAGCCAGCAGATTTAAGTTGAGGCCTTAAAGACTCATCATATTCCAATAAAGCTCTTGAAATTCCATGTCTGATAGCGCCTGCTTGACCAAAACTTCCGCCACCTTTGACCATTGCCTTGATGTCCACTTGCTCGACTAGCTCAGTAAGTCTAAGGGGCTGCAGAACAAGCATTTGAGCGACCTGTCTTCCAAAGTAATGTGCTAGCTCTTTATCGTTAACCATGATCTTGCCTTGGCCTTTAGAAAGATAAACTCTCGCTGAAGATGTTTTACGTCTTCCAGTTGCATAGTGAATAGCAGTGCTCATATTTTTGGTTCCCAGATTTTCGGTTGTTGTGACTCATGCGGATGATCAGATCCTTTAAAAACTTTTAATTTTTTAAATATTTGTTTTCCTAGTTTATTCTTTGGCAGCATTCCTTTGACAGCTTCTTCAATAATATATTCAGGTTTAGTTTCTAAAACATCCTTAAATATTTTCGTTTTTAAACCGCCTGGATACAAAGTATGAGTGTAGTATTTTTTATCTTCTAGTTTATTTCCTGTAACCTTTATCTTCTCTGCATTTATAACAATCACAAAGTCCCCGCCATCTGTATGAGGGGTAAAGGTTGGCTTGTCTTTGCCTCGCAGTCTGTCAGCAATTTTGGTTGCTAAGCGACCTAAAATCTTATCTGATGCATCAACTATGAACCAGTCATGGGTTGCGTCTTCTTTTCTAAGAGAAAGGGTTTTCATTTTTATTATGTTTTAAGGAAAAATTAGATGAGAATATTAATGTTTAAGGACAATTTAATCAATATTTTAATGCATTTAATTTAGTTTATCTTCAAATCCTCAAGATAGCTTTTACTATAAATTTCATGCAAGCGGCTTGCTGATCTTTCCCACAAGAAGTCTAGCTTAGATCCTAGGTAGAGATTTTGGAGCAAGGTTGATTGAGAAAATAATTTCATTCGTTGCTTCTCCTGATAAGCAATATCAATAAAACTAATAAATCGCCTAATCTTATCAAGGTGTTCGTCTCCACAGGCATGAAAATCACTTATAAAAATCCATTCGTAGCTTTTGCACATTTCTATAAAATCTTTGCTGCCACAAGGCTCAGAAAAAAATTTTTGAAAAGAAAGCCATAGAAACTTTGGGGACTGCCCTTCACATGAAAACTCTCTTCCGTTGATAAGAAAATTATTGATTTTGCTCCAGGGTCCCTCAAAGGCATGATGAAGAAATTCTGAAATATTATCAGAAGCGAAAGTATCGAACTGCGCAATTTCTCTTAATCGGTAATCTTCTTCGCCCTGTAAGTGGAAAACCATAAATTCTGATTCGATAAAATGGATAGTTTTTAAAAACTTATCTCTCTGCAGTCCATCTTTATAAAGATGATCGGGGGCAGTATTCGAAGAGAGCATGATGCGAACACCATTGTGATGAAGAGATTGGATGATCAAGCCTATGATCATTGCATCAGCAATGTCCTCCACCTGAAATTCATCAATAAATATGACGCTGTAATTTTTGGAGATATTTTTTGCAACTTGAGGCAATGGATTTTTTATGCTCTCAAGCTTCGATAGATTTAAATGAATCAACTGCATAAATTCCAGGAAATGAAATATCCCGATGTTCTGAAAGTAACTATTGGCTATAGATTGAAGTAATAGGGTCTTACCCCTACCAACAGGCCCCCAGAGGTAGATGCTGCCAAAACCTGACTGCTTCCTAAATATTGTTGACGGTCGATAGCGAGAATCAAAGTCTATAAATGTTTCTAGAAATATTTTTTGCGCTTTATCTGGCTTTATGCCATTAGAGACTAAATTCTCAAGTACAATTTCTATATCTTTCATAATATATGTTAATAGTGCAGTGAATTTTTTTAATAATAAGCTTTCTAGAATAAATTTTTTAATTCTCGCTCTTATTCTCCCATATCTTTATACAGATATGTCTAATAGAAAAAATTCTACAGGAATTACAACCGCAGCATTGTCTGTTGTTAATATTATTGCAAGTGAAAATCTCTCGCCTAGGAATGATTGGAATACCCCTAATACTGCAATTATAGGTTCGGGGATTATTCTTTCTGATGATGGCTATATTATTACCAATCTTCATGTTGTGGCTGGTAGAAAAAATATTAGTGTTGAGCTTGATGATGGCCAAACAAAAATAGCAAAACTTATTGGTTTTGATCAACGATCAGATCTTGCTGTAATTAAAATTTCATCCTCTGAAAAACTTGTGTCTATTAAATGGGCTGATAGCAAAGATGTGCAAGCAGGTGATGAGGTGATTGCGATTGGAAATGCTTTTGGTCTTGGAAAAACATTTACCAGTGGAATTGTTAGTGCTACTGGAAGAGATTACGGCAATCCTTATTTAGAACTCATTCAAACAGATGCTGCAATCAATCCTGGAAACTCAGGAGGTGCGCTGTTAAACCACAAGGGCAACCTGATAGGCATGAACACTAAAATTTTTTCAAAGACGGGATCATATGCTGGCATTGGATTCGCTCTTCCTTCAAATAAAATGATTGATCTGGCTTCTGAAATAATACAATCTGGCTCAGTGAAGAGATCATGGATTGGAGATTTTAGAGTTAAATCTAAAAGGTTTTTATTGAATAATAAATTAACTTATGGGTTGGAAATATTGGAGCTAAAAGAATATGGTCCATTGTTCGAGGGAGGTCAAATTCAACTTGGCGCAGTAATTATTTCAATCAATGATCAATCAGCAACTTGGGAAAATCTAACAAAAGCATTGCAGAGCTCTTTCCCTGGAGACAGGATTGCGCTAAAGATCCTTAATAAAAATAATATAATTGATGAAATTGAGGTGATCACTGAGGCGCAAAAAGGCTAGCCTGGCAGTCTAGTAATATCTGCTCCTAGGAATGAGAGCTTCTCCTCAATTCGTTCATACCCTCGATCAATATGATAAATCCTATCAACTATGGTCTCTCCTTGTGCGCATAGGCCTGCCAAGATCAAACTAGCAGATGCTCTCAAGTCTGTTGCCATTACAGGGGCTCCAGTTATAGAGCTCACCCCTTTAATAAAAGCATTGCTTCCTTTGACCGTGATGTCACAACCCATTCGATTTAATTCCTGCACATGCATAAATCTATTTTCAAAAACATTTTCAGTGACCACTGCAGAGCCGCTAGACAATGCATTTAAGACAGTAAACTGAGCCTGCATATCTGTTGGAAATCCAGGAAATGGTGCCGTAGAGATATCGACTGGAGCAATAAAATTCTCGCTCATAGTCAGACGAATACTATTTTCATAAGGGGTGATTACTGCGCCGCAGAGCTTTAATTTATCTAGGATATTATTCATTCGATTGGAATTAATATTAGTTATGGTGACATCACCATAGGTAACAGCTGCAGCTATTAAGTATGTGCCAGCCTCTATCCTATCTGCGGGAATTTCAAATGTAGCCTCATGAAGGCTGACCACCCCATCAATAATAATTTCATCAGAGCCAGCTCCAGAAATACTTGCGCCCATTGCGTTCAAAAAATCTGCAAGGTCTACAACCTCAGGCTCTTTTGCAACGTTTCGCAATATCGTTTTGCCCTCAGCTAAAACTGCGGCCATCATTATGTTTTCTGTACCTGTAACTGAAATGCCTGGAAAGCTAATTTCACACCCAATTAATTTCTTTGCTCTCGCTTCAATATAGCCATTTTTGAGTTCAATTTTTGCTCCCAACTGCTCTAAAGCAGATAGATGGAAATCTACTGGCCTGGTCCCAATGGCGCATCCCCCTGGCAAGGCGATTCTAGCAAATCCATACCGAGCAACCAGAGGCCCCAGCACTAAGATTGAAGCTCTCATGGTTTTAACGAGTTCATATCTAGCCTCAAAATCATGAAGCGTGGCTGTAGAAATCTTGAAGTCCATATTTTCATTAAGCGTAATATCTGCGCCCATAGAGCCTAGCAGCTCGAACATCGTAGTAATATCTTGAAGATAAGGAAGGTTTTGAAAAGTTATAGGTTGATCTGAGAGTATGGTCCCTGCAAGCATTGGTAACGCTGCGTTCTTTGCTCCGGAACAAGAGATAGAGCCTGATAATCTATTGCCGCCAATAATGCGTAGTTTTTCCAATGTTAAGAAATCTCAGATGGGGTTTTTGTCTCAAGACTTAAAGCGTGAACTTCACCAGATTGAAATTGCTCTTTTAAACTGCTCATCACTAACCTATGCCTTGCAAGGGTGGGCAGCCCTTCAAAATGAGAACTGACTATCAGTAACCTAGTTGAGCAGTCTGCTCCATCGGCAGAAATTTCTGCATCTGGAAATTTGTCTTTAAGAAATTGAGCAATATTCATAAAATTTAATTTTTAAGCTCTAAAGGTTGGCATCAGAAGTCCAATGGTTAATTATTTCATTAATATCATTATCATGTTCGGATGCCAATGCTTGAAATTGATTTCTAAAGGTTAGACCCAGATTCACGCCATTAACAATAATATTGATGATTAACCAATTGCCCTCGCCATCACTACGAACCTTGTATGTAATAGGGTAAATATTATTAGATGTAATAAGATTTTGATGCACATCCTCTGTCTGATCAAATGCAAGAGAATCTGGGTAAATTGTTTCAATTGTCTGATCGCCCCATTGAGCTAAAGTTGATGAATAGGTATCTAACAAGGATGTCCTAAAGGTTGCGATAAACTGCTGCCGCTGATCCTTGGTGGCTGCCAGGTAAAATTTCTTACCCATGACGCTAGCGCCAACTCTTCTAAAATCAACCATTGGCTCAAAGATTTCATTGATCTTAGCTTTAAATAGCTCCGGATCAGAAAGATACAAGCTTTGATTGTTTCTTATGACCTCAACCATAGCTTGAGCTCGACTGTCGATAAATTGATTGGGATTAGGCTCAGCAAAAACTAAGGTATTCAAAGAAAATAGTCCAGCAAAAATAAGAATAGATTTCATAGTTCGTTTCATGGATGTATTATAACATTACTACACAATTAAAAATGAGCTATGCAAGAGAAGAATTTTATAAAAAGTGCCTTACAAGTTATAGCAATAGAAGGCAATGCAATTCTTGCGTTACAAGATCAAATTCAAGGTACATTTAATGACTTATGTGAAAAAATTATTAACACAAAAGGAAAGCTTGTTTTGATGGGAATTGGTAAGTCTGGCCATATTGCTCAAAAAATATCCGCGACCCTTTCGAGTACAGGTACGCCCTCTTTTTTTATTCATCCAACAGAAGCTGCTCATGGTGATCTTGGGATGATAGAGAAACAAGATGCCGTTTTAGTTTTATCTAATTCAGGAGAGACCAAAGAAATACTGGATATCTTGCCTGCATTGAAACGATGTGCTGGCCATATCTTTACTCTTACGAATAATGCTAACTCAACGCTTGCAAAAGCCGGGGAAATTAATGTCGTTATTAAAGTTAATCAAGAAGCATGTCCCCTAGATTTGGCTCCAACTTCTTCGACTACTCTTGCACTGGTATTTGGGGATGCTCTTGCAATCGCCCTCTTGGATCACAAGGGGTTCACCAGAGACGACTTCGCAAGATCGCATCCTGCTGGACAGCTTGGAAGAAAATTAACAATCTTGGTCAGAGATGTCGCTATTATGGGTAATGCTGCTCCGGTGGTACTTGAGAATGCATCTCTTAAAGATGCTTTGATTGAAGTGACTGATAAGAAGCTTGGATTAACATTGGTCTCAAATGGTAAAAAAATTATAGGTATTTTTACTGATGGTGATTTGCGAAGATGCTTGAATAATTCCCAGGATTTAGTAAATACTGCTATTGGATCTGTGATGACTAAGCGGTTTAAAACTATACCTCATGACTCTTTGGCTATAGATGCTGCGGAGATTATGGAGAAAAATAAGATCTTTAATCTAGTAGTGCTAGGGGCTGAAGAAAATGT
>DEOR01000065.1:0-10754 GCA_002358345.1 Proteobacteria bacterium UBA3413 | reverse complement strand
CAACAGTAAAACATTTTATATGCCTGGCATGCTTGCTCATCGTATCAGCAGTCTCTAGTAGCGAGCCCATTAATTATCAAAATATATCTATTAACGCTAACAACGTCACCCTTGATGAAGTAAGCAATCGGCTGACTTTGAGTGGAGAGATAAACATTGATTTTGGAAATTTTAGCATCTCTGGAGAAAGTGCCTTATTAGACTACAAAGAAGAGAGCTTGTTAATTCTTGGAACACCTGCATCCATAATTTCTAGGGACCAAAAAATAAATGGAAAGGCAGATCGCTTAATTATTTATCCAAATCTATCAATGGAAATGATTGGCAATGCCGAATTACTTGCTGAGAATCGCTCTATCTTTTCTCAAAATATTACTTATCAAATCAATGCCAATGATTAAAGATAGACTGGCTCTCAAGAAAATTGAAAAAAGTATTGCCGGGAAAAAAATTCTTTCTGATGTTAGTTTCTCAGTAAGGGAAAATGAAATTGTTGGACTGCTTGGGCCTAATGGAGCAGGTAAAACTACTGCCTTTTATATTGCTGCGGGATTACTTTTCCCTGATAAAGGATGCGTTGAGATTGACAGTCATGCTGTGACAAATCTTCCAATGCATCAACGCTCTTCCATCGGTTTAAGCTACTTGCCACAAGAAGCCTCAATCTTTCAGGACTTGACAGTAGAGGAAAATCTTCGAGGAATTGCGGAGCTCACAATGAACGCTGAACTTGATAGAATAAATTTTTTTGAAAGGGCGGTTGATGAGTTTGGTCTGGAGAATATTTTAATGCAAAAGGGTCGACTGCTTTCGGGCGGGCAAAGAAGGAAGGTAGAAATAGCAAGAACCCTAGCATGCAATCCAACAATCTTACTGTTAGACGAGCCCTTTGCTGGGATTGACCCTATTGCGATTGAGGATATTAAAGCTCTGTTAAATAAAATTGTAGCTCGGGGGATTTCAATTCTAATTACTGATCATAATGTAAGAGAAACATTAAATTTATGTAGTCGTGCAATTATCATGGATGCAGGCCAGGTAATTGCAGAAGGAACTGCACAAGATCTCATCAAGAATGAACTTGTAAAAAAGACATATTTTGGGAATATGTATACCTAGCAAATGGTCATTAAGCTAGTAAGGGAGTTCCAACAAAGACAGCAGCTTTCAATGACTCCACAGCTAAGAAAATCTATTGATCTACTGCAACTTTCTAGAATTGAAATCATCAATAAGATTAATGCAGAGATTGAAGATAATCCTTTTATTATAAAAAAAGACCCAGCGGAAATCTTATCTCCTGGATATGATGATGAGCTCATGGCAAATTTACCAGAAATGGTTACTCTGCCGAGCTACCTTCAAAATCAATTAGAAGATCTAAGACTTACTAATGAAGAGAACAAGATTGGAGCAGTAATTATTCAATCATTAGATGAGAGTGGCTTACTTTCCATTGATCTTGATGAACTAGAGGAATTGCTTGAATTTAAGAGTTCCGTCGAAGACATTCGTCTGGTTTTGGAAAATATTATTCAACATCTAGATCCTGCAGGTATAGGTGCCAGAAACTTTAAAGAGCTGGTGCACCTTCAATTAAAGAGAAAGGATCTCTCTATGAATCAGCAAGAATTAGTGCACGAAATTTTATTTAACCCTGATTTTAAAAATTTTGAGCATGCAAAATCTACCCTCTTAGATAGATTTCCAGCAGAAGAAATTCAACAAACTTTATCTCTGATCAAGGCTTGTGATTTATCGCCTGGCTTAGATTTTGAATCTATTCAAATGATCTATCCTGATGTTGAGATACTGCCAGCAAAAGAGGGTCTAGATATTCAATTTATCCAAGAAAATTTTCCACAATTAAGTCTAGATTCTGAGCTAGAACAGCTAGCAAAAGATAAAAAAAATCCAGTGAACATTGCGCTTCAAGAAAAAATTGCTGATGCTAAATGGCTGATAAGATCTGTGAAAAAAAGGAATGAGACAGTTAGAGAGGTGGGAGAGT
Organism: Proteobacteria bacterium UBA3413; assembly: GCA_002358345.1. Lineage (GTDB taxonomy): Bacteria > Pseudomonadota > Gammaproteobacteria > Magnimaribacterales > D2472 > D2472. The sequence goes on along the minus strand of DEOR01000065.1, from coordinate 8,743 downwards.
TAATTTGTCGAATGCAAGCAGAGTTTTTGCTTGGGCAGTCTTTGCAACTTAACCCTCTTAGCAACTTAGAATTAGCAAGAGAACTAAAGCTTAGCCCGTCTACCATCTCTAGAATTCTTCGATCAAAATACATTCAAACACCCAAAGGTGCAGTATCTATGCGATCTCTGTTATCTGCCTCTGTATCTAAAACAAGAAGGGTCACTCCTCAGCAGCTGATGGAAGAGATTGCAAGAGTCATTAGCGATAGCCCGCAAAAACTTAGTGACCAAAAATTAGTAGAAATGCTAAATAAAAGAGGTTTTAATTTAGCCAGAAGAACCATTACAAAATACAGATTGAAACTCAATATTCCTAATTCAAGAAAAAGATAAAATCTAATCAGCTTGGGTTAAAATTAATATTATGAGTGATATCGTTCCACATCAATTTCCATCAGATGAGTTGCTGAAAAGTATTAATGGGAAAGATGTTAGCTCATCCTTGAATCAATTAAAGAGAATGCTTGCGAATATGCATGCGCCCGAGATAGCTCATAGCTTAGAGTCCCTTCCTCCAAAAGAAAGAAAATTACTTTGGTCAATAATTGAGATTGAAGATGAGGGGGAGATTATTTCTGAGCTGAACGATGAGATTCAACAGGAATTAATTGCCGAGATCTCAACTGCTGAGCTTATTAAGATCATAGAAGATTTAGAGCTAGATGAAATTGTAGATATTCTGCAGGCTCTACCTGACAGTAAAACACAAAATGTTTTATCGGCTATGTCTATGAGAGACCGGCAGAGAATTACAGAAGCTCTAGTCTACCCGGAAGACTCTGCGGGCGGCTTGATGAACACTGACATTATCAGTGTCAGGCCAGAGCATAGCCTGGAAGTGGTGATGCGCTATCTCAGAGCGCAAAAAGAACTTCCGCATAATACTGATCAGATCTTTGTAGTGTCCAGAGAAAATAAGTATTTAGGATCTCTGCCAGTCTCTAAAATTCTTGTCTCAGAGCCAACTCTAAATATTAGAGAGCTCATGGAAACTGCTACGCAGCCATTACCAGTCGATATGAGTGATAAAGATGTAGCAAGGCTGTTCGAACAAAATGATTGGGTGTCAGCTCCCGTTGTAGATGAAGACTTCAATTTAATTGGTAGAATTACGATTGATGATGTGGTTGACGTCATTCGCGAGGATGCTGATCAGAATTTTCTTGGGATGGCCGGCATTGCCGAAGACACATTTGCTGCGCCCGCGAGAGCTGCCCGCAGTAGAATGCTTTGGCTATCAATCAATCTCATCACGGCTTTTATTGCATCCCTGACCATTAGTTTATTTCAGGCGACGATTGATCAAATTGTTTACTTGGCTATTTTAATGCCTATAGTTGCCAGCATGGGTGGTGTTGCAGCAACCCAAACTTTAACCATTATGATCCGAGGCCTTACCCTGCAACAAATAAATTCCACAAATGTAAATTGGTTATTTAAACGTGAGCTAGCTGTTTCGATCGTAAACGGTATTTTATTATCTGTTTTAGTGGGTGGCATCACCTATCTTTGGTTCCATGAGATTATAATCTCGGTATTGATTTGTGTGGCCATGATTATAAATCTTATGTCCTCTGCTGTTGCGGGAATTTTTATACCAATTATTCTCAGAAAATTTAATCAGGATCCTGCAATTGCTGGCAGTGTGGTGGTGACCACCGTCACTGATGTTATTGGCTTCTTTTCATTTTTAGGATTAGCCACCATTTTCTTAACTTAAATTAGTTAATCCTATGAATCTTTGGCTCAGCAAGGAATCCAGAAACCTCATATTGATAATTTGATAAGCTATCAATATTAGTTTCAAAGATTTCACTGATGATGGCTGACCCTGCTATGGCTGGCAACCCGCCAAGCAAAGCTGAATACCAAGGTATATTTTCTCCAATTCTTACCCTGAGATCTAGATTTAAATCTAATTCGCTAAGCTCGCCCTTATTATTCTTATTGATAGACCCTATCCATTTCATTTTTGCTGCATTTGTTTCTATAAAGATTGGAGAGGCTAGCCTAGCTTTTGATTTGCTAAAAATTAAATCTCCCTCGACTCTACTTAATTGTGTTGAGGTAAACTCACTCATTGTCAGATCAAGATTTGCTACTTTGCCAAGAATATTTTTTAAATTTAAAACTCCCAATAGATTAAAAGCAATTGATGATGAGGTTTTATTCTCAACCAAAAGATCTTTTAATATAAAGTTCAGATTGCCTTCGATGTCTTGTAATTTTTGAAGATCTTTCCACTGCAGATTAATGTCGCCATTAAAATAGGAGAAATTAGCAAGATTCTGAATTACAGGAATTCTAGAGGAATCTTTCATAAGGTATTTTCCCTTTAGCTTGAATAGCTTGAGCCTATCATCAATAGAGAAATATGCGTTCGATTGATCTGAAAGAGGCGAAATAGAGAGAAAGTTAGAGCTTAAATTAATATTATTAAAGGTAGTGATATTTTTATTTTTTAAAAGATACATGTCCAAAGATTTAATTTTCAGCTCTCCCAGAGAAGAGTTTTCTGCAATTATCCTCGCATTCAGCTTCGGCATATTGCCAGAAGTAGTGTGAGCACTTAAAAAATGAGCATCCTGAACGTGTGTATTATTAAATTCTAACTTTAAAAAACCAGAGTTATCTTGGTTAAGTTTTACATTTAATTTGCTACTTTCGATCTGACCTTTGACACTGCTTTCTCCAATAGAAAAAATCCCTGTTACCTCGTTGTATTGATTGCCGAGTATTTCAAGATTCTGAATATCAACAATAAAATTTTGAATGGGCTGTCTTGGGATGCTTGCTTGCGGTGAAGGCCAGCTATCAATCATCTTGGAAGTAAGCAAATCTAATGCAAGGTAAATATTTAACCCGGGGGCTTGCTTGAGATAAGAAAATTTCGGTGGAAGCTCGCCACCAATTACAAGGTGCCCTTCAAGGCTTCGCAATGAGTATAAATTCAACTCCATTAATTCGTTTGAGAGGAAGAGCGCCGGTTTAGAAAAATTAGAAAGTACTATCTGGGTTGGCAGAGTGCTCGATTTTTTTTTGCTTAAAAAAGAAAAATTCGAATCAAACTGTATGTTCTTTAAATCAGAAAAAATGTTCAATCTTGGCAAAAGATTTTCACCGACCGCTAATTCTAAATAAAAAATGTCTTTGCCAGATAGCTTGCCCAAGAATGACTGAGGAAATATATCTTCAGTTTGTAAGGGAATTTGAGTTGAAAAATCTAACTCATAAGAGCTAAGTAAATTTTTTCCTTTGACAAAAATAGAGGCATCTTCTCCCAATATCTGACCATCCATCAGTCCGTTCACTTGACTTAGATTTGAAATAAATAGTTGCGCTTGCAGTATCTGTAAGAAATATTCGTTATATATAGGTACGCTAAAATCCTGGGCCTTGATTGATAAAAAATTATGATGATCCTGGGAAGAAAAATTAAATTGGCCCTTACTAAAACCCTGGGCAACTATATTGCCTAGGGATTGAGAGGGTTCTTGAAGAATAGCTTGCATATCAGAGCTTGAAAAATTATGGGTGGATTTATACCAGAGCATTTGATTCGAAAAGTTCAATGTGGCCGCAATAGATTGGATGGAAAACTGGTTAACTGCTCCTGGTGATGCAAAGAAATAAAGATGTTCATTTTGGATTTCTAACAAATTATTACCAAACCTAAGATTTATTTCTGGGCTAATGGCAAGAGCTGCATCCTCCATTGATAATTTTAGGATTAAATGCTGATCCTGCGATCTAGTGGGTGCAAGATATTCAAGAAAAATACCATTTAACTTACCTGGCTTAATATTCAAATCAATGAAGCTTCTCACTTTTGCTAGAGACCTAGGAATGGAACTTAAAATAATTTTTTTAGAGATATTTTGCCCAGATAATTTGAGAGTAAAGGGTATTTGTTGATCAGGCGAGAAACTTAGTCGTAAGCGAAGATCCCCTATAAGCTCTTTGATATGGCCTTCTAAATTAAATTCTTGATCAATAAAGGTGCCCGCAGCATTAATTGCTAGAGGATGCAATCCATCGTCCCCATCTCTTATGAAAGATTGGCTGGATTCTACATAAAAATCTATTGCTTTATTCATGCCTGAGAAACCGCCCTTGAGATTGATGATTTCAGAAAAATATACGTCCACTAAATCTAGGTCACTAACTGCGCCAGAATATCTAAGAATGCCGCCATCAAAAGATGCAACCAAGTTCTCTAATGCCAGATTTGAAAACTTAGGTGTATTTTGTTGAATCAATTGATTGTTTAAAAATAATTTAGGCACCGCAATGGATTGCTTCGTTAGATTAAATAAAATCGGGTATTGCTCATCAACAAAAGGTTGTAGAAATTCTTTTAATAGTAATGTGGCCATCTTGTGATTTGATTTAAATACAAATGATCCATGGTTTTTCTTTGCCGTCATGCTGCCAAAGTTAGTCTCCTGATAGCTAATAGAACCCTCCATGGAAGAGCCTTGAGAGTTCATGGAGCCCAAGAGTGTGCCCCCAATGTACATTGAGCTTAGAGGTGAAAACATCGAATTTAAAGAAAACTGCATCCAATTAAATTCTTTGAAACTAAGAAAGAAGTTCGAAGTGGATCCATCAGAGCTCACAGAGAAATTACTAATATGCTCTCCATGAGTGATGTTGAAATAGCCATTTGCTAGTCCAGGCAACAAGCTATCTAATTCACCATTAATAAGAAGATTGGACTCCATATTAGAGATTGAAAAGTTCGCAATATCTAATGCTATGTTTTGACTAAAAATAATCTTAGGGAAAGATGCTGGCTTATTTTGAGAGCTCTCAAGCACTATAAACGCATCTTTTATCTGCAAGGAATTTAGCTCCATGCGGCCAAAAATTAAATTTAATGAAAGGGGAAGGCCTATTTTTATTTTTTTAGCCCCAAAGAGATTGGAGCCATTCTTTGTGATTTCAAGATTTGTAAATAAGAGAATCGGATTCAGAGGTGAGCCCTGATTTTGTAACTCTGAATATGAAATATTATAAGTATCAGGCATTGAGCTGCTTATTATCTTGAGTGTCGAGCCTGGAAAAAACATTATTGCACTAATCATGAGTAGCAATACCCAACTCAGGATGGATGTTAAAAACAGAATGCTAATAGAGATTTTTTTCATCTGCCCTGAGCTCAAAGAAAGCTTCTTCGTAAGCTGCGCATACAAAAATATATTGGTAGCCACAACAGACCATTAATCAAGAAGCTGCAGAGTAATAATAAATATGAATAATTTTCAGGAGAAAAAATTAAATACTTGCAAGCCACATAGAACATTGAGGATCCTGCAAAAAAAATGATTAGCTGTAAGTAAGAAAAAATTCGAAAGCGAAATACATAGACGTGGATAACATATGAGATCCCAGAGAAAAATAACATATTAAAGCCAATGGCACTCCCAAAACATAAATCAACTAATAGCCCATAGCAGAATGCTGCTGAGCTTTGAATCTTCTCAGGAATAGCATAAATCCAATAGCATAAAATTAAAAAACCAAGACTGGTCTCTACGAGATAAGGGAGGCTTTCAAGCGCAGCAATATAAGTTCTAATATTAAATTCAGCAATTAAACTATCTAACCAAAAGCCACTAAAAATAGTTACAAAGATAAATAAGTGGCTTGTAAATTTCATGAACCAGACAAGATACCAAAGTAATTGTGATCCAATGGATTGCCATCAAGGGCAATATCAATTCTCAATTCATTGTTGGAAATCTCGTAAATGCTAAGCACTTTGCCAATGATTACATCTTTTGGAAAGACGCCCCCCAGACCAGAAGTTAAAACTAAGCTGCCTTCCTGAATATCTGACATCTTAAATTCTTCGGAAGCTAGACACCTGACTAACCTAGGCTTTCCTGCTCCCCGAGCATTGCAGTGCAATCCATCAATTTTAACGGGCAAAATATGCGAGCTATCTGAAAATAAAGTGACCTCGATGAGGTTGAGATGCGTCTTAGATGTTTGACCAATAAAAGTTTTATCAACTGCCACCGGCTGATGCATCAAAATAGCAAATTGGAGAGGGTTTTGGAGGTGGAGAATATGTCGTGAACAGCATAAATAATCTTGTAAACCAAAAGACGCTATTTTTAAGACTTTGCCGTCCCTTTGATCTCCAAGAATCTGCAGGCGGTCTTGTAAATCAATCATGTCCTTAGTTATTAATTGAGATTGTTTTTGTAAAAATAACTTGCTATCTATTTCTTGCAGCTCATCCCTAAGCTGATTATTTAATCGCGTTAACGTTCTTTGATTTTCATATGCGCTAGTGAATTCGAGAAATCTGGATACGGTGGTTGCAAAAAATAATTGCGAGTAAATACCGACTGCCTGCACAGAGCCCCTTAGAGGAGAAAGAGTTTGATAGTTTACATCGCTAAAAAGCAAAGCCATAGATACCAAGCAAGCTAAGATATATTTAAGAGCAGGGGTATGTGTAGGCGTAGTTCTCGCCATATTTAATTAGTTATTCTGTTGAAAGCAGGTCAATATTGTATTTATCAATAAGCTCTAGTGCCTTACCACCACCTCTCGCCACACAGGTTAATGGGTCTTCGGCAACAATAACTGGAATGCCTGTGGAAGCTGAGATCAGTTGATCCAAACCTCGCATTAAAGCGCCCCCACCAGTTAGCACTATGCCTCTTTCTGCAATATCAGCTGCTAGTTCTGGGGGTGATTGCTCTAAAGCTGTTCTTATTGCGCGCACCATGCCTGAAAGCGGATCTTTCATGGCCTCATATATTTGAGAGCTTTTTAGAATAAATGTTTCTGGAATACCTTCGGCCAAATTTCTTCCAGTAACATTCATTTCTAACTCTTCTGAATCTGGAGAAGCGCAGCCTATGGTATATTTAATTTTTTCTGCAGTGGAATCTCCTATGACGCAACCATAGTTTCTTCTGACCCATGATGAAATAGCTTCATCCAACACATCGCCACCAATTTTTACAGATTCTGCATATACCACACCATTTAAGGACAAAATGGCAATTTCAGAAGTTCCTCCGCCAATATCAACAACCATATTACCATTTGCCTCTTCTACAGCTAATCCTGCGCCTATTGCAGCAGCCATTGGCTCTTCTATTAACTTCACATCTCTTGCGCCAGCTCCAAGCACTGACTCTCTAATAGCCCTGCGTTCAACCTGAGTGGACCGGCACGGAACGCAAACCAAGACTCTTGGGCTTGGTTTAATAAATCGTTGCTCATGCACCTTGGCAATAAAATGTTGTAGCATTTTCTCTGTAACCTGAAAATCTGCTATTACCCCATCCTTAAGAGGTCTAATAGCTTTAATATTTCCAGGCGTTCTTCCCAGCATTTTTTTTGCTTCATGACCTACTGCCACTACTGTCTTTTGGCCCTTACTCTCACGAATTGCTACCACTGAAGGCTCATTTAGAACAATACCAATATCTTTTATGTAAATTAGGGTATTAGCTGTGCCAAGGTCGATAGATAAATCATTGGAGAATAAGCCTCGGACGCTTTTAAATAAGTTGAAATCCAATATGATGATCCTTCAAAAAATACAATTAACGATGCTTTTAGTTTAAGATTGCGCATCAAAGTAAGATAATATCATATGGACAAAGAAATCGTCAGAACTATTTGCTATCTAGCTAGGCTAGAAATTGATGAAGATAAAGCGCAAAAAATAGAGAAAGATCTAGAGACCATTATAGAATTAATTGGAGGGTTGAGCTCGATAGATACAACAAATATTGAACCTCTATATAGCCCCCTAGAAAAGACCGCACTGAAGCATGAGGATATTCTTGATTCTGACAATCAAAAACAAAAATTTCTTCAAAATGCTCCAAATGCAAATGATGACTATTTCTTAGTTCCAAGGGTCGTTGAATGAGCATTCAATTCAAATCAATTCTTGAGCTCAGGAAAATGCTCGACACTAAAGTGATTTCTACTGAAGAATTAATCCAAGAAACCTTCAAGCTTGCAAGTAAGCTAAAATCATTGAATTGCTTTGTGACAATGAATGAAGAGGCGAGCATGCAAAAAGCTTCTCAAATTGACCAGGGTAGTCACTCAATATCTGCCCTATCAGGAATACCTCTAGGTCAAAAAGATTTATTTTGCACTGAAGGCTTGAGAACCACATGTTCGTCAAAAATTTTATCTAATTTTATCCCTCCATATTCAGCAACTGCTGTGTCTAATCTAGAGAATGCAGGATCAATTACTATTGGTAAAATGAATATGGATGAGTTTGCGATGGGCTCTTCAAATGAAACAAGTTATTTTGGGAATGTACATAATCCTTGGAAAAAAGGGTTTGTTCCTGGGGGCAGTTCTGGCGGCTCCGCAGCAGCAGTTGCAGCTGGAATTATTCCCGCAGCTACTGGAACAGATACAGGTGGATCTATTCGCCAACCCGCAGCTCATTGTGGGATCACAGGAATAAAACCAACATATGGCAGAGTATCAAGGTGGGGAATGATTGCTTTCGCCTCTAGTCTCGACCAAGCTGGTCCTCTTGCAAGGACTGCTGAAGATTGCGCAATATTACTAAATATCATGTCAGGTCATGACCCAAAAGACACAACATCACTAGATGTGGAGAATAATGATCTCACTCAATCGCTTAACAATTCACTCAAGGGATTAAAATTTGGAATTGTAAAAGAGTTTAATCTTGGAGA
>DEOR01000014.1:4826-5828 GCA_002358345.1 Proteobacteria bacterium UBA3413 | reverse complement strand
GGTTTTTGTGGCATTCTCGTCTTGGTTAATCCTGCCAATGGTTCCATCACATCTGCCTCTGCAATGTTTGCCCTCACAGGGGCGCTTTGCTACTCTTTTTGTGCTGCCTACATTCAAAAGTATCAACTCAGCGCTAATAAATTTGTATTGATTGGCTGGGCCATGCTATTTGGTGGTGTGATGATGATTCCCTTGGCGCTATTTAATCTACCAGATCATATGCCAAGTTCAGATTCATTTCTTGCGCTCCTTTGGTTGGGTGTAGTCTCTACCGGTCTCGCGTATTTGGGTTATGTCAGATTAATTGAAAGGATTGGTGCGGTTAGATCTTCTACTGTGACCTATTTATTGCCTGTCTTCAGTATCTTGTGGGGCTCTATTTTTTTACAAGAATCTATTACATGGATCATATTCAGCGGCTTTATGTTTGTTATGATAGGAATGTACTTCGCAAATAGCAAAAAGACTTAACGGACCTAAAGATATGAACTACACAGAACAAGAGCTGGCTAAAGCTGAACAATTAGTCCCCAGAACCACCTTTAATGATTTCAATAACAATCTAAATAAGAAAGTAATGATTGATGTCAGACAGTCTGAAGAACTTGAAGCATCTGGATCTATCCAGGATGCTTTAAATATTCCCAAAGGCGTCATTGAGTTTCAACTCAGCAACCATGAAGAGATTGATCAAGAGACCTGTGTCTATCTTTTTTGCGCAGCAGGCGTCAGATCGGCATTGGCTGGTTTGAACCTGACTAAAATAGGTTACACCAAAGTCTTTAATCTGGGTGGGTTTCAAGATATTCTTGATCAAGGCGCTATTATTAATAAGAATTTATAACTAAGAGGTTTAAGGATGTTTAGTCACATAATGATTGGAGCGAATGATATTGAAGAATCAAAGGTTTTCTATGATGCGGTTTTAGGAGTTCTGGGTTGCAAGCCTGGGGTCTTGTCAATGAACCCTACAGATCAAAAACGGTACATGTATTTTCACGA
>DEOR01000014.1:3888-4626 GCA_002358345.1 Proteobacteria bacterium UBA3413 | reverse complement strand
TGGAGATCAATGGCATGCGGCAGGTTTGAATGCAGGCGGAACAACCTGCGAGAACCCTCCCGGTGTTAGAGAGGCGATGGGTGCAAAAATGTATCTGGCTTATCTCAAAGATCCTTCAGGCAACAAAGTGTGCGCCCTGAAAAGACTTGGCTAGTTAATATCCGGCAGCCTGGCCATCTTTGCGGCTTTCAGACGCTCCATAATAGACGTCTTCTTTTAGCATGATGGCCTGGTAGCCACCAAATATTCCTTTTTCGTATTTAATCTTGTGCCCGAGTTTTTCTAACTCTTTTTCTATTTGTAGGCCAAAACCTTTTTCTAGACTTAACGAACCGCCATCCAGCATGATCTCATCGGTCGGTTGAGATGAGCCGCTGTGAACTATTCTCGGGGCATCACCGGCTTCTTGCAGATTCATTCCAAAATCTACCATGTTAATAATAATTTGAGCATGCGCTTGAGGTTGAGTCGCACCACCCATGACACCAAAGCTCATGTAGGGTTTTCCATCTTTGGTCACAAAAGCTGGGATGATGGTTTGAAAAGGGCGCTTGCCACCAATCAAAGCATTCTTGTGAGTCGGCTGTAAGCTAAAGAGCTCGCCTCTGTCTTGCATCATAAAGCCAAGTCCAGGAGCCATCATGCCTGAGCCCATCCCGCGATAGTTACTCTGAATCAATGAAATCATGTTGCCGTACTGATCTGCAGCAGTTAGATAAATGGTATCGCCATCTTTTA
>DEOR01000014.1:3187-3671 GCA_002358345.1 Proteobacteria bacterium UBA3413 | reverse complement strand
GCTCTGTCCGCAAACGCTAATTTCTTAGCTTCGGTAAATAAGTGAATGTATTCCGAGCTGTAGAGCCCCATTTTTTTTAGGTCATAGTTTTCAAGAATATTGAGGATTTGCAGTGCTGCAATGCCTTGGCCATTGGGCGGCAATTCCCACACATCATAACCTCTGTAATTAGAGGAGACCGGAGGGGTCCATTCAGCATGAAAGGACGAGAGGTCTTCGTAACTCAAGAACCCGCCTTGTGACTGAATGAAGTTAGCCATGGTGTGTGCGACTTCGCCTTCGTAAAAACCTGCCCTGCCTTGATCAGCAATGGTTTGTAATGTTTTAGCCAACTGAGGATTTTTAAAAATCTCGCCTTTGGCAGGGGTCTTACCATTCTTGAGCCACACCTCTTTAAAATTTGGGTAGTCTTTAAATCGGCTGACAGAGTTTGCAAGATAATAGGCAATAGTTTCGGTGACTGGAAACCCATTCAGAGCATAGT
>DEOR01000014.1:0-3018 GCA_002358345.1 Proteobacteria bacterium UBA3413 | reverse complement strand
CCTGGGACTGTGACAGGCAGGGGGCCGTAAGAGGGAATCTTGTCCAGATTCTTTGATTTAAAGTAATCGATTGAGATGTTTTTCGGAGCAGGGCCGCTGGCATTCAAACCATAGAGCTGTTTTGATTGTGCGTCCCAGACGATGGCAAACAAATCACCACCAATCCCGTTGCCTGTTGGCTCCATGAGCCCAAGAGCGATGTTTGCAGCAATCGCGGCATCAATGGCTGTGCCTCCTTTTTTGAGAATATCTAACCCAATTTGCGTTGCAAGTGGATGACTGGTTGCCACCATGCCATTTTGACCAATAACCTCAGAGCGACTGGCAAATGGCTCACCAGTAATTCTGTCATACCCGCTAACTGTCATGACACACACCCCCAATATTAAGGTTAAAAATAAACGTTTTAATTTAAAGCACAGCTTGATAATTTTATTATGCATATTTATGATATTAACTCACATAATCAATAGGAGTAAAAAATTATGCTGAACCTAAATAAATTATTTATTGCAATGGCTATTGCATTGCCGATGTCTGCTGCAGCCTTTGAAGTGACAGGCGATCATTTTACAGGCATCTTCAAAATTACATCGGTCACAGTCCATGACGAAGGAACAACAATTAACTCTGAGAGTGATTCAGCCGGTCAATATGGAAAGGTTTACGTCACATATAACCTAAAAGCCTCTAGTATTAATCAAAATTCAGGAACATGGGTTGGCTACGGCATAGGAATTAGCCCAGAGGGTAATTTAGCAAGAGGAGATCTTATGGGCGTATGGACGCGAGATGGGTCTGTGGTTTCCATTAAGAATATTGATGTTGTTACTGACGGCATAAATTTTGCACAAGGCACCATGAACCTTATCTCTGGCGAGATTAAGGTCGATGTTTACAAGGTCGATTAACTAGACACACACTTAAAACTATCTGTTCAATAAATTATGGAGCTCAAAATGAAAAGTATATTAATTTCTCTTATGTTTATAGCCTCTTTTGGCGTCCAAGCCGGACACCATGAAGGAGATAAGGCTGGTCATCACGAAGGTCACCAAGATCCAAAATCAGTTGTTATGCAAGCCTATGAGACATTTAGCTCAGGTGATACAGATGCATGGGCTGCACTGCATGCTGATGATCTTGTTTTCACTGTATTTGGCAATATAGCTAGCAGTGGCAAGCACCTTGGTCGTGAGGCTGTTATTCAGAATGTTTTCGAGCCTATCTCAGTCCATTGGCCAAAATTTAAGATCACCCCAATGGCCTATTATACAGATGGCAACATGGTGTTTGTTCATTCTAAAATGACTGCCGATAATCTTGATACAGAGACGATGCACATGTTTAAGGTTGAGAATGGAATCATTCAGACCTTTACAGCATTTGATGATACCGACTCCATGGCTGCAGCAGACGTACTGTAAACCCTTAGATCTATAAAATAAAAGCCACTTTTGAAGTGGCTTTTTTTGTTGGCACGCCCGGAGAGATTCGAACTCCCGACCCCTTGGTTCGAAGCCAAGTACTCTATCCAGCTGAGCTACGGGCGCATGTGAGATTGGGTATTGTAAAAGGATTAACGACAGTTTTGGCAAAAACCTTTGGCCTCAAGAATTTCTTCAGTAATTTTAAATCCTTCTTTCTTTGCACGCTTAGATATTTCTGTTGTTGCCTGGTGCGAATGGAATTCAATGGCTTGTTTGCATTTCAAGCAAATCAGGAATTGAGCAACGTGAGGATTCTCCTGACCATCACAGGCGAGGTAAGTGTTATCGGTTTCTATTCGATGCGCAAAGCCATTGGTGCATAAAAAATCTAGCGCTCTGTAAATAGTTGCAGGCTTTGCTGACAAATCTTTTTTGTGAACTTCTTCTAAAATTTCATAAGCTGTCTTAGGGCTTTTTAGGCGAATGAGCACAGACATGATCGTGGACCTTGAGGCAGTAAAATTTAATTCTCTCTGCTTGCACAGGTCTTTAACTTTGCTGATGGTGATTGAATTGCTCATACTAAGTCAATAATAACCCGATGCACCCATGACTGCTAGCTCCTTAGCCTCTCAATGACTTGAAGATTCAGGCAATCATGAACATAATGATGAGCGAATATTTATAGCGGAAAGATCATGAAGAAGTTCTACGCAATAGCGTGTTTAATTTTTATTGCTAACCCTCTAAGCGCAGAAACTTTTAGCAATACTAACGATGATCAAAATGGTAAGTCATTCGGTCAGCTGATGAGCTGGGTTTTTGATGGTGAGAAGAGCCCAGATCAAATACAGATAGAAACCTCTGATCAATGGCAGGCTCTAAGCGGGGAAGAGGAATTCTACGCAGTCTGGATTGGGCATGCTACATACCTGATTAATAATGGTGATATTAATATTCTGACCGACCCCATTTTTTCTAAGCGAGCATCTCCCATCGGATTTGCTGGACCCAAGCGCATGATTCCCCCAGTTATGAAGTTGAATGATCTGCCAGAGATTGATGTGGTGGTGGTGAGTCACAATCATTACGATCACCTGGATATGTATTCTCTAAAAAGACTCCACAAAATAAATCCTGAGACTATTTTTTTGGTGCCGATGGGCGATAAAAAAAGACTTATCAAAGCAGGCTTAACTCATGTGCATGAGATGAGGTGGTGGGAAAGCATGGAAGTAGGGCGCTCGACTATTCATTTCACCCCTGTTCAACATTGGTCTAAAAGAGGTTTATTTGATCGCAACAAAAGTTTATGGGGTGGCTGGTTCATTGAATCAAGCAATCTCAAGCTTTATCACGCCGGAGACACAGGTTACTCGAATGATTTTAATACCACATATCAGAGGCTTGGAGCTCCAGACTACTCTTTTATTCCCATTGGAGCCTATGACCCAAGATGGTTCATGAAAGACTCTCACGTTAACCCTGAGGAGGCTGTTCAGATAGCCTTAGATCTGCAAACACCCCATTCTTTTGGGATGCATTGGGGAACATTTACCCTGACAGATGAGCCGGTAGCAGAGCCGCC
>DEOR01000006.1:14444-20547 GCA_002358345.1 Proteobacteria bacterium UBA3413 | reverse complement strand
TGGCGAAGTCCATCTTGCAGATGGACGAGTGATGAAAACAGATTCATTAAGAGTCGACATGGATGGTGGGAGAATAATTATTTCTGAAAAGCATTCTTCAATGCATGAGGCAACGAAAAAGAATTGGATTCAAGAACTCATTTTTTATAGAAACAAAAAACGTCGCTCAGCATAAACCCTTTTATAGCATCTTCCTGTTTCTGGTTAATATAACCCTTCATTAAATTCTTGCCTTTTTACCTACAAGGTTGATAATTCTTAGGTATGTCAAAAAGAATCTCACTCCCTAAAAACTGGAGTTTAAAAAAAATAGGCGGCTCACTTGGAAGTGAGCTTACCGGTCTATCTATTCAGTCCCTCAAGAAAAACGATATTGAAGTAATTAAAAAACTTCTCGCAGAGCACTTAGTTCTATTTTTACCAGATCAATCTCCAACCATTGACGAGCATGTCGCTTTTGGAAAAAAGTTTGGCAAGCTAGAAGGGCATCCAAATATTAGCAACCCCAACGTCAAACATCCTAAAATTTTTGAACTAGCAGCATCCAGTGGCGGTGTCGCAGACGAATGGCACACAGACATGACCTTCTTGGAATCTCCTCCCTTGATGTCTATTTTGCACATGGTCAAGTGCCCAGAGGTTGGCGGCGATACCATGTGGACCAATCTATCTAAAGCCTTTGCTGCTTTATCTAAACCCATGCAGGATCTTTGTAAAGAGCTCTCTGCCTTGCATGATGCCGCTCCGCATTTTCGCCCTGAGCAAATGACCATTCATCCGGTTGTTCGCAAACATCCGGATGGCAAAGGGGACGTGCTCTACGTGAACGAGCATTTCACCAGGCGGATCGTAGAGATGAGCATTGAAGAGAGCGACATGCTCCTAAAATTTTTAACTAACTGGGTTAAAAAATCTGATTTTACCGTGCGTCACAAGTGGCAAGAAGGAACCTTGGCTCTGTGGGATAATCGCTGCACACAACATTTTGTTTTAAATGATTTTACTGGCGAGCGAATTATCCAGAGGGTAACGGTGATGGGCGATGTGATTAAGCCGGTTAAAAAGCTCTCTTATAAACCTTGGACTCATAACGGCAGATTTACCGCCTCCAGCCGCTATGATTTTCCCCTCTACGAATACTTAAGCAAGAAAAAGTGAGATAAGACATCAACATTATCTCAGCTCAAGCCCTTGTTAAAACTTACCCTCATTCTGAGAAGAAGAATGAGTTCTTTAATGCTGTGGATGGGATCAGTTTTAGCATCAAAATAGGTGAGATATATGGTTTGCTGGGTCCTAATGGCGCAGGAAAAACGTCCACCCTAGAGATGCTTGAAGGTCTTAATGACATTGATGGAGGCAGCGCTTCTATTGATGGTTTGGATGTGAGTACGCGCACCCATGAAGTGAAAAAAATTATTGGGGTTCAATTGCAAGCGAATGAATATTTTGATCGCATGAGCCTTTCAGAATTGCTGGTGTTATTTGGCAAGCTTTATGCCCAAAGCCCTAATCCCATCGAGTTACTTAAAAGAGTGAATTTGGAGGATAAAGCTTCGGCCAAACCTGCGGAATTATCCGGGGGACAAAAACAGCGATTCTCTATTGCATGCGCTTTGGTCAATGACCCAAAAGTTCTTTTTTTAGATGAACCAACAACAGGCCTTGATCCCCAGGCCAAGCGCAATCTTTGGCAGCTGGTCAGAGATCTCAATGACTCAGGCATGACCATTGTGCTAACCACTCATAACATGGAAGAAGCTGAATACCTTTGTGATCGCATTGCCATTATGGATCAAGGCAAGATTATTGCAGAAGACACCCCGCAGAACCTTATTCTAGAACACGCTTCAGAGCCCCCTAAAGCTAAATTGCATGGAAATATTGAAGATGTATTTCTTGCCTTAACAGGCCATGAGCTGAGGGATTAAATGATTACTCCCTTGCAGTTCCACCTCGCAACAGTTTTTTTAAAAATTTTTTTGCGCGATAGGCAATCCATTGTTTTTACTTTACTTTTTCCTTTAATCTTTACTGGAGTTTTTTTGTTTTCTGATGGTGAGCCCGATCCAATTAAATTAGGCCTCGTCAATCAATCTCAGAGCACTCTGGCCGCCAATTTCTCTGACTTGGTTGCTCAAGAGCCTTTATTTAATGTTACCGAAGGTGGTCTTGTTGAGCTAAAACAAGAGCTGATTAACGGTGACCAAACTGCACTTATTGTTATACCTACTAATTTTGAAGATGCCAAAGAGCCAAGCAAAATTACTTTGCTGTTAGATGCTGCCCAGGTCAGGCAGGCTGATGCTATTGCGAAAACCTTAAATAACTCTCTTATTTCAATTGAGCGAGATATTAGGGAGATCGAGCCCATGTTTAGCTTGGAGGTAGAAGACATTCAGGCTCGACCTCAGCGTTATATCGATTTTTTATTGCCAGGCATTCTGGCATACATGTTAATGAATCTATGTATCGCTGGTAGTGGCTTTAATGTTGTCGAGTACAGAAGAAGGGGCATTCTAAAAAGACTCTTTGTAACGCCCATTCAAGCAAAAGATTTTATCGTGGCAATTATCCTCTCGAGAATGGTGATTATTCTCACACAGATTTCAGTCATCCTAGGTCTAGCCCTCATGCTTCTTAATATTAAGATTGCTGGCAGTCTTTTGTCGCTTTATGGCATGGTCATTCTTGGAACTTTTATCTTCCTGTGCATAGGGTTTTTCTTGGGCAGCCTTGCTAAAACACAAGAGGCCATTCGACCCATTGTTGCGTTAACTACTTTCCCCCAACTAATACTCTCTGGTGTGTTTTTTCCCATTACCTCGCTGCATGAGTTGCTCCAACCCATAGCCCAGGCTCTTCCATTAAGTGTGGTGGTTTCTGGCCTTAGAGGCATTTCAAACGACGGAGCATCATTGCTGGCACTGAATTCTACAGCTCTTGGTCTGGTGGTTTGGATGGCTATTAGCTTTTTTGTTGCAGTTAAATACTTTGTTTGGAAAGAAGTAGCTAATTAAAGTGGTGATAATATATTCCAATGAATTTCAGCAGCAAAGATAAATTTAAAAGCGAATATGAGCTAGCAAAATCTTTGCTCTCGCAAGCAGCATTTCTTCAAAAACCCTCCATAGCTGAAAACACGGAAGCCCTGATTCAGCTGTGTCGAGATAATAAAAAACAACGCACCAAGCTCGATGTTTTTATGGAGGAGTATGGGCTGTCGAACTCTGAGGGCATTGCCCTGATGTGCCTGGCAGAATCATTAATGAGGATTCCTGATAACCTAACGAGAGATAGCTTAATCAATGAAAAACTGACTTCGGCCAGCTGGGCAGAACACCTGGGCCGAGCCGAGAGCTTTCTTGTGAACTCCGCCACCTGGGGCCTAGAGTTCTCTAAGAAATTCCTTCAAACTTCTGGCAGCCTAGAGAACTATTGGCTCGTTTCTCTCGGCAAGAAAATAGGCGAAGCATCTATTAGAGAAGCTGTGCAGATGGCCATGCAAATTTTGAGCAAAGAGTTTGTCTGCGCTCAAGAAATTGACGAGTTACAAACTTCTAACTGGCTCCATGCCCATAGGTGTTCCTTTGATATGCTGGGAGAGGCCTCTAGAAATAATGCTCAATCAGACAGTTACTTTGAATCTTACCTTTCGGCCATTCAATCGATCGGTCAGATCAATGGCGCTCAGAATCTTGCCCATGGGATCTCCATTAAGTTATCTGCTTTATATTCCAAGTACGATGCCTTGCACGCAAATGAGGTAAAAGATTTTTTACTGCCAAGAGCTAGGGATCTAGTGATTGCAGCCATCGCAAATGACGTGCCGGTGACTATTGATGCTGAGGAGCAAGATCGACTCTCCTTGAGCCTTTCATTGATCCAAGACTTGGCCTTGGACCCAGACATTAAATCCTGGCCTAAACTAGGCTTGGCAGTGCAAGCTTATGGCAAAAGATCTTCCCAAGTCATTAGATATTTAGACAACTTAACCCAGCAAAGAGAAACCATGCATGTCAGGCTTGTGAAAGGGGCTTACTGGGATTATGAAATTAAAAATGCCCAAGTTAAAGGCTTGGCAGGCTACCCTGTTTTTACCAATAAAAAACTAACCGACATTAATTATTTAGTTACCGCCAAGCAGTTAATAGAAGCACCAAATCTTGAGGCAAGTTTTGCTACTCATAATGCTCACACCATCTCATCAATTCTGAGCTTGTCTGAAGATCAAAGTAAACAGATAGAATTTCAAAGACTCTACGGCATGGGCGAGCTTCTTTATTCAGCCTGCTCAGAGACCTTTAAGCACTTTAATAGCACCAGTGTTTATTGCCCAATCGGCAAGCACAAGGAGTTGCTGCCTTATTTGGTTCGAAGGCTGTTAGAAAATGGAGCCAATAGCTCCTTTATCAATCAGTACCTAAGCGCAAAGATTCCAGTAAGCGATCTGGCTATAAATCCAGCTGAGGAAATTCAAGCCCAGCTGGATTTAAAAACCCTATCCAATCTTCCATTGCCTAATGAGATTTATCTGCCAAGAATTAATTCTGCTGGACTAGATTTAAGCGAACACGAATGTCTTGATAGCATCTCTCAAGCCATCAATAAAGTGCAGATAAATCCCATGGATATATTTGGAGTTAGCTCCTATGCACTAACTCACCTTGAAGGTGTGGTGTCGAACTCAATATGCAATCAATCGATTATTGGCAAGGTATATTTCTCAGACCCCGCTCACATTAAAAAATTAACGTTTACAGACTCCTTGGATTGGCGGAATACCCCTATAGATGATCGAGCCTCGGTATTGATGAAGGTGGCCGATTCTATTGAGAATTTATCCTTAGAGTTTATTGATCTAATGATTCATGAGGCTGGAAAAACCACTCAAGATGCTCATGATGAGATAAGAGAATGTGTTGATTTCTTAAGATACTATGCTGATCAATCGCAGGCTTTCAATGCACAGTCTGCTCAATTGGGTCCAACGGGTGAAAACAATATATTGGAATATTGCCCCAAGGGCTTGGTTGTCTGTATCAGCCCTTGGAATTTCCCACTTGCTATCACCTTGGGCCAGATTGCCGCTGCGCTTGTTACTGGAAATACAGTCATTGCCAAACCTTCTGAGCACACTCCGTTAATTGCCAGCAAGGCCATTAATTTATTTTTTAATCATGGCCTGCCCAGAGACGCGCTTCACCTGCTATTGGGAGGTGGAGAGCTTGGTCATGCCATCATTGAGTCTCAACTCATAGATATGGTTGTCTTCACAGGCTCATTGAGGACCGCAAAAAATATTCATCATACCTTGGCTAAAAAACCAGGAAAGATCGTTCCCTTGATCGCAGAAACAGGCGGCTTGAACTCCATGGTGGTAGACTCTAGCGCTCTCATAGAGCGTGCCTGCGATGATATTATGAGGTCAGCCTTTAATTCAGCTGGCCAAAGATGCTCTGCATTAAGACTGCTGCTAGTTCATGAGAAAATTTATGATGAGCTTTTGTCGATGCTCAAAGGCATGATGGATGAGATGATTATCGGGAGTCCAGAACATTTAGATGTGGATATGGGGCCCATTATTTCGATTGATGCTGCCAAGAAACTTTCTAATTATCTAAAGCAATCTGATCCATCATGGGTTTCTATCTATCAACCGAAGCTTAATAGCAACAGTCTCGAACAATTCTTCTCTCCAACTTTAATCGAGATGCACTCCCTTGACACGCTTAATGAAGAAAAATTTGGTCCTATTTTGCATGTCATGCAGTTTAGCGAAACAACTTTAGATAAGCATCTAACTAATATTGATTCCAAAGGCTATGCCTTAACCTTTGGCGTCCACACAAGAATAGATGCCAGAGCCATTCACGCTGCTAGCCTTGTGTCTGCCGGTAACACATACATTAATAGAGACATTATTGGCGCGGTAGTTCAAACTCAGCCATTTGGCGGAAAAAACCTATCTGGCACTGGCTTTAAAGCTGGTGGCCCAAATTATTTAATTCAATTTATTGATGAGAGAATTATCTCCATCAATACAGTTGCCATTGGCGGCAACGCAGAGCTGCTAAATCAAGTTAACAAGGATTCCGTTTAA
>DEOR01000006.1:2731-14248 GCA_002358345.1 Proteobacteria bacterium UBA3413 | reverse complement strand
CCGTTTAAAAATTATTTAAGCAACCTATTCAATATTTAAAATATAATTAACGCATGAATGAGCCTGATATTTCTAGAATAATTGAAATGGCATGGGAGGATAGAACCCCTTTTGACGCTATTGAGGCTCAATTTGGTCTAAATGAGCAAGCAGTTAAGGAGTTGATGAGAAGTAATTTAAAAAGATCTTCATATCAGCTTTGGCGAAAAAGAGTTACAGGCAGGGGCACTAAACATCTTGCAAAAAGAAGCTTCTCTGTTGGGCGACATCAGTCTTATGATCATAATAAGCATTAGTTAGAGTTGGTTATCTAGACTTTGTAGGTACTCTGCAACAACTTTAGGAGCGCTAATTTTTGCAACTTGCTCTGCCAATGGATTGTAATTTGTATTGGTGTTTACATCGTAAGTCCATATTTTTCCCTCTTCATCGATGATGATCTCAATTCCTGCAATTTCAATATTATTCGCAGCTAGAAATTTCTCATAACTTGCAAGATTATCAATATAAAAATCTTCTAGAATTCTAAATTTCTGAGTGACGCCAGAAGGACAATTTGATTCTATATGACATTTATCTGATGGGCATAACTCAAAGCCTTCAGACGTATCTACCTCAACGGCATAGAGGAACTTTGCATCTACAAACTCCATTCTGATAATGGTCTCCGTTGGAGAATGGATAAACTTCTGGAGTAGATTAATGCCATCGGGAGAGCTCTCAAATTCATTGCTCTCAACATATTCCTTCAAGGATTGCTTATTAGGAAATTTGTACACACCCAGACCTTTGCCAGATCTATTATGTTTAGAGATTAGCGGGAAAGTAATTGTCTCAGCTCCCTCTAAAAGAAAATTTTTCCTTACACTGGCAAAAGTTGGCGGCGTTTGAATATTAAATTTTTCTAATTCTTGGTATTGCCTTATTTTACTAATTTCCAAGTCCAGTGCTCTTGAACCGTTGATAACTTTGCAGTTATGGCGTTGCAACCACTCCAGGATCCCAAGTGCTAGCTCTGGCTCGTAGCGATGATTTCTGGAATGGGATGAAGCGCTCATTCTGTTATAAAACACGCCTTCAGGTGGCACATCCATTAAATTAATATTCATTTCAGGGACATACCAGAATGTATAAGCGGCCCCAACATCTTCAAGCGCTGCCTGAAAGGGAGAGAGCCATTCTTTATTTTCGTGGATAATAAAAATCATACTTATTTCAATCCAGCCTTTAGCCCATCAATTAAATCATCCAGATCCTCTAGTCCAGCGGAGATCCTAATTAACCCCTCAGAGATTCCAGCTATCTTTTTTTCCTTGGCAGTTAATGGTGCGTGAGTCATGGTATAAGGATGGCAAACAAGACTCTCAAATCCACCCAAGGATTCTGCAAGAGAAAAATGTTCGACCTGTTTAAAAAACTTCCTGACTGCTGACAAGCCTCCTTTAAGCTCAAAACTTAACATTCCACCAAACCCCTTTTGTTGTTTTTGAGCAATCAAATGGGAAGGGTGACTCTCTAGACCTGGGTAATAAACAGTCCCAACTTTCTTATTATTTGATAAGACTTCAGCTAGACCCATCGCATTTTTTTCATGAGTTTTCATTCGAAGATTTAATGTTCTTAATCCCCTTAGCGTTAAGTAGCTATCAAATGGAGCTCCTGCAACTCCCATTGCATTTGCCCAGTCCTGGATTTGATCATGGAGTTTTTTTGTCTTAGCAATAACAGCGCCGCCTACAACGTCTGAATGCCCATTGATATATTTGGTAGTTGAATGCATGACGATATCGGCTCCCAGCGTGAGAGGATTTTGTAGTGCTGGAGATAGAAAGGTATTATCAACTGCAACCAGGGCCTTTGAAGTTTTGGCTAGTCGGGCTATTGCTCGTATATCTACGCTTTGGAGCAGTGGGTTAGAGGGTGTCTCGATCCAAATCAACCTTGGCTTAATTTTTACAATCGATTGCTCAAGCTTTTCTAATGAGCTTTGATCAATAAAATGAGCTGTTAAATATCCCTTGTCATGAAGCATAGAGAATAGTCTAAAGGTACCCCCGTAGCAGTCATGCGGCAGAATGACATGATCATTCGCATTGATTAAATTCGCCACTAAGCCAACGGCGGATAAGCCAGAGCTTGTAATAGTTCCGCCAAAGCCTTCTTCAAGCTCAGCTAAAGCCTCTGCTAGTATGTCTCGTGTTGGATTGCCACATCTTGTGTAATCATATTTTTGCTCCTTCTCAAACTGCTTAAATGCAAAGTTAGAGGATAGGTACAATGGAGGTACTACCGCGCCATGCTGAGAGTCAGTCTCTAGACCAGCTCTAGTTACAACGGTGTCTATGTTAATTTTTTTAGTCATCTCAAACCTCTCACGCCATTTTAATATTGGGCTGGCAAAAAAAAACCCATCTGCTTTGCTAGATAGGTTTCCAAAAGGTCTATTTAGCGGTATTTATAAAGCACCCGCAAGCTGAATTCAAATCGGTGCTGAGGTTATTCTATTTTAAATTTTCTGTTTTAGATACTCTGGCCCCTCAAATAATTATGATAAAGTGATTTCATGCCATTGATAGACCCTTTAAAGGGTATTGCCGACCCTGATACCAAGAATTTAGTAGATTTTTTTAATGAGACCTTGGGATTTTGCCCTAATTCAGTTCTGACAATGCAGCGGCAACCATCTATAGCCAAGGCTTTTGTTCAACTAAATATGGCGGTGATGGAAAACCATGGTCAATTAACTTCAGAATTTAAACGGCTTATCGCCTTTGTCAGCAGCAATACTGCTGGATGTAGGTACTGTCAAGCTCACACCATTAGAGCGGCCGAGAGATACGGCGCATCTCAGGATAGATTAAGCAACATATGGGACTTTCAAAATCAAGAGTGTTTTACAGATCCTGAAAAAGCAGCCTTAAGTTTTACTCAACAGGCAAGCTCTGTGCCTGTGAACATCAACCCTGAGGTTGAAGCGCGACTAAAGGAGAGCTGGTCTGATGATGACATTGTTGAAATAATGGGTGTTATTGCTTTGTTCGGTTTTTTAAATAGATGGAATGATGTCATGGCTACATCTATAGAAAATGATGCAAAAATCTCTGGAGAGGAGTTACTGACAAATATTTCTTGGCATCCTGGAAAACATACCTAGATTTCTAAACTAGAATCTGAACGATTAAGTTTTTTTCCAGCGTGTTTTTGCCTTAGATCCTGTTTTTTTATTGCCGCCAGGGTTTCCAGCACTATTGCCGCTAGGTCTACCAGCGTTACTGCCGCTAGGTCTTCCAGCGCCACTTCCCCCAGGTCTTCCGGCGCCACTTCCGCCAGGCCTCCCAGCCCCACTTGGTCTTGAGCTGCTCCCACCTGGTTTTGAAAAACTATTTCCAGATTTACTGTCAGAGCTTCGGTTATTTCTGGAGAAGGCTGGGTTTCTGCCTCGTGGATTTCTTGATCTGGAATCACCGCCACCAGCTGAAGGTTTGTCAGTTGGTTTAAAGGCTTCATGGCTGGTTTGATCAATTTTAATTTTAAGGAGCCCTTCAATGCCTCTTAAAAATTTATGCTCATCAACGCTCATTAAAGAGATAGCAGTGCCTTCTTGTCCAGCTCTGCCTGTTCGACCAATTCTATGAATGTAATCATTTGGATAAGTTGGCATATCAAAATTAACAACGAAGGGTAGGTTGCTAATATCGATGCCTCGAGCAGCCACATCTGTTGCAACCAAGATTCGAACATCTCCCTCCTTAAACTCTCTTAATGCTTTCGTTCTTGCTCCCTGAGTCTTATCTCCGTGAATAGTTCCAGTTTGGATACCTGCCGCATTCAGATGGTTCGATATTTTTTCACATCCATGCTTGGTTCTTGAGAAAACCAATGCTTGCGCCCACTGCTCATCTTCAATCATGTGCGCCAGCAGATCACCCTTCTTATTTTTATCAACGTGATAAATGACCTGCTTAATCTTGGTGACTGTAGTGTTTGGTGCTTGAGCGCTAATCTCTACCAACTCATCACCCAAGGATTGAGCCAGTTTCTTAATTTCTGGAGAGAAGGTCGCTGAAAAGAGTAAATTTTGCCTAACAGGTGGGGTCATAGAAATAATCTTTTTAATGTCATTGATAAAACCCATGTCCAACATGTGATCCGCTTCATCTAATACAAGTATCTGGACTTGATCTAACTTGACTGCTTTCTGGTTCACCAAATCAAGCAATCGCCCTGGAGTTGCAACCAACACATCAACACCTTTCTTAAGTTTAGATTTTTGGGGAAAGATTTTTGCCCCACCAAATACTGCGGTGGAGGTAATCGAGGTGAATTTGCCATAGGTGTTTACACTTTCTCTAACCTGAGCTGCAAGTTCTCGCGTTGGAGTTAACACAAGAGCATGAACATTTTTACCATAAGGCTTTGCTCTCTCCTGAAGCATTTCAAGAATGGGCAGGACAAAGCTTCCGGTTTTACCTGTGCCTGTTTGGGCAGCAGCCATGAGGTTCTTGCCTGCAAGGATTATTGGGATAGCTTGTTCTTGAATTTCAGAAGGTTCTTTGTGCTTAAGTTCTTCTAGAGATCTTAATATTGGTTCGGATAAACCGAGTTCTTTGAATGACATTTTTCTTATTTAATAGCGAGTGAGAGAGTTCAGATGAGTGCAGGTTATAGACTTAGATGCCCCGGGTCAATTAAACATTCAATATAAATATGCATTAACTTTCATCTTGGGCTATGCCTTTGCTCTTTTTCTCGTATAATCCCCATCAATTTAAGGTCACCATGAATAAAAACACACTAAGAAATATTGCAATTATTGCCCATGTAGATCATGGAAAAACAACATTGGTCGATAGGTTACTTCAGCAATCTGGCACTCTTGATCGCAAGAATATGACCACTGACCGGATCATGGATTCAAATGACCAGGAGAAAGAAAGAGGCATCACAATTCTTGCAAAGAACACAGCTATCAACTGGAAGGGTCACCGAATTAACATTATTGATACGCCAGGCCATGCTGATTTTGGAGGAGAGGTTGAGCGAGTTCTATCGATGGTGGACTCAGTCTTATTGCTCGTAGATGCTGTTGATGGCCCGATGCCCCAAACACGGTTTGTCACCCAAAAAGCATTTGAGCTAGGGTTAAAACCTATTCTTGTAGTGAACAAAGTTGACAGACCTGAAGCAAGACCGCATTGGGTGCTAGATCAAGTTTTTGAATTATTTGATAACCTTGGCGCCTCTGATGAGCAGCTAGATTTTAATATAATTTATGCATCTGCGCTTAATGGTCTTGCAGGGCTTGAAGCAGATGAGTTGGCAGAAGATATGACCCCCTTGCTCGACATGATCGTGGATAAAGTTTCTGCGCCTGATGTGGATGAAAAGGCGCCATTTAGAATGCAAATTAGTGCATTGGATAGCAACAGCTATGTTGGGGTTATAGGAATTGGTCGGATTACGGGCGGTTCAGTAAGGCCCAATCAAAGGATAGTAGTAGTAGACAAAGATCTCAATGAGAGAAAGGCAAAAATATTACAGGTGCTAGGCCATCATGGCTTAGAGCGAGTAGAGATTGAGGAAGCGAAGGCTGGTGATATTGTTTGCATTACCGGAGTTGAAGCTTTGAATATATCCGATACCCTTTGCGATCCTGAGCACATTAATCCCATGCCTCCTTTGAGTGTGGATGAGCCTACCGTGAGCATGGTCTTTCAGGTCAATGATTCTCCATTTTGTGGCCAAGAAGGGAAGTATGTCACCTCCAGAAATATCAAAGATCGTTTAGAGCAAGAGCTTGTTCATAATGTGGCTTTAAGAGTTGAAGATGGCGAAACTGCAGATAAGTTCAAGGTTTCAGGGCGAGGCGAGCTCCATCTTTCAGTCCTCATTGAAACCATGCGTAGAGAAAACTATGAGCTAGCAGTTTCAAAGCCTCAGGTAATTCAACGTGAAGTTGATGGTGAAATTCATGAGCCATTTGAGATAGTTGTAATTGATATTGAACAGCAGCACCAGGGCGCCATCATGGAAGAGATGGGCAACAGGAAAGCAGATCTACAATCAATCGTGATGACTGAAAATGGCAGGATGAAACTCGACTTCATGGCGCCTTCGCGAGGCATGATCGGCTTTCGTTCTAGTTTTTTAACCCTTACCAGCGGCAGTGGCATTCTGACCAGCATCTTTGATCACTATGGTCCAGCTAAAAAAGGAGAGATTGCCAAACGTAAAAATGGTGTTATGTACTCCATGACTGCTGGCAAAACATTGGCTTACGGCCTCTTTAATTTACAGAATAGAGGCAGAATGTTTGTTGGCCATGGTTTGGATGTTTACAAGGGTCAGATTGTTGGCTTGCATGCACGCGACAATGATTTGCCTGTGAATCCAACTAAAGCCAAGCAACTTACTAACATACGAGCGGCAGGTACTGATGAAAATTTAATTTTGACGCCTCATATCGTCCATACTCTAGAACAAGCTCTTGAGTTTATCGAAGATGATGAGCTGGTTGAAGTGACTCCTAAAAGCATTAGATTGAGAAAAAAAGTTATTAGGTAATTCTCAAATCATGCCTGATGCATTCCTGAAATAGGATAAGATAAAAGTTGAGTCAGTATTTTTATCTAGGTAGCTCTTAATGACATACGTTGTTTTTTTGTTATTTTTTTCCCTTGCTCTATATATAGGCAATGCTGCAGCGTCAATCTTTCTTGGGATTATCTTTGCGCTAGGAATCAAGCCAGAGAAAACATTTATCTCTCGAACCATTGGCACTTCTCCGCTTCAAATTGGAATTGTTATCCTAGGGGCAACTATTAGCCTGCCTTATGCATGGAGTGTCAGTGCAAGCTATCTCCCTTGGATTTCACTATTCGTTATTTCTTCTTTTTTTATGGGCCTGCTGCTTGGGAAACTCCTTGGTATCCATCACCGCATTGCTTTCTTGCTATCAGCCGGTGCAGCAATTTGTGGAGGCACTGCGATGGCAGCAATTGCTCCAATAATTAAAGCTAAGCCTCAAGAGCTAATGGTGGCTATGACTATAGTATTTTTATTAAACGCTTTAGCGATTATTTTTTTCCCCATCATGGGCTATTATCTTGAGATGACGAACTTTCAATTTGGTGCATGGTCAGCTCTAGCAATTCATGATACAAGTTCCGTTGTAGGTTCGGCTCTAACCTATAGTGATGAATCGGCGCAGGTCGCTGCTACCTTAAAACTTGGGAGAACCATTTGGATTATTCCACTTATCTTAATTACAAATTGGGTATTTAATCGCGAAACAGAAGTCACGAAATTTCCTCGCTTTATCTTATTTTTTATTTTGGCAATTCTCTTAAATACTCTTTTTAACTTTAACGCCCAGATTTTAGATATTTTAAAACTATCAAGTCAAAGCTTTTTAATGCTGGGACTCTTTTGCATTGGCACACAGTTCAAAGTTCAAGAGCTAAAAGCAATTAGTGGCAGACCGCTAATACTGGCGTTATTGGTTTGGCTCATGGTTATCCCGTCAGCTTACTGGTTAGTAACCTATTTTTAAATGATAAAATTTCTTGATTCAAGCAAGAAAAAATATCAGTCATCAGCTATCATTTAAGAGATAAGGGGAAATATACATGAATGATTTTAATAATAAGGTTGCCGTGGTTACTGGGGCGAGTAGCGGTATTGGAAGAGGCATAGCAGTGCATGCAGCTAAAGCTGGCATGAGTCTTGTTTTAGCAGATATTAACGCAGAAGAGCTAAACAAAACTTTAGCTCTTGTAAAAGCCTGTGGCGTTGAGGCCATAGCAAGAGTGACTGATGTTAGCAGCCTTGATGAGGTTGAGAATTTGGCAAGCCAAACTTATGAAACCTTTCAGAACTGCCATCTTCTTTTTAACAATGCAGGCGTGCTAGGACCGGCTGCTCTGAGCGAAGTGAACAGGGATATGTATGACTGGCTTATTAATATCAATCTCGGCGGATGTTTTAATGGCATCCATGCATTTCTTCCCAGGATGAAAGCTGCTGGTTTGGAGTCCCATATTATTGCTACTTGCTCTACCTCAGGCTTCATTGCCTACCCAATGCTTAGCCTATACTCAGCATCTAAATTTGCTATTCGCGGTTTAATGACTTCTCTTCGAGCTGAGCTGCAAATGAGCAAATCTTCAGTGGGGGTGAGTATCGTTTGTCCAGGAGAAGTTACCACCAATATTGTTAACTCGACCTTTGAGTCACACGAACCTGCGAAGGCTCCTTCGGCTGAACAGATGGATCCTGCTGCAATGTTAGAGGTAGCAGCCGAAGATGCACAAAATACTTTCCCTATTTCTCCTGCAGAAGCAGCAGAAGCAATCTTTGCCGGCATTCATAAAAAGGAGTTTTATATTTTTACTCACAAAGGCTATAAAAGACAGCTTGAGGATATTTCAACTGAGTACTTGGAAGCATTTGATCGTGCTATGTTTCAGTAAACCCTGATGATTCAAAAAATAATCTTAGCAATGTTAGCTGCAATCATCATTGCAGCGATCATCTTTGGCCCAAAGGTCTTGCGAGTCTACAAAATGATTCACCTCTATGATGAGGAGAAAATTGTCTATAATTTTTTAAACATGAATAAGGTTTTTCCAAGCACGCCTATTCAAGCGGCAATTAACAAGCACTCATTTCCATCAAAACCTTTTAACCTTCCAGAGTTTTATGAGCTAGATGACGTGACATATAGTCTTGAAGAGGCTTTAGAGTATTTTAGATCCGACGGTATGGTCGTCTTACATCAAGGCGCTCTGGTCTATGAGAACTATTGGCTAGGCAATTCTGCTGATCAAGCTCATATCTCTTGGTCGGTTGCAAAATCATTTCTCTCGGCCTTGATTGGCATTGCATACGACGAAGGGCGGATTGATGATTTGAATGATCCAATATCAAAATATCTTTTAGATTTTATTGGAACAGGCTATGAGGGAGTGTCCATCAAAGATATTTTACAAATGTCTTCGGGCATTGAATTCAACGAGGATTACGCAGACTACAATTCTGATATTAATAGATTTGGTAGAGCGATCGCTATGGGGACCTCGATGCGAGATTTTGCCAAGACCTTAGAAAACGGAAGGGAGCCCGGCACTTATAATCATTATGTGAGTATTGACACTCAAATGCTGGCCATGCTTCTGGAAGAGGTCACAGGCCAATCAATCACCAAAAATCTTCAAGAGAAGATCTGGAATAAAATTGGAATGGAGCATGATGCCTATTACATGGTTGATGATACTGGTATGGAAGTGGCGCTGGGAGGATTGAACGCAACTCTTAGAGACTATGCAAAATTTGGATTACTCTATCTGAATAATGGATTCTGGGGTGGGGAGGAGGTAGTCCCGGCGACGTGGGTAGAAGCCTCTCATGCAATTGACGGCGATCATCTAAAGCCCGGGGTTCATAAGGATTCTTCTAATACATGGGGTTATGGCTACCAATGGTGGATTCCAGGCTCTCCAGATCATGATTTTTTAGCTGCAGGAATTTATAATCAATATATCTATGTAGATCCTGTAACTCAGGTCGTGATTGCTAAAACCTCTTCAAATCATAAATTTAACCAAGAGCGTGAGCATTCTAAACGAGCCCATGTGGCAATGTTTAGAGCGATTGCTAAAGCAGCTGGAGAGCTCAAAGAAGATGATTAAACAATTTACATGTATTTTATTTTTGAGCTTATCGTTTAGTGCTAGCGCATGGTGGGATACTGCTCATAAAATGGTTTGCTCCGAAGCTTATGAGCTTCTGTCTATTTCTGAGCAAAAGATTATTGATCCCTTGGTGGCAGACGAAGGTTCGTTTGCTCTGGCTTGTCTCTGGGCTGATTTCATTAAAAGAGAGAGAAAAGAAACCGGTGCATGGCATTACATTAATCTTCCAGAGAACCAGCAAAATACATTTGATGCACGTTGCCCTGAAAACGGCTGTTTAATTAAAGCCTTTTATGATCAGCTAGCGGTGCTGAAAGATTCCAAGAGCAACTTTAAGGCCAGGCAAGAAGCTCTGTGGTTTGTAGGACACTTCGTTGGTGATATTCATCAACCCATGCATGTTGGGTTCCCCGAGGATCTTGGCGGTAACAGGCATCAACTCCAACTAGAAGATGGATCTAAATCTAATATGCACAAGGTTTGGGATGGTCAGATTATTGAGTATGCCGAGTCCGTTATGGGAAAAGATCAGTTCCATCAAGGCGTCAGGGAAAAAATTACCATGCTGCTTGATCAACCCCAGCCTTCTCAAATAGAAGTTTGGGCTCAAGAGAGCAGGGATTTAGCCATGTCAGATTCAGTGGGATATAGAGGTAATACTCTAGAATTTGCATCAACTGATTATATGCAGCAGCACATTGATATCACCCAAGAGAGAATAGCTTTAGCTGCGATCAGGCTAAGTCAAGCTCTCTCTAGCTCCTTTGCAGCTAACAAGTAAAGTATTCATGAGGGCAGCGCTTGTTTAAATATTTTAGGCGTAGCCCAAAGACCAACACAAGATACGTCTTATCGCTTGATGGAGGAGGAGTTAGGGCTATAGCCGCCTTAGTTTTTTTAAAACATTTAGAAATTGAGTCTGGTCAAAAAATTGTTGATCTCTTTGATTTTTTTATTGGCACCAGTGCTGGGGGCATCAATGCCCTAAATATTGCTGGCCTGGGAATGAATGCAAAAGACCTAGAAATTTTCTGGTCTGAAGAGAATTTAACCAAAACCATGTCTAAGTCTTTCTGGGATAATGCTTCTTTTCTTCAAACCAAGCCTAAATATGATGGCATTGGAAAGCGGGAAGTCCTTTATGAATACTTTAAAGATTTATCTTTAGGGGAGTCGGCCAAGCCGGTAGCGGTCCTTACTTATGATGTGGAGCAACGCAAGCCTCGTTTGCTAAGCTCTTATGGCACACCAGGAATTAAGATGTTAAGTGCAGCTAGTGCAACAAGCGCCGCACCGATTTACTACTCAACCTATGAAATTGATGACGGTAGCTGGTTGATTGATGGTGGGATAGTTGCTAATAACCCGTCTTTACTTGGTTACTCAGAAGCAAAAAAACTTTTTCCTAATAATCAAATTAAGGTGTTGAGTATTGGAGCGGGTATTAATCGTCGAAAAATTAATGGCAAACACTCTTCTAAGTGGGGCGCCCTTAGTTGGTTCAAGCATGACATTCTTGGGATTATGTTGGAATCTAGTATGTTTGATGAGATAGCAACTGATTTAATCGGCCAGGACTATCTCAGGGTGAATTCTTCCACTGGACTAGTGAACAGGAGGATGGATGATAATTCAGAAGTTAATTTAGAGCGTATACATTTAATGGGCATGGATTGGTGGACGGAGTTTGGTGCTCAAGCCAAGAAGTTTTTAAATACCTGATTTATGAGTTTTATTAAATAAAATGCTGTACAATGCATTTTTTGTTTTTCATTAGAAAGGAATTTTATGAATATTTATGTTGGAAATCTCCCTTGGAGTATAG
>DEOR01000006.1:2124-2573 GCA_002358345.1 Proteobacteria bacterium UBA3413 | reverse complement strand
TCTCCCTTGGAGTATAGATGACTCAGGTCTTGAGCAAGTTTTTGCTGAGCACGGTACTGTGACATCAGCTAAAGTTGTAACAGATCGTGAGACTAAGCGTTCACGTGGTTTTGGCTTTGTTGAAATGTCTGACGGTGGCGAAAAGGCCATTCAAGCATTAAACGATGCTGAAATAGATGGTAGAAAATTAACAGTTAACGAGTCTCGTCCTAAAGACTAATCGGGGATTAATATATGAATATTTATGTAGGAAATCTCCCTTGGAGTATAGATGACGCAGGTCTTGAGCAAGTTTTTGCCGAACACGGTACTGTGACTTCAGCTCGAGTTGTTACTGATCGTCAAACTAACCGCTCTCGTGGTTTTGGCTTTGTTGAAATGTCTGACGGTGGCGAAAAGGCCATTCAAGCATTAAACGATGCTGAAGTAGATGGTAGAAAATTAACAGT
>DEOR01000006.1:0-1968 GCA_002358345.1 Proteobacteria bacterium UBA3413 | reverse complement strand
TAACAGTTAACGAGTCTCGTCCAAAGACTTAGTTTTTATGAGTTACCTTGGACTAATTGGCTTATTTGGCCTAATTGGTTTAACAG
Organism: Proteobacteria bacterium UBA3413; assembly: GCA_002358345.1. Taxonomy (GTDB): domain Bacteria; phylum Pseudomonadota; class Gammaproteobacteria; order Magnimaribacterales; family D2472; genus D2472. The sequence continues at coordinate 1,882 of DEOR01000006.1, read as the reverse complement.
GGTTGCTCAACAAAGTTCATTCAAATCAATCCGGTAGCTCAATAAGAATATTGGGCTTACTGGGTTTTGTAGGTTGGCTGGATTTTGGATTCCATCACTTTCTCCCTGCGGTGCTTTCGGCGCTTTGGGCATCTGGAATAATCAGAACCCAAGTATTTCACGTTTCTCTTACCTAGGATTCCTGGGTCTGGTTGGCTTAATGCAAACAGCTACCTTTTATCTTTCGTAGCTAATACCAATAGTCCAGCTGCGATCGCTAAATTTTTGACAAAGTTCTGGGTCTCATGCGCCTGCCCAGAATCACCGGCGAGAGCCCAAAAATCATGGATATAGATATTAATAATGATTGTTAAGCCAAAGAGCATGAGGGCTGTCGGCCGGAGACTCCTGCCCAAGATCAAGAAAATCCCACCAAGCACTTGAAGCACAATCGTTAAAGGCAGAAGGGCAGAGCTAAGTGGCACACCCTTCATCCTCATTAAGGCTAAAGTGCCCATAAAATCATAGACTTTGCTGAGCCCAGGAACAATAAAATAAAGGCCTAAGAGCGTTCTGCCAACGATAAAATATAAATGATCATACTTTTTTAATAGGTCCATTCTTTCTTCCTGTTCATCAGAGTAATTCTAGATTAATATTACCCTATACTTGGAGCTACTATGACAATTATTTCTCACCCACTCAAAATATCCGCATCACTATCAATCTTAATTCTTAGCTTAACTGCAAGCTCAGCTCCAACTTCAGAAGACATATTATTAAAGAAGGCAATAGAGAGCCCTTTAAGAAATCAAGACTATGCTGTGAGAGATAGTGCTCGCCATCCCTATGAAACTCTTCAATTCTTCCGAATTACCCCTTCAATGGATGTGTTAGAGCTGGCTGCGGGTGGCGGTTGGTATACTGAGATTCTTGCCCCATACCTTAAAGATTCCGGCACATTGACTGTTTCTCATTACAACCCAGAGGCCGGAGAATATTTCAAAAGATCGAGAGATACTTATGATCAAAAAGTTTCTTCAAATCCTCTCTTTCAAGGAGTCTCAGTTGTCACAGGCGAGGTACCACCCACTAAAGCATATGTTGCTCCAGCCTCTAAAGATTTAGTCCTAACTTTCAGAAACTTACATAATTGGCTGGCTCGGGATGCCATGGATGCTGTTATGTTAGAAGCATTTAATGCCCTAAGACCCGGTGGGTATTTTGGGGTGGTCGAGCATCGTGCTCCCGAGGATGCAAGCCTTGAATACATGCAAACGAGCGGCTATGTTTCTCAGGCACTGGCAATTGCAGCAGCTACAAGCGTTGGTTTTACTCTGGTTGATAGCGCAGAGATTAATGCAAACCCAAGAGACACAAAAGACCACCCAAAAGGAGTATGGACCTTGCCACCTTCTTTTAGACTAAAAGACGAAAATCGAGAGAGATATCAAGAGATAGGCGAATCCGACAGAATGACCTTGTTGTTTATAAAGTAGATCTTTTGGGGGTGATAAAAAATAAAATTACCCCAGACAATGAGCTAATTAGAGCAAGTATTGAGAAAACTTTCATCAATATATTATTGATATTATCTCTGTCAACGTAATCCATAATATGGAGTCCCCACATAAAGTCCCACAGCCTCCAGCTCGAGGATCTAATGGCCACAATTTCCCCGGTCCAGGCATCAACATATGCATTAATGTTGTCTTGATGATCAGTTGTAATTTGATAAAGGGGCAGTGATCTTCCGCGATATTCAGCGCCCGCTGGAACTTCAAAAATTTCTACCGCAGCTAAGGCCTGCAATGAAGTTTTAGCTCTCACTATCTCCATCGCTTGATCTAAATCTATCTGAGTGGCCGCAGTTCCATCTGACTTTAGGTAGATGGTGTCCTTG
>DEOR01000051.1:15292-32637 GCA_002358345.1 Proteobacteria bacterium UBA3413 | reverse complement strand
AATAACTCTTGAAGTTCAGCAAGTAACTCAGATAACATTTTAGAATTTAATCTTTTGGGAGTAGCTCATTTAATCTCTCAACGGTATCAATATACTCATTGATTAATCCAAACATCACGTCTTTCACAGATTGAATGTGATTCACCTGACCTATCACTTGGCCCGCTGCATTGAATGCTACTTTCTGTGTTTGGCCGGTACCCGCATACATCGAAGTTCTTCTCATTGCGTCAAAAGTTATCATGCCTTGAAGTGGCATAGGAAGCGGATCTGGGTTATCTGGGTTCTCCCATGCCTCTGTCCATTTATTTTTTAGCATCCTAGCAGGCTTGCCAGTCCAAGCTTTGCTTCTAATGGTATCCTCGCTTGTTGCATTTAAGTATGATTCCTTTTCGGCAGGTTGTGCTGCAGCTTCTTCGACTGCCAGCCATAATGAGCCACACCATATACCCTGAGCACCCATCGACATTGCAGCAGCCATCTGCCTGCCATTGCCGATGCCACCAGCTGCCAGCACAGGCATATCACCAACGGCATCAATAATTTGGGGCCAAAGAACAATGCTGCCTATTTCCCCTGTGTGACCTCCGCCTTCTCCACCTTGAGCAATAATAAAATCTAATCCAGCTTCTTTGTGCGCTAGTGCTTGTTTAATTTTTCCGCAAAGCGCTCCAACCAAAACACCCTCATCTTGGATTTTTTTAATCATATCTGCTGGCGGTGTCCCTAGCGCGTTAGCTATAAGTTTAACGTTTTTGTGTTTTAGGGCTTCTGCAATTTGCGGTTCAGCTGTTGCTTCAGTCCAACCTAACAACCCTCCTTTAGGGCCATTAGACTCTGGTGCTTCGGGAACTCCATTTTCACGTAGTAGAGTATTAACAAATTCTTGGTGCCCAGCTGGAATCATCTTTTGCAACTGCTCTAGAAGGATTTCAGGATCTTTCTCATCCATGCCTTCATATTTTTGAGGAATGACAGTATCAACGCCATAAGAGTAATTCCCAATATGCTGATCAATCCAATCAAGCTCTTCTTTTAATTGCTCTGGCGAATAGCCAACAGCCCCCAGAACTCCAATGCCTCCTGCTTTGCTCACAGCCACAACAACATCTCTGCAATGAGTGAAGGCAAATATAGGATATTCAATACCTAGTTTTTTACAAATATCTGTTTTCATAATATATAGAATTTCTTGAGTAACTTTTAAGATTATACAAACTAATATGAGCAGGGTGGAGTATCAATCAGATAAATAATGTCAACGAGTTTGGTTATAAATTGATCATTTTTAATTTAATCACCATAGGTTATAGTGAATTAGTTACAATTTAAATTAATTCAATTGGAAGATTATTATGCATTGGGACTATACATTTGACGTTGTGGTTGTTGGCTCCGGCAATGGAGCTCTTACAGCTGCTCTATGCTCTCATGATGGAGGAGCCAAAACTTTAGTCATTGAAAAAAGTGATCAATTTGGCGGCACATCTGCAACTTCGGGTGGGGGCGTATGGATTCCTAATAATCGTTATGCTAAAGCTGAAAATGTTGATGATTCACCAGAGGATGCAAGGCAGTACATCAATAGCGTTTCTCCAGATGGCATGATTAAAGATGAATTAATTGAAACCTATATTTCTGAGGGGCCAAGAATGGTCGACTATCTCCATGAGAACTCTCAAGTTAAATATAGAAATCTCCCACATTACCCAGATTATTTTCCTGACAATCCAGGCGGAAAAGGTGGCAATCGGTCAATGGAGCCTGAACCTATATTTGGAACAGAGCTAGGAAATGATCTTTCAAAATTACGCGAACAACACCCACAAACTGCTTTCACTATGGGCCCAATCAATATGAATTTTACCCAAGTGGAAGGTCAGCTTTTACTGGGGGCTCTGCCCGGATGGAAAATGCAGTTTGCCAAATTATTTACTAAATATATATTAGATATCCCCATGAGAATGAAATGGGGTTGGAAAGACAGAAGATTAACCATGGGCAATGCTGGAGTTGCAAGATTGTTGCTGTCTCTAAAGGATAGGGATGTTGATCTATGGATACAAACCGCCATGACAGACCTGATAGAGGAAGGTGGAACAGTGATAGGAATAAAAGCCCTCAAAGATGGCAAAGAAATTACCATTAAAGCAGAAAAAGCAGTTATCTTAGCTGCGGGTGGTTTCGAGAGAGATCAGGCCTTAAGAGACAAGTATCTTCCTAAACCTAGCAATGCAGAATGGAGCGCTGCCAACATCCATAATACAGGCGATGCCTTGAAAGCTGCTTTAAAATTAGGTGCTGCCACTCATCAAATGGATGCTGGCTGGTGGTCTACTATCATGAAGGTTCCAGGCCAAGAGAAAGGCTGGCTATCTATGGTTGATAAATCAATGCCTGGCAACTATACGGTTAACAAGAACGGTCAAAGGTTTTCTAACGAATCACAAAATTATGTTAGTTTTGTCAACGATATGTTCAAAAAATTTGATGAGGGCAATCCCTGCGCACCATGTTATATGATTTTTGACAGCACTTTTAGGAAAAACAGACCATGTGGCCCTTTACTCCAAGGCAGCATGCAGCCTGATTCAGCTGTTCCAAAAGAATGGTGGACACCTTCTTTCTTATCAAAGGGCGATACTCTTGAAGACCTAGCGGCAGTAGTTGGGATTGATCCAGAAGGCTTATTAGCTACCCAGCGTAAAGTGAATGAATACTCTATCAGCGGTAAAGATCTTGACTTACAGCGTGGGGACAGTTTGTATGATCGATATTATGGCGACCCCTCTGTTGAGCCAAACCCTTGTCTAGCTCCACTTGAAAATGCTCCATTTTACTGCATGGTTTTGTATCCTGGTGAAATGGGCACAGCTGGCGGCCTCGTGATTGATACTAAGGCCAGGGTTCTCAAACCAGATGGCACATCGATCCCTGGGTTATATGCATGCGGCAATACGACAACAGCGCTCCTGCCGACCTACCCAGGACCTGGCTCAACGCTAGGACCGGCCATGACCTTCGGATACTTAGCTGCTAAAGATATTACAGGTGCTAATTTTTAAATGGATTTTACTGGGAAAGTAGCAATTGTTACGGGCGCTGGTCAGGGTGTAGGTAAAGGTATAGCCCTAGCGCTGTCTTCCTATAATGCAAACATAGCCTTGCTCGGAAGAACGCTTTCAAAGGTGCAGGCTGTTGCTGATGAAATTAATCTCAACGGTGGTTCAGCCATTGCCATAGAATGTGACGTAAAAGATGTTAGCGCCATTCAATCTGCAATTGACGCAACAGTTAACAAATTCTCTTCCATTGATTTTCTTGTTAACAATGCTCAGGAAGTGCCATTGGGTAATTTGCTCCATGTTGACGATCAAGCCTTTGAAAATGGCTGGATGTCTGGCCCATTGGCCACTTTTCGTTTTATGAAACTGTGTCATCCCTACCTCAAGGGTAGCGGGAAGATTATCAATCTTGCCAGCTCGTCAGCTTTAAGACCAGACTCAGAAGGTTATGGTGCTTACGCCTCTGTTAAAGAGGCCACTAGAGCTCTTTCTAGAACTGCTGCTGTGGAGTGGGGTCCTGATAATATATTGGTCAACTGTATTATGCCGCTTGCAAAATCAACCGGCATGGAATGGTGGATGAATGAAAGGCCAGATGAGGCAAATGCTTTTGTTCAAACCATCCCACTAGGCCGAGTGGGCGACTGTCAAGATGACATTGGTGAAGCCGTTTGCCACTTATTTAGTGACGGCATGTCTTATATCACCGGCTCAACAATTATGCTTGATGGTGGCCAAGCTTTTTTAAGGTAAGCACCATGGACCAGCTACAAAAACTTTTGGATATTGAAGAGATCAAAAACCTAAAGCACCGATATTTTAGAGCCATAGACATGGCTGATTTTGATTTACTTGATTCTATTTTTACCGAAGATATTACAGTAGATTATCGAGGTGGTACTTATAGATGGGAGTCACAAGGCAAACAAAAAATAACGGACAGTTTCAGGTATTCATTTCACGACCAAGCCTGCGCCATGCATACGGGACATCATCCAGAGATTGATGTTTTGTCGGAGACTGAGGCTCATGGTAAATGGTACCTGCAAGATATTTTTTATAACCTTGACCATAATACAGTCACCCAAGGAACCGCGCTTTATTTAGACAAGTATATTAAGGTTGATGGTAGCTGGCTTATCAGTCATTCTGAATACGACAGAATATGGGAGCAAGTATCTCCAATCAGCCCAGACATTCAATTTACAAAGGTCTTATTGCAAGAGAAGGGTATGAAAAAAGAGGATCAATCATGAAAAAATTAGTTCAATCTGCATTAGATAATTATGTCCTAGCTTATTCCAACAACGACAAAGAGCTATTCCTTAGTCTCTGGGACTCAGCAGCTATTTTTGAGGACCCAGTAGGCGCAGTTCCCTGTGAAGGCCTTGAAGCAATTTCTGAATTTTGGGATTTTGGTCATGTAGCAGGCATGACTATCAAACCTACTAATATTAAAACAATAGTATGTTCAAATGAGGGTATCTTACAGGCCGTTATGGAGGTACGAAATACTTCTGATAACTCTGGTATGAACATCTCAATTGTCGATCACTTTGTTGTTAATGATGAAGGTAAAATAATTAGTGGCAGAGCCTTTTGGGATGAAGATTCTATTGCTCAACCGAGTAATATTGATTCTATCGACATTAACGTGGATGACTTTAAAAATCGCAGCTAAGGCCACATAGCTTATGGATCTTAGTGTCAATCTCAATAAAATTGCTCTGCTTAGAAACTCCAGGGGCTCTAACAGTCCGTCTTTAGAAGAGTTCGCCAAACAAGCAATTGCCTTGGGCATTCAAGGTATTACTCTTCACCCAAGACCTGACCATAGGCATGCAACAAGTCAAGATGCTCTGTCTATTGCTGCGCTATGTAAAGAGCATTCTTTAGAATTTAACTTAGAGGGCAATCCATTCTCTTGTGCTAAAAATTCATTTATGGGTTTTCTTGAAATATGCGCAGAAGCACAGGCTGAGCAGATAACCCTAGTGCCAGATGCTGAAGGGCAACTGACATCTGATAGCGGGTGGCAGCCAGACTACTGCTCAAAAGAATTGCAGTCTTTTTTAAGATCAGAGGAGGTTCGTAAGTCTAGAACCAGTCTGTTTATTAATGCTGACGTCAAGGCATTGGAGTATGCCAACAAGATGGAATTTGATCGAGTAGAAATTTATACTGGTCCTTTTGCACTAGCTTGCAGGCAAAATAACCCTGAAGCTATCAAATCAGAATGCATGGCGATTAGTGCCGTTATTAAAAGGGCAAGAGAGCTAGGTGTTGGAGTTAATGCTGGTCACGATCTAAATCTCGATAATATACCAATCTTAAAGAAATGCGGGTTGGTTGATGAGGTTTCAATAGGCCATGCAATTATTACTGATACATTGAAATATGGCTTCGAGGACACCATAATACAATATCTACATATTACTCGAGAAATATAATGTCCATTGAAGAAAAAATTACCAGTCAGATTAAAGACAATGAAATTTTGATATATATGAAAGGTTCCCCCTATGAACCTAAGTGCGGTTTCTCTGCTAAAACAGTTCAAGCACTTATTGATTGTGGTGCTGAATTTTCATATGTCGATATTTTAGAAAACCAAGAAATTAGACAGACGCTACCCAATATCTCTGATTGGCCAACATTCCCTCAAGTCTTTGTGAAAGGTGAGCTTATTGGTGGCTGTGATATTGTTTCAGAAATGCATGAAGCTGGCGATTTACAAACACTAATCGACGGGATCGCTAAAAAATAAGGTCTTTAGGCTGAGCCGAAGTCTTTTAGCATGGCTTTGAGCTCCAAAGAATGCTGTTCTTCCTGCCCAATTAACCCTCTAGCATACTCCTCTAAGTATACGGAAGCATCTGCAACACTTGATAAAAGTTCTTTGTAGAGAGATAGGGCATGCAACTCATGCTCTAATGCTTCTTCCAAGATATCTTTGATGGTATGCCGATGAGTTTCTTCAATTTTTGCTATTTTTAAACTTGGGTGCCCATCGAGTCCGACGATCAGTTCGCCAGCCTGCTGAGCATGCAGAAGCGATTCACTAGCTTGTTCTTTTAAAAAGCCAACAATTGGTAGTCTGTAAGGGCCAGTTACCATAAGCGAAGAATGTGTATATCTCACGACTCCTGCTAGCTCATATTCCATAATTTGATTTAGTGTATTGCATACAACGTCAACATTTAGCTCTTTCATTTCCATGGTAGTTAGTAGGTTTTATGGGTTGATATCCTGTAATATATATTATTATATACCATATTTAAATAACTGATTTAAGGTATTTTTTTAATGATAATCATTCTCACTATGGTAATTATTACCATTTATGAAATCATTGCGTAATGCAGATTATTAGAGGCGATGATTACCAATCTTGGATTTATTCACATGGCTCTATTTTAGTGGCTGTAGATCCATGGCTCACCTCAACACAATCATTTCCTGCTTTGAAATGGTTGCTGTATAGGCATTCTAGCGAACAAGCATATTTAATAAAACACCATCTAGTTCAGAAGGTCAATTATCTTATTATCACAGCTCATTTCTCAGATCACCTGGATCTTGAAAGCTTAAATCAATTTTCCTTAGATATTGCTATTTATACAACTAATGCTGCCAAAGAGACTCTCACCAATCATGGGTTTACCAATACCACTGTGGTAACACCAGGCGCTAGATATCAATTAGGCAATATGGAGCTAGAAATATTTAGTGCAGGCAGTCCATATCACACAAGCACCTTTGCTTATAAGATTACTGCAGGCGGTTCCAGCATTTTCCATGAACCGCATATGATTAATCCAAAATTAACATTTAACTCAGTTGATGCCTGTATCCTTACCGTTGATGAGGTCAAGGTTCTTGGGTTAATTAAAGTTTCTATGAGCGAGAATGAGGCTCATGCAGCCAAAGCAAGACTCAATGCTCGTTACTTGCTTGCTACGGGAATAATGCCATCGCGCACGAAAGGGCTTATCACATGGCTACTTTCGATTGCCGAAAGTTTTAACTCTAAAAGCTCTATCTTAAGTATATGCAATAAAACAGGCGATACTCTAACGCTTTAAGATCTCATTAAGCCTTCTTATCAAATTCATTAATAATACGGCAAAAAACTTCAGCTGTTACCTTGGCATCATAAGTTGCGCTATGCGCTTGATCGTTGTCATAGTCTATTTCAAGCTCTTTGCATATTCGAGCCAAAACTGTTTGCTGAGTTGCAAGAACACCCAAGCTCACAGTGTCTATGAGGGAAAAGGGGTGAAAAGGGAACTTTTTAATGCCATGTCGCTCGCACGCTGCAAGTAAAAAGCTATGGTCAAAAAATGCATTGTGGCCAACCAAAATTGCTCTTGAGCACTCGTATAAATTCTTATGCTTGTTAATGATTTGAAATAAATCAAGCAAAGCCTCTTTCTCATCAGCCGCAACTCTTAATGGGTGATTTAAGTCTAGATTTAAAAAATCTATTGAATCTTGATTGATCTCTAATCCCTCGAATGGCTTAATGTGATGCCTATGTAACTGCCCAAGAGTTAATTTACCATCCTCAAAATCAATTAACTGAATGGCAATTTCAAGAATCGGATTTTTAACTGCATCGAAGCCACCAGTTTCCAAATCAACCACCACTGGTAAGAATTTTCTAAATCTATCTTTTAACATTTAAGCCCCTTAAGATGAACGTATAATATAAACGATAAAGACCCACTAATATGATATTTCTTGATATTACAGACACCGTATTTCAGTCAATTGATGTCTCGAGTCACGATGAATTTGATCATGAAAAAGTCTATTACTATGAGGATCCACAGATTGGATTTAAGTCAATCATAGCTATTCACAGCTCATCAGCTGGTCCAGCCATAGGCGGATGTAGGTTTAGAAATTATTCAAGCTTTCAAGAGGGCCTCACTGATGTCTTGCGTCTTTCAAGAGGCATGACCGAAAAAAATCATGCTGCCAAGATACCATTTGGAGGCGGTAAGGCGATAATATTTGCCGATCATCCTAAGTCACAAGCTACCTTGTGTGCTCTTGCAAATTTCTTAAATTTACTAGAAGGGGCTTATTACTCAGCCGAAGATATTGGAATTACCTTGGAGGATATTCAATTTGTTGGTCAACACTCTGCTTTTGTTTTTGATAACGTAGATCCTGGACCCTACACGGCAAGAGGAATATTCTATTCCATTGAGGCTGCGTTAAAGTACTATTTAAATAAAGACCTTCAGAGCTCCAGCATTTCCATTCAGGGTGCCGGCAGCGTTGGCTTAACCTTGGCAAATCATTTGGCAGACACAGGGGCCACTGTTTATATCCAGGATATTGATTTTAGAAAACTAGAGCACATTCAGCGGCAAAACATTATCCCTATTCAGAATATCCTGAGTCAAGAGTGCGATCTATTAGCGCCTTGCGCAATAGGGGGAATTTTAGATCGTCAATCCATTCTGGAGCTAAAGTGCTCAATCATTGCTGGTGGAGCCAATAACCAACTTAAGACCATGGAGATAGATGATGCATTGTTGGCACTAGGGATTCACTATGTACCAGATATTTTAATTAACTCAGGTGGCGTCATCGGTTTAACAAAAGACATCTTAGGTAGGAACTCTAACCAAATAGAATCGGACCTTCAACTCATTGCCGAGCGGGCAGTGAATTTCATGAAGATTGGTCAAGCTAACAACATTAGCATCTTGCAGGCAATGAACGCTTCGGTCTCATAACTTCTTGATCAATTCATCTAGCTGATCTGCTCTGAGAAGTTTCTCTATCTTTTGTGATTCTAGAATATGTTTTTGCAGTTGTTGTAAGGCCGATTTCTGATCTATATCCCTGCGTTCAATTTTTGAATTGATTTTTGCCCCCATGAGTAGATTTAATTCAATCTTTTGAGTCAACCGAGGGACCTTGGATCTCTTAGTCCCTAATAAGTTTTTTAATTCAACATATTTTTGAGACGACTCGCGAGCTATAAGCGATTCTTGCTCATCTATCTCAAGAAGATCAATACAGTCAACAGGGCACGGCTCAATGCATAACTCGCAGCCTGTGCAAATATCAGTTATAACTACATGCATGAGATTTGCTGCGCCTACGATCGCATCAACTGGGCAAGCATCAATACATTTTTTACATCCAATACATTCTTCTTCAACCACACGAGCTATTTGATTGGGAAGAGTTGGCCCATAGTCATGATCTAAGGGCAGGGCGGCTCTCTTAGTAATTCTTTCAAGCTTATTTAAGGTATCCAATCCTCCAGGCACACATCGATTGTGTGGGGCGCCATCAACTATTGATTGGGCATAGGGTTTGCAACCAGGGGTGTCACATCTTCCGCATTGGTATTGGGGTAAGGACGCATTTATTAGATCTATTAACTCAGCCATGAAGCTAGTCGATAACACCTAGCTTTTTTTGTAACTTGGTATTAGAAGTTGTGTAGCCAAACGGCACTCTTTCACCAGGATGAATGCGTTTATATGCTTTTTGAACTGCAAGTGTAGTTTCATGAAATCCACAAAGAATTAAATCTAGTTTGCCTGGGTAATCATTAATATCCCCAACCGCAAAAATACCATCTCTACTTGTTTCAAAGTTTTCAGTATTTACAGAGATTTTTTTTTGCTCTAATTCAAGCTCCCAGTCTAAAATAGGGCCTAATTTTTTATTTAAACCAAACAAGAAAAGTAACTCATCAGCTTCCTTTGCAACATTCTCTTTGGTATCAAAGTTTTTTAATGTTACTCCAATAACTTTATCAGCGCCTTGGATTGATTCAATTTGGAAGGGTGTCAGAAGTTTAACGCCACCGGTTTTCACAAGCTCTCTCATCTGAGCTTCTGTATGTTGCGCCCCTCTAAACTCATCTCTTCTATGAACCAAGCTGACGGTTTTGGCTACTTTTGCTAATTCAACAGTCCAATCTAAGGCTGAATCGCCGCCACCAAAAATAAACAAGTTCTTATCCCTGTAATTTTCTACAGATTTAACAAAGTAGCTGACGCCATGATCTAAAAATTTATCAGGATCTTCTATATTAGGTGGTCTTCTTGCTTCAAAGGAACCTGCTCCAGCCGCTATAAAGATGTTCTTAGTAATGCATTCTAAGCCCTCATTTGTTGTGACTTTCCAGGTGCTGATTCCGTCATCTATTTCAACGGTTTCAATAACCTCGACTCTCTGGGATAGATGTAAATCATAAGCAAAGGGTTCTATCTGTTGAATCAATGCATCAACATGCTCTTGAGCTGTTTGATTAGGAACTCCAGGAATATCATAAATTGGTTTTTCTGGATATAGCTCTGAGCATTGACCGCCCACTTTATCAAGATTATCAATTAGGGTGCATTTTAGGCCAAGGAGACCAGCCTCAAAGACAGTAAACAAACCAACTGGCCCAGCGCCAATAACCAAAATATCAGTTTCAATTTTCATTTAATTCTCTGTCCTGGTTGAGCTCCAGTGTCTGGAGAAATAACAAATATGCCACCCTCTGAGTCACTGGCAGCCAAAATCATACCATCAGAAATTCCAAATTTCATCTTTCTGGGGGCTAGGTTATAAGCCATAACAACTAATTTTCCCACTAAGTCTGTTGGGTCATATGCTGACTTAATGCCCGCAAACACACTTTTCTCTCCAAGCTCCCCAAGATTTAACTTAACTGCTATTAACTTATCAGCACCCTCAACATGCGAGGCTTCAATGACCTCAGCCACTCTCATGTCGACCTTCATAAAATCATCAATAGATATAAAGTCTTCATTCCGGTCTTCCATACGCTCATCCTTCTTGTGAAATTGATTAATATTTATTGGCTCAACCCTTGAGAGGACAGCCTGGAACTCTTCTATTTTTACGCCTGCTAATATCTTTGGGAGGTCACCATAAGTAGCATTAGTGATACCTAGCATTTTAAGTAATTGCCCTGAAATCACTGGAATCACTGGGAGCAATAATATACAGAGGTTTTTGAAAACATTGATGGCAGTAGTTGCAACAATTAATGCGGCCTCATCGTCTAATTTCCATGGTTTCAGCTCATTTATATACTTGTTAGTATTATCAGCAATTTCCATGATTAATTTAAGGGCTTTAGAATAATCCTTAGCTTCTAAGTGGATGCAAATCTCAGATTCAAATTTTCTTGCAGCATTTAAGTGAATTTCATCGACGGCAAGAGCCAAAATATTCTTATTCTTTAAAACAAAAGGGGCTGATCTGCTAAAGATATTAGAAAACTTACCAACCAAGTCTGAATTAATTTTTTGCGATAAGTCGTCTAGATTAAGATCTAGATCCTCTATTTTTGAATTTAACTTGCTCGCATAGTAATAGCGTAGAAGCTCGGGATTGCATACTTCTGCGAATTGATCAGCGGTAATAAAAGTGCCCTTTGATTTCGACATCTTTTCACCATTAACTGTTATAAATCCATGCACATGTATATTAGTAGGCAGTTTATACTTGCTGGCTTGAAGCAGGGCAGGCCAAAATAATCCATGGAAATAAGTGATATCTTTGCCAATAAAATGATGTATCTCATATTCTGAATCATTTCCCCATAGAGAATCTAATGTGGATTTATTCGAAACGGCCCAATTTTGAGCTGCTGCAAGGTACCCAATGGGCGCATCCACCCAGACATAGAAGTACTTATTATTCTCGCCCGGTATAGAAAATCCAAAATAAGGATTATCTCTCGAAATATCCCAGCTTTTTAAATCGCCATCCAGCCATTCAGATAATTTAGCAACGATAGGTTTTTGGATCGATGCTGTTGCTAAAAAATTCTTAAGGTGGGACTTAGATTGCCCAAGATCAAAGAAAATATGCTCAGAATTCTTTAGTATTGGTGTTGAGCCAGTGAGGGTTGATTTGGGGTGAAGTAATTCTGTTGCGGAATAGGTTTCACCACATTTATCACACCCATCTCCGTATTGATCCACTGCACCACATTTTGGACAGTCCCCAGAAACATATCTATCAGCCAAAAACATACCCTTTGTTTCGTCAAAACACTGCTCGATTTCCTTCTTAAATATATATCCAGCGTCCTTAGCCGCTAGGTATATTTCATTTGAAAGCTCTTGGTTTTCTGAGCTGTGCGTAGAATGATAATTTGAGTACTCAACTCCAAATTTCGCCAGTGAGGAGATATGAGCCTCTCTTATAGGACCTATAAAGTCTTCTGGCTTTAAGTTTAATTCTTCTGCTTTCATCATGATGGGTGCGCCATGAGCATCATCGGCACAAAAACTAAGGACATAATGATCTGACATTCTTAAATGTCTCACCCAGATATCAGTTTGAATATGTTCCAAAAGGTGGCCCACATGAATATCACCATTGGCATATGGAAGGGCGCTAGTGACTATAATTTTTCTTAGTTTATTAATTAGAGTTCCATGTTCCGGTGAATCAAGTATTATAAATGAAAAAATTATCTCCATGGGAATCAAAAAAATAATTGCAATTGCGTCTGCCAAGGGTGGTGTGGGGAAATCTACTATTTGCGCCAATCTAGCCTATTCATTTTCAAAAGACTATTCTGTTGGGATCCTTGATGCAGATATATACGGCCCCAACCAACACCTCATATTTAACATTGCCAACCTTAAACCCGAAGTAACTGAGGTTGATGGAAAAAAGAAGTTTATTCCGGTATCTGCAGGCAATATATCCATTAACAGCATGGGCTTTATCTTGGATGCAGCTAAGGCTGCTATGTGGAGAGGCCCCATGTTGAGCGGAGCAATAAAACAGCTCATGGAATCTACTGAATGGGGAGATTTGGATTACCTTTTCATTGATATGCCTCCTGGGACAGGTGATGCCTACATAACAGTAGCTCAGGATTTAAAACCAGATCATGCCATATTAGTTACAACGGAAAGCTCTTTAGCTATCCATGACACCATTAAATCTAAAGCAGTCTTTACAAAGTTAAATATACCTATTGCAGGTTATATTCATAATATGTCTTCTTTAATATGTCTTCACTGCAGCAAGCCCTTAGAACAAGAGCAAAGTTTATCTGCGTTATCTCCTTTGGAAGGTTTAGATTTAACTCACCTTGGAAGTATTCCAAGAAGTGATGATTTATTAAATTTCCGCCTAGAAGAGTCTACAAATTTGTTCGTAACAACCTATAATGCATTAAAAGATATATTATGAATCCCAAAATTTTAACTCACTTAATTTTTGCCTTGGTCTTAGTATCAATTCCACTCTCTGCCAATGATCCCTTTGAGGCCTTTAACAGAAAAATCTGGGCTTTTAATGAATTTCTTGATGACAATCTTGCGAAGCCGACAGCAGAGATTTATAGGTCTATAGCCCCAGATCCTGTTGAAGTGGGTGTATCAAATTTCTTTAGAAACTTGAATGAACTCGATAACACAGCAAACCAAGTGCTTCAGGGACATCCCATCCTTGCCATAAACGACTTCTCTAGATTTATAATCAATTCTACTATTGGGCTTGCAGGATTTCTAGATGTTGCTTCGCGACTAGGTCTCGAAAGGCACGATGAAGACTTTGGTCAAACCTTAGGATCATGGGGAGTCTCCTCAGGGCCCTATTTAATGATTCCTATCTACGGTCCCTCAACACCAAGGAGTTTAACAGGTCGTAGCGTGAGCTCGGTATTAAGCGGCACCTTTGCAATCAAAGAAAATGATGTGAGATTTGCAATTACAGGGCTAGATGCTCTCGAGACACGAGCTCGATATCTTGAAGTGGAATCATTAATCATTGGTGATCGATATTCGTTTATTCGAGATTCATATATGCAATACCAAGAGTTTGAATCATCTAATGGGGAAGACCAGATAGATGATTTTGTAGACGATATGGATGACTTTATTCTTGATGAGTTTTAAACCATTGACACTAGATTATTTATATTACTACTGAGGTTTTCTTTCTGCATAGACTCTAGGATTAATTTGCGGTACTGACGCGCATGAGGCATGCCCTTATTAATCCCAAAAACATGTTTAAGCGTCCTGTTGTAGCTAATCCCCAGCTCATATTGATCCATGCAATATCTCAAGTAATTGCTTAAAATTTCCTTTCTATCATGGCTTTGAGGGGCTTCATTGAAGACCTTTTCATCCACACCGCTAGTAATCATTGGATTATCATAGGCAGCTCTACCTAGCATTACGCCATCAACTCTCTCTAAATGCTCAAGCGATTCACTGACTGATTTTATTCCCCCATTAATAACGATCTCAAGATCAGGGAAATCATTTTTTAGCATATATACATGTTCATATTTTAATGGGGGCACTGTTCTATTTTGCCTTGGTGATAGTCCTTTCAGGATGGCAACTCGCGCATGAACAATTAAAGTGGGTGTATTGGTTCGGACAATTTGAGAGGTGAAGTTATGTAAAAATTCATAATCATCATGATTGTCGACACCAATTCTACATTTAACCGTGATGGGAAGGTCTGTAGATTCTTGCATCGCAGCAATGCACTCTGAAACCAAGTTAGGTTCATTCATTAAGCAGGCACCAAAGGCTCCTTTTTGGACACGCTCAGATGGGCAGCCTACATTTAAATTAATTTCATCATAGCCAAGCTCGTCACATATCTTTGCACATACTGAGAGATCATTAGGGTCAGAACCACCTAACTGAACAGCTACAGGGTGCTCAATTTCTGCATTAAAATTTAGTTGATCTAAACAACTACCATGAATAATTGCTCCTGTAGTAACCATCTCAGTATATAGAATTGCTTTTTTTGTAATCAAGCGAAAAAGATATCGATCATGTACATCGGTGCACTGCATCATTGGTGCAATGCAAAAACGATGGCTAAGGAGAGTCACTTACTAGAGAAAAGATAAGACCGATATAAAACCTACGATGGAAAGTACAACGGTATAGGGCAATGCCATTATGACCATTCTCATATAAGACAACCCAATCAAGGGAGCAAGAGATGAGGTGAGCAAGAATAAGAATGCAGCCTGTCCATTGGGTGTTGCAATGCTTGGGATATTTGTCCCTGTATTAATTGCCACGGCAAGATGATCAAATTGTTCTCGAGTAATTACATTGGTATCAAGGGCTTCTTTAATTTCTTTGATGTAAATTGTGGCAACAAAAACATTGTCGCTGATCGCTGACAAAAAACCATTAGCAACAAAAAAGATAGGCGCTTGAATGTCTGTATTTTGTGACAAAACGTAATTGATAATTGGACTAAATAGACCTTGATCAGAAATGACGCTCACAACGCCAAAGAAAACTACCAACAGACCTGTGAACGGCAGAGCTTCCTTAAAAGCTTCGCCAAGGTCATGCTCATCTGTGATACCTTTAAAAGAAGTTAATAGGATGATTACACCTAAACCGATAATACCAACGGCCGCCAAATGGAATGCCAAAGCAAGAATCAACAAGATCCCCACCACCATTTCAATTATCAGCTCTAACCTCATGATGTTAGTTCTCTTCGAGAGTTCGTAATCATTGTACTGGTGAAAAATATTCTTTATACGGAGCGGAAGGTGGGTACCAAAACCAAATAATCTAAATTTTTCAATGGCAAAACAGGTGATCATGCCTGCAATAAAAACTGGGATTGTCACAGGGGCCATCTTCACTGCAAATTCAATAAACTCCCAGCCCGCTATATTTGCAATTAATAAATTTTGTGGCTCTCCAACAATAGTGCACACACCACCCAATGCTGTTCCCACAACTCCATGCATGATCAGGTCTCTCAGAAATGACTTGAAGTTTTCCAAGTCTTCTTGACCCTCATTGGAAAGTGTTGAGTCATCAAGTATATTGTGATCGAGTGAGGAAAAATCTGCGCCAGAGTTAGCAAGATGAAAAATTCTATAAAAACCAATTCCTACAGCTATCAGCACCGCAGTTACTGTTAAAGCATCCAAGAAAGCCGATAAAAATGCTGCTACAAAACAAAATAATAATGAGAGTTTAGTTTTTGAATGAACTCTGAGTAATAGCTTAGTAAAAATACTTAACATTAAGTTTTTCATAAAATAGATTCCCGCAACCATAAACACCAGGAGGAGGATCACTTCTAAATTGTTTTCGACCTCATGCAGGAGGGTGTAAGGTGTTGTGAGACCTAAAATTAAAGCTTGTATAGCCAATAATCCGCCCGGTTGAAGCGGGTAGCACTTCAGGGCCAAAGCTAAAGTAAAGATGAATTCAAGCAGTAGAACCCATCCAATAAAAAATGCTCCATTTATGCCGATATAATTCAAAGCATACAAAGCAATTGGATTAAACATCAAAAACGCTATGATGGTATTTTTGTACCATTCTGGGGATAATCCTAGAAACATTTGATATAGATTTTTTAGCATAGTTATATACCTTTACTTACATGGAACTAATTAGGCAGCTGCATGACACATTCAAGCCTCTGGCAAAAATAATTCTTTTTTGCGATGGTATGATTTTATACGATCACGAGCTAAAAACTTACTGTTTTGATATAAAAAACCTAGATTCGCTGGACAAATATTCTCCTTACTTATGTATTGGCCAAAATAATGTAAAAGGTGAGCATTATTACGTTATAAATGTTGAGGCTACTGAACAGGTGCATGGAATATTTATGGACCCAATCAAGATAGAGTTTATTGATATACGCTTAACTTTGTCATTTATTCCCTTAGATCAGTTTCAACTTCTATCCAGAGCAGCCGTATTAAACAAGTGGCGCCTGGCTAATGGCCATTGCTCCTCATGCGGACTTAAAACGTCCTTCAATACTTTAGAAGGTGCTCCTGATTGTGATTGTTCAGCTGCTCCTGCTTATCCAATTATCTCTCCCTGCATTATCACCTTGATCCACGATGGGAATAGAGTGTTATTAGGAAGGAGTAAGTTTTTCCCACCCAATATGTTTAGTACCTTGGCCGGATTCATTGAAGCTGGTGAAAATGCTGAGCAAGCCCTTGCCAGAGAAGTGATGGAAGAAGTTAACATTACAGTGTCTAATATAGAATATTACGGCTCTCAATCATGGCCATTCCCATCTCAATTGATGCTAGGTTACTTTTGTAAGTATGAGAGCGGAGAAATTATCCTTAATGATGAAGAGCTTGAAGAAGCCAGGTGGTTTGAAATAGATAAATTACCTATCATTCCACCTGATACTTCAATTTCTGGTCAGCTTATTCGCTCTTATATCTCGGGTCGTTCAAAGCTCTTGTAGGCTTTGGCGCTGGAGTCGGAGCCGGTGTTG
>DEOR01000051.1:4099-15073 GCA_002358345.1 Proteobacteria bacterium UBA3413 | reverse complement strand
ACTCCATCAACTTTATTGCCATTTTTTTCAACCTTATCAATAGATTCAGCTTTCTGTGCTGAGTTAATTTTAGGATTATTACCCACTTCTATAATTTTCTTCGGTGGAATTACCACTGGCTTGGGTGATTTTTCGCCATCAGCCTTATTGATAATCGGAGCTTTGCGTGGATTATTTCTATTATTTCTAGGGTTCCGCGGCTTATCACCAGAAGTGTTTCTTGGGTTCCTTTTGGAATTATTCATATTCCTTTGATGAGGACCTTTCTTTTTATTCTTCTTATCTGATCGAAGAAAAGATAGGGTGAATAGAGACTTAAAGAAACTGCCAATAAGCGATGGTTTTTTTCTTTTTGGCATTCTTGGCGGAACGGCAACGCTTACAAGTGGTTTGAGAGTTTTTTTATTGGTATTGGAATCTCTCCAATCCATAGAAGGTTCAGGGCTATTTGGTGTCATGTCATATGACAATGGTTTCTTGCCTGCAACAGCTTTAACTCTTGCGACCTTGTAGTAGGGTCTTGATTTATACGGATCTGCAATAACTAGAATATTAACTTGGTAGGTATTCTCAATGGCAATAATATCCCGTCTTTTTTCATTCAGCAGATAGCTAGATACATCTGCTGGAACATAGACGTGAATCTCACCTGTATTTTCTTTTGCAGCATCTTCGCCAATAATCCTTAAAATGGATTGTCCCAATGATCTTGTGCCTCTGACTTGAACATGCTGAATATCATAGGTTTCATCTAGAGATGGTCTCAGCCTTTGCCTTGAGAGTTCAAGCAGTCCAAACCTAGAGATTGCGGCAATTTGAATTCTTGCTCGGTCAAACTGCACAGCCGATCTAAATGTACTTTCGACTTTCTGCTGATGTTTCTCATCTTGCATATCTATAAAGTCAATGACTACTAAGCCACCTAGATCCCTCAACCTCAGTTGTCTTGCTATTTCTTTAGCTGCTTCTATATTCGTGGTGAAGGCGGTAGATTCAATGTCCTTGCCCTTGGTTGATCGTGCTGAGTTAACATCAATGGAAACCATGGCTTCAGTTGGATCAATTACAATAGAACCACCTGATGGAAGAGAGATTTCTCTTTGAAAGGCTAATTCTATTTGGCTTTCAATTTGATATCGATTAAATAAAGGTATCTCTTCGTTGTAGAAAATTATTCTATCGGCATGGTCTGGAATCACTGACTTTGCAAAATCTAAAGCTTCAGCATGAACAGCCTCATCGTCAATTAAAATTTCTTCAATATCATCTCTAAAGTAATCTCTAAAGACTCTTAAGATCAACTTATCATCTTTGTATATAAGGCTAGGACTAGGCGCATCGGCAATTGTTGCTTGGATCTGCTCCCATAAATTTATTAAATAATCTAAGTCCCATTTTAATTCTTCAGAAGATCGACCTAAGCCAGCAGTTCTAACAATCACACTCATGCCTTCAGGAATTGTTAGCTCATTTAATGCAGTTTTAATATCGTCCCGTTCTTCGCCAGCGATTCTTCTAGAGACGCCACCAGATTTTTCTGAGTTGGGTATTAAAACTATAAATCTACCTGCAAGAGATATCTGATTCGAAAGGGCGGCTCCTTTGGTGGCTCGCTCTTCTTTAAGAACTTGCACCAGAATTTCATCGCCTTCTTTGAGAATGCACTTTCTTTTGCCGTCAGCTCCATTCGTAAAATACTCGCTAGAGAGTTCTTTTAAGGGTAAGAAACCATGTCTTTCATTGCCGAAATTTACAAAAGCTGCGTCAAGACTCGATTCGACCCTTGAAACTGTTGCCTTAAAAATACTACCCTTTAGTAAGGCCTGGGCATTAAACTCATTGTCTAAATCAAATAATTTTGCCCCATCGACCAGAGCGACGCGCAGTTCATCTGAGTAGGAACAGTTAATTAAAATTCTTTTCATTTTTTTCTCCGATATAGAGAAAGAGAACAGCAATCGTGCATCTAAAAGTTTTAAGAGTCTTACCCTGGGGAGCTCTTAAACTAGCACCATGTCATAAATTTCACGGTGTTTATAGTAAATCTAATTTTTTAACTTTCTTGCGCTCTTGCGCATATTCTAAACTTTCTCTTGATACACTTTTTTAATTTAAAAGCGATCTATTATTATTTATGCAAAATGCATAAATTTATTGTCTAGGGCCTTAAATACTTTATTTAAAGCTCCTAATTTCGAGTATTCTACCCCAATGAGTGCTAAAAACCTAAAAATAAGTGATGATCATGCTGGCCGACGCCTGG
Organism: Proteobacteria bacterium UBA3413; assembly: GCA_002358345.1. Lineage (GTDB taxonomy): Bacteria > Pseudomonadota > Gammaproteobacteria > Magnimaribacterales > D2472 > D2472. The sequence continues at coordinate 12,810 of DEOR01000051.1, read as the reverse complement.
ATAATTATCTATTTTATGTTTATAAATCTTTACCCAAATCCAAAATATACAACATGATTCGCAAAGGTGAGATTCGAGTTAATTCAGGGCGCATCAAGCCATCAAGAAAACTGCAACTTAACGATGAGATTAGAATTCCGCCATATTTAATTGATTTTGATGCTAACGAACTGGAAATTAAAATCCCACCATCAAGAATTTCAGAATATTGGAAATCTGTAGTATTTGAAAATAGCGACTACATAGTATTTAACAAAGATCCTGAACTAAGTGTTCATTCTGGGTCGAGTAACCAGTTCGGATTGATTGATATAGCAAGAGTGGCACACGAGAATAAAGAGATAGATTTATGCCATAGAATCGATAAATCAACTTCGGGCTGTATTGTGTTATCAAAAAACAAGAGGTTTTTACGGATATTTCACGATCAATTAAAAAATCAAGAAATTACCAAAAAGTACCAGGCAATTCTCATGGGTCAATTCAAGGGCAACAGAAGAATTGAAACAAAGATTGATTCTTCAACCAAGGAATTCCTGCACAAGGTTCAAGAAAGTTCTGATGGTAAAGATGCTATCTCGGAGTTTAGATTGATTGAAAGCCTTGGCAGCTTTTCACATGTAGAAATACTTATATTTACAGGGAGAATGCATCAAATAAGAGTGCAAAGTGCAAACCTTGGTCTGCCAATTGTCAATGACAAGAAGTACGGTGATTTTGCTGCTAATAAGTTTATTGCCAAAGAAACGGGTGTAAACCGCTTAGCATTGCACTCGAGCTTTATTGAGTTCAATAATAGAGATGGGGTGAAGGTTACTTATAAAGCTCCACTTAATGATGAATTTGATATACTGTTACACAAGCTTTGTTTACTGACTATTCAAAGTTAATCTAATCTGATAGGATGCATTTTTTTTAAAATATTATGGCAGTACAAAAGAGTAAAAAAACAAGATCTAAAAGAGGGATGATTCGTTCGCACGATCACCTTTCAGATCTAACCTTATCTACCGATCCAGTTTCTGGTGAGCGTCATCTGCGCCATCAAATGACTGCTGATGGTTTCTACAAAGGTCGCCTGATCAAAGATCTCAGAAAACCAGAGAAAGAATTAGAGGAAACTGATACACCTAAATAGATAATGGCTCTTTCTGCTGCTATTGTTTTTCCAGGTCAAGGCTCGCAACACCTTAATATGCTGTCACAAGACGGCTTACTTAAGATTGCGCAATCTTCTGAACATTCCCACCTTATCGATATTTGCAGTGACTTAATCCAAACAGATTGCCTCAAGTTAATTGAAAATGGCCCAGCGGATGATTTAAACAAAACATCAATTACTCAGCCAGTCTTACTCCTAACTTCATACCTTCACTACCTAAAATTAATCGCTGAAACGAATATTGAGCCAGCACTTTTTGCTGGCCATTCTCTTGGAGAATATACCGCCTTGGTTGCGGCTGAATCCATAACTATTGAGCAAGCTTTGACTCTTGTGCGTCAGCGAGGTCTTTTGATGGAAGAGGCTCCACGAGGATCTATGGCTGCAATCCTTGGGCTTGATCTTCCTATGATTCAGAAGATATGTGAGGAAATATCAAGTGATGACTTATTTAATATTCAGTGCGCTAACTTAAACTCCCCATCGCAAACGGTAATATCAGGCTCTCTCAACGCAATAGATAAAGCCCAGGATATTTGCATAGAGAGAGGCGCTAAGCGTGCTATTAAATTAAACGTTAGCATAGCAGCTCATAGTTCTCTGATGAGAGCGGCAGCCGAATCCTTTAATCCATATCTCTTGGCATCGGCTTTTAAACTTCCAAAGATTAAAGTCATTCATAACGTTGATGGTATAATCAGCTCATCAATTCACGAGATAATTGATCTGCTTACAAAGCAATTGTACTCACCGGTTGAGTGGGTGAGGGTATGCGAGCTTATCAAAGAGTCTGAATGTATTGCTATAGAATGCGGTCCTGGCAAGGTTCTAGGCGGCTTAATGAAAGCTAACGGAATCAATACATTTTTTTCCACATCAGATGCTCAATTTCATGAGAAAATAAATAATAATGCTAAATAAAACAGTCTTTATTACAGGTTCGTCACGCGGCATAGGCTTATCAATGGCCAAAGCATTTTTAGAGGATGGGTATTTTGTTATAGGGACCTCTCGAAGTGAGTTTGACCTAGAGACTGCATTAGGCTCAAAGAATTGTCTTCACATGGTTTTAGACGTTACAGATAGAGATGCAATTAAGCATGCCTTAGAATTGCTGAATGCACGATCTCTTTTACCAAGCGTTGTTGTAAATAATGCTGGGATTACCAAAGATCAGTTATTCCTTAGAATGAAAGATGACGATTGGGATCAAGTGCTTAATACGAACCTTACGAGCGTCTTTAATATCACCAAAACTTTTATTAAATCCATGGTTAAAGCTAGAGAGGGAAGGGTCATAAATATTTCTAGCGTTGCAGCATTAATGGGAAACCCTGGTCAAGTTAATTATTCAGCTAGCAAATCAGGAATTGGTGGCTTTACAAGATCTTTAGCTAAAGAAGTTGCATCAAGAAATATTACTGTTAATTCCATTACCCCTGGATTCATTGAAAGTGACATGACAGATGCGTTAACAGAAGTTCAGAAATCTCAAATCCTGTCAGGAATCCCATCCCAAAAATTTGGTGAGCCAAAGAACATTGCAGACCTTGCTGTATTCTTGGCTTCTGATAAGGCGCACTACATTACAGGTCAAACAATTTCTGTTGATGGCGGCTTATACATGAGCTAAATTTTTTTATTGTTTTGGGCTTAAATGCGTTAAAATGTGTTTTTTTAATATAGAGGGTGCTACATGAGTATCGAAGAAAGAGTAAGAAAGATCGTTTGTGAACAACTAGGTGTTTCAGATGCAGAAGTTAAAAATGATTCTTCATTTGTTGACGACTTAGGCGCTGACTCACTGGACACGGTAGAGCTTGTTATGGCTTTGGAAGAAGAATTTGAACTAGAAATAGCTGATGAAGAGGCTGAAAAAATTTCAACTGTTCAAGAGGCTGTGAATTACATTAATTCAAACAGCTAAGCAGCTTTCATGAGGCAACTACACAGAAGAGTTGTAGTTACCGGCTTAGGTATATTATCTCCGATTGGAAACACAATACAGGAAGCTTGGTCTTCCTGTATTAGCGGAAAATCCGGTATAACCAAAGTCGATGTAGGCATTTACGATAGCCCAGTTTCAATAGGCGGCCAGTTAAAAAACTTTAATCCCTCGGACTTTCTTGATCCTAAAGAGATTAGAAGAATTGATCCCTTTATTCAATATGGAGTTATAGCTGCCAATCAATCTATTGCCGATTCAGGTATCTTAGATTTCCCATCTCTAAATAAAGAGTTGGTAGGTATTAATTTTGGAGCGGGTATCGGTGGCATTCAAACTATTGAGAACAATAAAATATTGTTAGAATCCAAGGGTCATAAAAAAGTCTCTCCGTTTTTTGTGCCTGGCTCAATTGTAAATATGATTTCAGGACTCGTCTCAATTAAGCATGGTTTCATGGGTCCGAACACTTCGGTTGTAACAGCTTGCTCTACTGGTAATCATTGTATAGGTACTGCCGCAAGATCAGTTGCGTATGGAGAAGCAAACGTCATGATCGCTGGTGGCGCTGAAATGGCTTCAACTCCCTTATCAATCTCTGGCTTCATAGCAGCGAGAGCTCTCTCAACAAACCCAGATCCTGAATCTGCCTGCAGACCGTGGGACAAAGACAGGGATGGGTTCATCCTCTCAGACGGCGCTGGCTCGCTAGTATTAGAAGAGTATGAGCATGCAAAGTCCAGAGGCGCTCATATCTATGCTGAAATTTGTGGCTTTGGCATGAGTTCGGATGCATACCATATGACCGCTCCACCAGCAGATGGAAGAGGTGCAGCTCTCTCGATGAAGAATGCTCTGCTAGACGCTGGATTGAATCCAGACCAAATAGATTACATAAATGCCCATGGCACTTCTACGCCACTGGGCGATTTAGCTGAAACTCATGCTTTGAAAAATATATTTGGCTCCTCTGTACCCAGTGTCAGCTCAACAAAGTCCATGACTGGGCATACCCTTGGAGCAGCTGGCGCTATTGAATCTATTTTCTGTATAAAAAGTATTAATGATAATGTTATTCCTCCAACCATTAATTTAACGAATCCAGACCCTTTGTGTGATCTTGATTACACTCCTCTGAGGGCTGTTGAGAAAAATGTTTCATTTGCAATGAATAATTCCTTTGGTTTTGGGGGAACTAACTCTACCCTTGTTTTCAAACAGATATAAAATAATACAAGTCATTGTTTTCACGATTTTTTTATGGGTGGTACTAGTTGGTACTGCAGAATCGCATTCATATAAATTAATATCTGCTGATAATAAATATATCACTATTGAGAATGGCGACTCGTTAAGCTCTGTTTTTAGGAAACTTTCAGCAAGTACCTCGGATAAACTCCTTTTAAAAACATTCCTATTTTTAAATAATGTAGATTTTATTCAAGCAGGCCATTACAGTCTTGTCTCTAAGACTTGGCGTGAATTTCTATTTGACATAGCCGAAGGAAGAATCAAGCAATTTAAAATTAGAATTCAAGAAGGATCAAATTTATATGAACTTGAAAGATTGATTCAAGCCTCTCCCTTAGAACTAGATTGCCCTAACTTTAAATGCCTTGATCAGCAATTTAGTTTTATTGAAGGAACTTTGATGGCTGATACATATTTTTATAAATTTAATGCTCCTATTTCAACCATCCTTTTAGAGTCCCAGGATACATTTATAGATTACGCCGAGTCGCTATGGCTATCAAAAAATCCATCCAACCCTCTAAAAACGCTTGGAGATGCGCTAATTCTAGCGTCCATAGTGGAGAAAGAAGCTGGCAACGACGAGGAGAAGGGAATCATTGCAGGGGTATTTCTGCACAGGTTGATGCTAGAAATGCGGTTACAGGCAGATCCAACTATTATTTATGGGTTACTGCCAAATTTCAATGGAAATATAACTAAAAAAAATCTGCAAGATAGGTCCAATATTTATAATACCTATCAAATTTCTGGTCTGCCGCCAACTCCCATCTCAATTATTAGCAAAAGTTCCCTGGAAGCAGTAATATTAGGGCAACCCAATGAGTACTTGTATTTCGTTGCTCAGGGAGATGGCACTCATTATTTTTCACGAGATTATGCGGAGCATTTGAAGGCCGTAAGACAGCACCAATTAAAATAAATAATATGAAATTAATTACCTTTGAAGGAATTGAGGGGGTAGGGAAGTCCACTCAAATAACTTTAGTTAAAGCATGGCTTGAAGATCGTGGGTATAGCGTTAAATTGCTAAGAGAGCCTGGGTCAACTGACTTTGGTGAAAAAATTAGAGAGTTACTTTTATCTAACAATTCAGATATCTCCTTTGAAACAGAGCTCTTGTTAATGTTTGCAGCACGATCTGAAATGATTAGATTGCATTTAGAAAAACCTTCGGAAGACTTTATTTTATGTGATCGTTATTACCACGCATCAATTGCCTATCAAGGTTATGGCAGAGAGCTGTCTCTAGATTTTATTGATTCCCTGGTACTTGGTACAAAGTGCCCAAGACCAGATTTAACCATCCTTTATGATTTAGATGTGCAGACTGGCTTCAAGCGCAAAACTAATGATGTGAAGGATAGAATCGAATCATCTGGGTTAGAGTTTTTTGAAAGAGTGAGGTCTGGCTATATAACTTTATCTCAATCTCTTCCAGAGGTTCATCTAATTAATGCGGACGCTGAGCAGGATGCCATTCATTCACAATCTATTGATCTCATAAGATCATCATTCCAATTATGATCGAGCGGCAGTACCCATGGTTAAATGCTGCAATTAACCAATATTCAGATTCTCGATTTCCATCATGTCTTTTGATTGATGGAGAGGCTGGATTAGGGAAGCAGGTTCTTGCTTCCTATTTTGCCAAAAAACTACTTTGCCTTGATCTGACCAAACCATGCAATAAGTGTAATTCGTGTGTTTATTTTGATGCTGGATCACATCCAGATTACTGCTTCTTGTCTGCTGAAAATTCTTCTTCTAGTTTATTAGCACCAACTAACGCTAAAAAAGATTCAATTACATCAAAAAAAATAGATGGCATTAGGTCCTTGAATGAGTTTATTTCTCTCTCTCATTCTGTTTCTCCAACAAGGGTCGGGATTATTTTTGATGCTCATCTGATGAATGTTAACTCGCAAAATGCATTGCTTAAAACTCTCGAGGAGCTGCCTGAAAATAAATTTATTCTGCTAGTCTCTAATAAAAGAAGGAATTTTCTACCTACTATTTACAGTAGATCCACTCATCTTTCGATACAAAACCCATCAACTACAGAGATTGATCGCTGGCTACTTAGCCAAGGATTTATTGATTATTCTTCGCTAAATTTTGCCCCTGATTTAACGCCCCTTGCTATAGAAAAACTTATTACCAAAGATCATGTAACTCATTACCAAGATCTCACAAACAAACTTAACGCTTATTGCTCAGGAGAGATCGATACATTTGATCTCCTGAAATATTACAAAGAATTAGATGTTACTTTAGACGAAAAGGTCGATTCTTTGATCCTCTTCCTGAAAACAAACTTAGGCATCTTATTAGGGTTTTATAAAAGTAACCCCATGATGAGCGCTCTGGATAAAAAAGCACCCGATTCACGCGAGCTTTCAGGCCTGATAGATGACCTCATTGAATATAAGGTTTCGCTTAATTTAGTGCCTTCGCTAAACGAGCAAATCGGACTCAGTCATTTTATTTTTAAATTACAAGCTCTTTGTAGATAGCCTTTATTAAATTGTTGCGCCTCCATCAACAATAATTGTTTGACCGTTTATATAGGTGCCAGCCTTTGAGGCAAGCATGATCGCAGTTCCAGCTATCTCATCAGGCTCGCCGATTCTTCTCATCGGATGAGTCTTTGTATAGTGATCATGTATCTTCGGATTTTCCCATAAACCTTTTGCAAAATCTGTTCTGATCAACCCTGGCGCAATGCTATTGGCTCTGATATTAAATTTACCATATTCAACAGCAATATTTTTGACCATCTGTATATCTGCAGCTTTGCTTATATTGTATGTTCCGATCAGATCACTGCCTCTTGTTCCTCCTACGCTAGAAATGATAATAATAACCCCGTCTTTTCGATCGATCATTTGAGGGGTTACCAAGTTTGTGAGCAGATGGTTCGCCTTGATGTTGTTATTCATAATTTTATCAAATGCATCTGATGGAATATCTGCCATAGATCCCATGAATGGGTTGGTGGCTGCGTTGCATATCAGCACATCAATTTTTCCTAAAATCTTATTTGTTTCTTCGACAAGATTTATTAGCTGGCTTTCATCCGCAATATTAGCTTGAATGGGAAATGCTACCTCTGAGCCAATCAGCTCATTGATTTCATCAGCAGTTTTATTACATGCATCGATTTTTCTACTGGATATGATGACTTTTGCACCTTCCATTGCTGCATTTAATGCAATAGATTTACCAATGCCTCTGGAGGATCCAGTGATTAAAAATGACTTGTTTTTTAAATTAAATAATGACATTTAGCTTATAATTCCCTGATGTTTAATAATGTTGAAATATATTCTAAATCAAATTGTCTTTATTGTGATAAAGCAAAAAATTACTTTACACAAAATAATATTTCTTATGTCGAGCATAATGTGGAAATACCTGAGGTGTTTGATACTCTGATGAAACGAAACCCTAATGCTCGCACTATGCCTCAAATATTTATCGACAATGAATTAATAGGTGGCTACACAGATCTCGAGGACTGGCTGCAAAATAACAAGGACTAATTATGGTTGCTTTTAATGATTTTCTACTGCTCTTGGATGGTTACCTTAGTGGCTCATGGTGGTTTCCCGCATTTTTGATCGGAACAGGCGTTTACTTTACTGCCTCCCTTGGGTTTCCCCAATTTAGATTTTTTGCTCATGGGTGGAGAATAGTCACTGGAAAATACGCCAAGGAAGATACAAAAGGGGAGACTAGTCCTTTTGAAGCTCTAACGACCGCTATGTCTGGGGCGGTGGGCACGGGAAATATAGGAGGAGTAGCACTAGCAATTTGGATCGGTGGTCCAGCTGCAATTTTCTGGATGTGGATTACGGCTATTTTTGGCATGACCACAAAATTTGTTGAAGTCACAATGGCTCATAAGTATCGAACCACCCTGACAGATGGCTCTGTATCAGGTGGCCCCATGTATTACATTGAAAAAAGCTTTAACATGCGATGGGCTGGCGTTATGTTTGCAGCTTTGATGATGATTTGTGCAATTGGCTCAGGCAATATGCCTCAAATTAACAACATTGCTAGCGTTCTTGACTCTACTTTTTCTATCCCCAAACTAGCTACAGGGCTTATTCTGGGTGTCATGCTTTGGTTAATTATTGCAGGTGGAATTAAAAGAATTGCTAAAATTGCCAGTAAATTAGTTCCACTAATGGCTGTTATCTATTTTGGTGGGGCTTTGGTTGTGGTTGTTGAAAATTACCAAAATATTATTCCTTCTTTGCATTCCATTTTTTCACAAGTTTTTTCTGGCTCTGCGGCAGCGGGTGGTTTCTTGGGAGCTAGTTTTGCAATGAGCTTAAAGCTTGG
>DEOR01000051.1:3190-3919 GCA_002358345.1 Proteobacteria bacterium UBA3413 | reverse complement strand
CATTCAGTAGAGCAAGGGATGGTTTCTATATTAGAGCCATTTATCGATACTATTATCGTCTGCAGCGTTACGGCTCTTGTTATCCTATCTAGCGGTGCATGGACTCAAAAATATGATAATACGTTTGAGAGATCATCCATGGCAATCTTTGAAGGTTCTTACAATGAATCTAATAAAGGTGACGTTGAAGAGCTAGGTAAATATATTCTCGATGCTAGAAACTTTACTAGCGATACGACGGCTGTTAAGAATTTCTCTGGTGATTTAACTGTTGTCGATGGTCTATTGCAACAAAATGACATCACTATTTTCCATAATAATTCTATCGCTGAAGATGTAGTCTTTTATAAATCTGGTTTACCTTTTAATGGTGTGCTGGAAATAAGTAACGGTGATATTGAGGACTCTTTGGTAAAAGTGGAGGGTAAATCACTGATTCATTCGGCTGCACTTACGTCCAAGGCTTTTGCTTCAGGTGTTCTTGGTATTTATGGTGAATACATAGTAGCTATTGGCTTGTTGTTGTTTGCTTTCTCAACCGCGATAGCTTGGTCTTATTATGGAGATAGATCGACAGCATATATATTTGGTGAAGGTGCCGTGCCATGGTATCGAATGATCTATGTTGTGAGTTTTATAGCAGCAGCAGTCATAGACACTACCATTATATGGAATATTGCTTATGTTGTAGTCGCCCTGGTAACAATCCCAAATTTAATAGCGCTATTT
>DEOR01000051.1:613-2979 GCA_002358345.1 Proteobacteria bacterium UBA3413 | reverse complement strand
GCACTTTGCTAATATCACATTTATTTAGTTGCGCGTGCCTCCAAGACATCTATCACTTCGCTAAAACTGACATCCATTTTTCGAAGCATGACCAATAAATGGTAAATTAAGTCTGCTGATTCCTCTTTCACCCGACCATCATCTGTTACTGCAGAAATTGCTACTTCACCAGCTTCCTCTGTAACTTTCTTAGCCATCTCCTTGATCCCTTCTACATATAAATTGTAAGTATATGAATTAGGGCTCTTTGTTTTAAAACTTTCATCAATGACCGTCTCTAATTTTTTGATAAATGGATTATTTTTTGGTGATTCAGGGAAGCATGACTCTCTGCCAAGGTGGCATGTTGGGCCATCATTAAGGGCTGTAATAAGCAAGGTGTCGCCATCACAATCATAATGAATATCTTGAACATGCAGAGAGTTGCCAGACGTCTCGCCTTTTGTCCATAATTTTTGTTGTGTTCTACTGTAAAAAGTAACAAGTCCCGATTGCTGTGTTTGACCAAGAGCTTCTTCGTTCATGTATCCCAGCATTAAGACTCTCAAGGTACGTGCATCCTGGATTATTACAGGCATTAAACCATTAACTTTGTCCCAATTTAATTCCATGATTTAGCCTCTTACGTTAATGTTATTTGATTGAAGGAAATGTTTAAGCCCCTGTATTGTGAATATATCTTTATGAAAAACGCTTGCAGCCAAGGCACCATCAACGTTCGTAGATTTAAATACTTCTGTAAAATCTTCCATACATCCAGCGCCTCCTGAAGCAATCATTGGGATAGTGCAATGATTTGAAAGGTCCTTGATGAGCTGGAGATCATAACCATTTCTCATGCCGTCCTGGTTCATCGAGTTAATGACTACTTCGCCGGCGCCTAAAGTCTGAATAGTCTCTAGCCATTCCGAAGCCTCTATATTGCTTGAATATGCTGTGGCTTCATTTCCAGTTTTAGCATAAACAAGATGCTGTGAATTCACTGTTTTAATGTCCATTCCAACCACAATGCATTGAGCGCCAAACTCATCACTAAGTTGCTTAATAAGCATTGGATTAAGTAAGGCGGGTGTATTAATTGAGATTTTATCAGCCCCTTCATTAAGTATTAGCCTCGCATCCTCTAGGGACTTAATTCCACCAGCCACGCAAAATGGAATATTGATAACCTCTGCTATTTTCTTAACCCAATGTTTATTAACCATTTTCTCTTCAGTGCTTGCAGATATATCGTAAAAAACTAACTCGTCTGCACCCATATCAGAATATTTGGCAGCGAGCTCGACAATACCACCCATGACCGCATGATTCTTAAACTGAACACCCTTAACCACCAATCCATTTTGAACATCCAGACATGGAATAATTCTTTTACATAGCATTGGATAATTCCTCTAAGCTTATAGCCTGCTCATAAATTGCTTTTCCAACTACCACTTCCTTGCAGCCCAGTGCGCTTACTGCTTCAATATCTTGCATTGAAGAAATTCCTCCAGATGCAATAAGATTAATACTTGGAAATGCTTCAATAATATTTTGATAGGCCTCTAGGCTTGGGCCTTGCATTGCACCATCCAAGCTAATGTCTGTAGCTAAAATATTTGTAAAATATGAGTAAGAGTATAAAAATTCCATCAAGCTAACAGAGGATTGATTCTGCCATCCGTGAGTAAAAATCATTCTTTGATCTTCGATGCTTTTGAAATCTAGCCCTAAGACTATTTGATCTGGATCAAAGTTTGACTGAAGTTCAGACAAAAAGTTGGCTGTTTCAAATAAAGCTGTGCCTACAATAATCCGAGTGACGCCAAGTTCAAGCATCTCTGAAGCTTTTTCAATACTTCTAATTCCACCACCAACCTCTAAGCTTAACTGAGGGTTAGAAGCGAGTTTTTTGATGATGGGAAGATTATCTTGGGAGCCTGTTTGAGCACCATCTAAATCAACAATGTGCAGATAATTAAAACCATAATCTAGAAATTCTTTGGCTTGCTTGATTGGGTCGAGGCTGTAGTTGGTTAACCGGTTAAAATCTCCTTGTACCAAACGAACACAGTTGCCATTTTTTAGATCAATCGCAGGCAATATAGTCATTTCAATTCTAAAAAATGATTAAGAAATTTTTCACCAGCAGCGGATGATTTTTCTGGATGAAACTGACATCCAATAAAATTGTTTTTAATCGCTACCGAGGTCATAGTTATTTCATATTCTGTGATGGCTGCGGTATCTCTTGATTCTTCAGCGTAGTAGCTATTTGCAAAGTAATAGTGATTGCTGAGGTGGGATAGGGCGCTGGAATTAAAAGCTGATTCATTCCAGCCCATTTGAGGAATTTTTATTCCATGGTTAACTGGAAGTTTTTT
>DEOR01000051.1:0-430 GCA_002358345.1 Proteobacteria bacterium UBA3413 | reverse complement strand
AAAACCTGCATTCCAATGCATATGCCTAATACTGGCTGACGAAGTTCTCTGATAGTGTCTGTTAGGTTTAACCTTCGCAAAGTATTCATTACCCGTCCTGCAGAGCCGACGCCAGGAATAACAACATGAGAGGCCTGGGATATCTGAGCAGGATCTGTGGTAATTACCACCTCTTGATCTCTGAGTGTTAGTGCATGTTGCACAGATCTTAGGTTTGCTCCTCCGCAATCAATAATAGCTACGCTCACATAACACCTTTGGTCGAAGATGAGTCAGAGCTCTCTATTATTATTGCCTGCCTGAGCGCTCTGGCAAAGGTTTTGAAGGTAGCTTCAAGCAAATGATGTGAATTACTGCCGACAGTCGATATATGACAGGTAAAGGCAGCAGAGTTAACTAGCGATATAAAGAAGTGTTCAAGCATTTCACC
>DEOR01000001.1:2592-2714 GCA_002358345.1 Proteobacteria bacterium UBA3413 | reverse complement strand
TAAGTGTTGCTTCTGGATCACACTTTCAAACAAATGCTTTGGATGGGGTAGACCAAGGAATGGCTGCCATCACTCTCAGGGGTCTAGATCATGCTTCTACACTTGTTCTGATTAATACCAAG
>DEOR01000001.1:0-2334 GCA_002358345.1 Proteobacteria bacterium UBA3413 | reverse complement strand
TCTGATGCTGTGGCAGGAGTTATAAATTTTCATACCTATCACTCTTATGACGGCTTAAAAGTTTCTCTGGCTAGCCAAAAAACTACCAACTACAATCAGCAAGATAGTTCCCTAGGGTTTATGTATGGGGCAGAAGCTTTTGGCGGTAATTTTGTTGCCGCAGCAAGCTTGCTTAATCGCTCGCCTCTAAATGCTAGTGAGATTCCCAGGCTCTCTGAGCTTGGCTTAAGCTCCTTAGGCAACACGTTTAAAGTTACAGCACCAGATGTTATTACTTCAGGTCCTTACAGCGGAAATTATGATACTGGAGCTTGGGCTAAGGATCCGAGCTGCCTAGATAATGGCGGCGTCATTGAAGGACCCTTTTGCAAAATTCTTTATGGCGAAAGATTTAATTTAGTTAACGATGAAGATCACCTTAAAGGCTATGTTAATTTTGAGCGTGACTTTAAAACACTCAACTACTCCATGACACTTTTAACCTCTGTTATTAATGTCAACGATAATCCTCAGTCTCCTTCTTACCCTGCGCTGGCATATCTTTCCAAGGAAGTGCTTCCTGGCCAAGGAGGAAGCCCATTTAATGTTCCTGTTATTTGGTATGGCAGACCATTAGGCTCAGCTTTTCCATCGCCCAATTCACCTAAGAGCATTTCACAATATCACTTTAGCAATAGCTTGGAGTTTGACATTAATCAGGATTTTAGTTTTGAGCTTTCGCTCGCAGCTAGTGAACATCAAAATAAGCACAATCGCCCAGACACTATTCAATCAAGATTTGAAGCAGCCATCTTGGGGCAGGGTGGAGTAAGTGGTCAGGAGCAGTGGAATATTTTTATGCCTCTGGAGAACGCAACAAGTTTAATTGAACATGTTAAAGGCTCTGAGAAATCAACTAAAACTGGCAGCCTCCTCTCGCTAGATGGAATTCTGACTGGTCAGGCGCAAGGGATTAATTTTGCTTTAGGGTTTCAGTTAAATAATGAAAATTTAGATATTAATTATTCAGAAGGCAGTAGGGCTTCCTTTGATGCTGATGGCAAGCTCATTAAGGGTGCAGACCTTTTATTCTTGGGTGGCGGCAAGAATGTAGGCACTGCTCGAAAAAAGAAAGCAATTTTTTTTGAAGCAAACAAAACTGTTTTATCAGACCTGGACCTAGTCTTTTCAGGAAGATATGAACGCCTTCAAAATGACTCTTCATTTGATCCAAAGTTTTCATTGAAGTACTCTCCCAGCGATCGATTGATCTTAAGAGGGTCAGTGGGCACTTCATTTACAGCACCCTCTATGGCGCAGTTGTTTTCTTCGGAGATTCAACTGGGTAGTGTTAGAGATATTGATAGCTCGCCATTTGTTCGCTTGGCTCAATTAGGTAATGCAGATTTAAAACCTGCTACATCTGAGAATATCAGCCTCGGGTTTATCTGGAATCTAACCGATGACATTGATTTAACTATAGATTATTGGTCTATAGATTATAAAGATCGTATTGAGGTTGAGAGTGCGCAAGTCATCCTCAACACTAATCCTAATGGAGCCAGCATTACGAGGAACCAATTTGGAGATTTGATCGCAGTTAGCACTACTTATTTTAATGAAGAGCGCACAGAGGTGAACGGTTTAGATATTGAGCTCAATGTTGCAAAATCAACCTTATATGGAGATTTTAATTTAAGCATAAAAGCTACTCAGCTTGCAGATTTTTTAACACCAGAGCATGAAGATCACGACGAACATGAAGAGGGTGAGAGTGAGGAAGAGCATATGGTCATGGTGAATCGGGTTGGCAAATTTAATTATGATGCTCATACTCATTCTTTGCCTGAACTCAGACTCAATACATTTCTTTCCTTGCAGGTACAAGATTATGTGCTTGGCCTGAATTCAAGATATGTAGATGGTTACTCTAATGAGCGCCCCATTCCAGCTGCAGCTCAAAGTTTGGGTTACAGCAATCAAGTCAAAGCATTCTTGGTGCATGATTTTTCTGTCACTACATCCATAAACTTATCTCAAGGAGCCCTTGAAATTGGATTAGGTATTATGAATATCTTGGATAAAAAAGCACCGTTATTGTATGACGCACCTGATTTTAGTTTTGATACTCGAGTTCATGATCCTCGCGGTAGGTTACTAAATCTTACCCTCGAATACACCTTATAAGTACAAGAAGCCTAGCATGCCTTTCCTGTGATCAGACTCAAGGGAGGTGCGCGTTAAGCTTTGCATTGAATTTGCACTCAACATCTTTAGGGGGAAAGAATTAATTCTTAACGCACACCCTTACAACATGCAATTATTGTGCCAATAAAGTTGAAGAGTGAGTATTCT
>DEOR01000020.1 GCA_002358345.1 Proteobacteria bacterium UBA3413 | reverse complement strand
GTTTTGGTAAACACTCCAATTAATGTCATGGCGCCGACAGTAACAAAGAAGCTGCCCATATCGCCAATTTGAGTGCTCAGTCCCACACCTTCCAGCAAAGGCATACCTAAAGACTCTGCAACCATTGATGGATCCACAATCCAGCGCAACCCATTCAGTAAAAATAAAGCCCCGGACAGTCCCGCTATAATTCTTAATACATTTTTCATCTTTTTCTCCATTTAATTCGACCAGTAAATATACTCGTCATTTGTTTCAATCTTTTTACCTTCAAACTTATCTATTAAAATAGGAACCTCAAAACTAGAAGGAAATAAGGGGTCTTGTTGCTCAGAATTAAATTTCGCCAAAAGATTTTCGATTAATTGAACTTCATCTGGATGACTTTCTATTAAATTATTTTTTTCTAATGGGTCTAAAGAAGTATCAAACAACCATCTCATCTCTTCTTTTTTGCTGATTATGTATTTCCAATTTTCGTGCAATACAGATTGATGGTTTCCTGATCGCCAAAAAAGAGTTTTATGTGGTTTGATTGGTATTTCCTTTTTAATAAAGGGTAGCAAATCGACTCCATCTATTTTTCTGTCATTGGGAATTTGAGCTTTTGCAGCTGCAGCAATGGTAGAAAAAATATCGAAATGATGGACAGGTTTATCAAATTCTAAACCTGAATCAATTTCATTGGGCCAGCTTGCTATAAATGGAACTCTGATTCCTCCTTCAAAAAAACTTACTTTCCAGCCCCGAAATGGTTTATTTATATCTTCTAATTCAATGTAATTAGCTCCGCCATTATCGCTAGTAAAGATAATTAACGTCTTGCCCTGAATATTTAAGTCTGTTAATTTCTCAACAATTTTTCCAACACTTCTATCAAGCGCTCTAATCATTCCAGAATAAACTTGGAGATTGTGGCCAGGCATGTGGCTCATTTCTTCTACATCACTTCTTAATGCTTGCAGTGGGTTGTGAATTGCCCAATGACTTAAATATAAGAAAAAAGGCCTGTTCTTATTTTTCTCAATGACCTTTAATGCTTCATCAGTATAGTAATCGGTGACATATTTATCTGGAGCAAAATATTCACCTTCGTTAAACCTAGCGGAATATTGACCGGATGCCCAAATCATCTTGTCTATACTCGTATTAAATTTTGCATTAACCACATCCGGGTGATCTTCTGGCAGATAGCGTGAACTCCCCAAAGATAATGAATCATCAAACCCTTGATCAATAGGCGACATTCCAGAGGCCTGGCCAAGATGCCATTTTCCGATATGAGCAGTGTAATAACCTGCGTCTTTCAAGATTTCTGCAATAGTAATTTGCTCTGAGGGCATGCCCTGCTCCATAAAAGATGGAAGATTGTTAGCTACTTCCTCATCTATTCTTGTTTTTAAAACCGCGTCATCCTCCTCCGCAAACCACCGCAATACCGTTCTGCCTACATCAGGAATAGGGGTGAATTCAAACCCAAATCTCGTAGCATATCTACCTGTCATGATTGAAGCTCTTGATGGAGCGCAAGTTGCATTCGCTGCATATCCTTTGGAGAACCAAACACCATTTTTTGCTAAAGAATCTATATGCGGAGTTTGGAGAGAGCCATCTGCTGCACCGCCATTATGCAAAGAGATGTCGTTATATCCCATATCGTCAGCCAAAATTAAAATAATGTTTGGTCGAGAATCTTTTTTGTCTAATTCTTCTAATGGGCCTTCGGACCAATTAGTGGGAATATTTTCTTGAATTGGATTCATGAAGTTACTAATTTTTGGCAATGTCCAAACAATTATATTGACCTTGTATTCCCAAATTAAAATTCCAGAAAATAACATTACCAGCAAAAGAAAAGATAGCTTTTTAAGCATTCTTTAAATTGACGATAATGCCTTCATTTGGATTGATCTTTCCAGCAACCACTTCTTCATAAGTACTAGTAAAATTTTCTAACCCAGAAATCTCCTTGACCTGCATCCAGTCTTTGCTTTGAACAGCTCTGGCAGTCATGAATAAATTTGTTTTTTCAGCATAGCCTTCATGACCCCAGTCACCAATGCGTTTTTGAATATGTGCTGGCGCAAAAAAGAATTCCGTTCTGTCTCTTAGCATCGCTTGCCCCAAAGCATCCTCTGCGGTGGTTTCGTTGTCCCAATGAGTCATGCCTACAGTGAGGCACTTAAGCATGTTATCTCCTAACTCCCCATGAAGTGTTCCTAAGATTTCTCGATTCCCTGCCATGTCGACAATCACAGATCCCAGGGAGCAATCGGCTCGGTCAAGTTCATCGTATGAAATCACCTCATCATAACAGCCCAAACTTCCTACAAACTCAGCATTGCTTGCGGAGGTTAATCCAACTATTGTTGGTGAATCTTCAGCATCAGCTAAGCCTTGAGCTAGGCCAATAGCCGTTTTACTAGAAGCGCTAACAATAATGACTTGGGATGCTTCAAGATATGAATCTTCCTCTAAAGAATCACACAAACAAAATGCTGTGATGTGGAGCGGAAATAAAAGCGCTCGAACGGCATCCATAGAGCTGTCATAGTTTTGGTCTCCA
>DEOR01000039.1:21818-23197 GCA_002358345.1 Proteobacteria bacterium UBA3413 | reverse complement strand
TCGTTAGTTAGTTTTGTTAAAATCCACAGAAAACTCTTCAACTAAGCTCACAAAAGCTTTAACACCATTATCCAAGGCAGCATCATCAATGTAGAAATATGGTGAATGATTTGTTGGCATGCTTTCAGCCTCTGGCGGATTGACCCCCAGAAAGAAAAATAGACCAGGAACTTGTTGAGCAAAGAAAGAAAAGTCTTCTGCCCCTGTTCTAGGGACTAAAGCTTCATAATAATTACCATCTGCAGCTTTTTTAAGAACAGGTCCATATTTCTTCGATAAATCAAGATCATTGAATGTTACTGGGTAACCACCATAAATTTTAAAGTCCACTGTGGCAGTTGCATGATGTGCGGCTGCAACATTTTCTGCGATTAACTTAATTTCATCTCGTATCTGATCAGCGTAAGAGTCTTGAAAAGTTCTGATGGTACCTTCAAGCATCGCATGCTGAGGAATGATGTTGTTTCTTGTGCCAGCTTTCATTATACCAACAGAGACTACAGCCTGACTATCAAGAAGATTGAGACGCCTGCTTACGATTGTTTGCAACGTCGTTCCAATATTAAAAGCTGCAACAATTGGGTCCGCTCCTTCCCAAGGTCTAGAGCCGTGAGTTTGCTTGCCTTCGATATTAATTCTAAAGGCTTCAGCAGAAGCCATTGCTGGTCCAGGTTTAAGCATGATAGTTCCATGTGACAAATTCGACACATGAAGGCCAAAAATAGCATCAGGCTTTTCTAGCTCGAACAAACCTTGTTTTAGCATTAGTTCTGCGCCGCCATCTTCACCAGCAGGTGCGCCCTCCTCAGCTGGTTGAAAAATAAGCATAATATCGCCATTTAATTTATCAGTATTTTGCGAGAGGAAGCTGGCCACGCCAAGTAAAATTGCAATATGTGCGTCATGTCCACAAGCGTGCATGACGCCAATTTCATTTCCCTGGTATGTGGTTTTTTCTTTCGAGGAAAATGGTAGGTTGAGTTGCTCTGTAACAGGCAAGCCATCAATGTCTGCTCTTAGTGCAATGAGAGGTCCAGAGTTTTGGCCTCTAATAAAAGCTGTGACGCCAGTTATTCCATAGTCCAGATTTGGTTCTAGGCCCATTTCAGTTAGGGCATCAGCAATAGATTTTTGAGTTTTGTACTCTCTATTAGACAGTTCCGGGAACTGGTGAAAATGATGTCTCCAATCAATAACCTTGCTCATGACTCCATTCATATTTTGATCCAAGGCAGATGTTAATTCAGCTGTAAATGCTGGAGGAGCTAAAAATAAAGTGATAAAAAAAGTTAAGATAATTCTCATTGTGTGTTCCTCTTCAATAAATTTAAAAATATAGCTGGTGTCGTGTCCATGTAATTTTGAAAATCTGGCCGTCT
>DEOR01000039.1:20724-21616 GCA_002358345.1 Proteobacteria bacterium UBA3413 | reverse complement strand
CGTGAATAGAACCATAAGCCTGTGCTCATGGTCTCAGGTTTTATTAGAGATTTTCTGAATGCATACATCTGCTGATCTGAAATAATTTGTATGATCACCGCAGCAACACCCACAATGCATGCAATCCAGTCTAACCAAAATACATTATTGCCTTGAAAATATAGAGCCATGCACATCGGTAATAGAGCCATGTAGACGCATAAAGTTGGAATTAAATGAATGGCGCCAAAGTCTATGGTGAAATATTGAAATCTATTTTTAGCTTTTGCCTTCATCATGATGTAACGCCAATCCTCATGACCAAAGCCATCCCAGGATCTTAACCAGTTATAGGTAAGCCTGATTGACCAGAACAGCAAACAAGCAAACATTATCAGTGCCCTTGACCCATTGCCAGATGACTCTATGTCAATCCAGCACATGAAAGCTAAAACCACTGGAATAACAGACCAAAAAGCGTCATACCAGCTAGAGTTTTTAAAAAGTACGCTGAGTAAGTAAATAAATAGTGTGGCCTCGATGTGGCAAATCAGCAGTCTTAAAAAGATATGGATATCAAGAAATATATTCCATGTAATAAACATAGAATAGATGCAAAGGGCGTAGCCTAGAAAGATCATGGTTACAGGGAAAGATTTCATATGTGAGTTGCCTCTAATTGGGATGGTGGGTGGTAATCATTAACAATAGGTTCTAATGGAATCTTTTGCAAATCAACCAACTTAGACATATTGGTATTCAATGTCCTATAAAGGGTATTCCGTTGAACGAGATTTAATCCTAGGGATTGAGTGATCTCTAGGACCTTATCTAACTCTAACTCTTGTCCAAATGAAGCTCCGGCTGCTTTGGTAATACTTTCATTCATGAGCACGCCGCCTACATCATTAAT
>DEOR01000039.1:18235-20478 GCA_002358345.1 Proteobacteria bacterium UBA3413 | reverse complement strand
CTCGAGACCGAATGGACTACTACGGCTTCTTTGAATGTTGGCCCAGGCCTTGATAAGCCCCTCCTATAGATAGGAGCTTCTTCTGCAACAAAAGGTAACGGCACAAACTCTGTTATACCGCTAGTTTCTAATTGAATTTTTTGAATCGAGGCTAGGTGATGGGCAACATGTTTCATGTTTTCTACATGGCCAAACATCATGGTTGAGGTTGTAGGTAAGCCAACAGCATGGGCTGCTTTAATAATATTAATCCACTCCATTGAATTTAATTTATCAGGGCAAATAACTGCTCGAATATCGTCATGTAGAATTTCAGCCGCGGTCCCTGGCAATGAATTCAACCCTGATTTTTTTAGCTCTAATAAAAACTCTTCGGTTGAGATATTAAGGGTTTTGCGTCCATGATCTATTTCTAAAGGTGAGAAGGCGTGAATATGTATAGTGTCTGAAACGGATCTAACAGCTTGAATAATATCTAAGTACGTTTGTCCAGTGTAGGCTGGATGGATTCCGCCTTGCATACATACCTCTGTAGCGCCTCTAGCAACCGCTTCTTTTGTACGTCTTACTATTTCATCTCGCGAAATGTTGTAAGGCTTGCCTCTTAGGTCGTCATGACCCTTGCCTTTAGAAAAAGCACAAAAATTACACTTAAATGAGCAGATATTTGTGTAGTTTATATTCCGATTGACAACGCAAGTGACAGTATTGCCATGAAGATCCCTGTTAAGTTCATTGGCATAATCAATAATGTACTTGAAGTCCCTGCCATCACTTTCAAGAAGAGCTGAAATCGAATCTATGTCCAACTGAGCTTCAGCCTTGGTGATGACATCTTTGATACCAGATGTCGATCTCAGATCACTATAATTGGGGGTGGATTGGCTGACTCCGGATACCCATGCATCTTCTCTAAGCAAGGATTGAGCATCGACCTTTCTAAGCAATCTAGAGGATATATCGGGGGTAGAGAATTCATCTAATTTAGAAAAATAATTTGGGTACAAAGTTGTTCGAGGCAAAAGAAACTGGTTAAGACTAGTTACGGTTTCCTGCAATAGCTCAATTTCAGGCCATGGGGCTTCTGGATTTACAAAATCTTTGGTCACAGGTGATATCCCACCAAAATCATTGATGCCTGACATAATCAATTGATCTAAGTGGCCAGAATTAAGGTTGGGTGGTACTTGAAGACTTATATCAATTGGAAGAATTAACCTTGCCATAGCCACAGTCCATAACAAATCATCAAAGGATGGTTCTGGTGCATTTGCCATCAGAGTATTAGGCTTGGCTTTAAAATTCTGTACTATCACTTCTTGAATGTGGCCATAGAGAGAATGCAATTCAGCTATTTTTACTAATGCCTCAAGTCGTTCGAAGCGAGTTTCTCCAATGCCGATTAAAATACCGGTAGTAAAGGGAATTTTTTGCTTCCCCGCCTCTTCTATAGTTTGTAAGCGGAATGCAGGGTCTTTGTCTGGCGATCCATGATGGGCTTGACCTTTTTTCATCAACTCCTCTGATAGTGACTCAACCATAAGCCCCATAGATCCGCTTAAAGGTTTTAACATAGTTAATTCTTCAGGAGTTAGGCATCCCGGGTTTAGATGAGGTATCAGGGAGGTTTCATCTAAAACTGCTTGAGCGCAAGCGGCTAAGTACTCATTAGTAGACGAATAGCCCATGTCCTTTAAAGCATTTCTTGCAGCGTTGTATCGTAGTTCCGGTTTATCACCCAAGGTAAATAAGGCTTCATGACAGCCTTTTAACTCGCCTTCTTTAGCAATCTCAACCACTTGATCGATTGAAAGATAAGGTGATTCAACATTTTTTGGTGTCTGGGCAAAGGTGCAGTAATGACAAACATCCCTACATAGAAACGTTAATGGGATAAAGACTTTAGGCGAAAAAGTTAATTTTTTACCGTAGTAATTAAATTTCTTTTTATAGGCTGACTGTATTAAAAAGTCAGAAATTGCGACGTTGGATAAAAGCTCTAGATCAGATGCATTGCAACTTTCATTAGCAATAAGATTTCTTAGAGCTGAATTTGAATAATCCTTAATATCCATGGGTTTTATACTTCGACATATTTAATTAGTTTGAAGTAATCATCATCTGAGTCAAGGTCTTGCTGCAATGAAGTGATGGACGGAGACTCGAATGTAAAAACATGCTCTTTAAATGCCTGCTGAAATAAGTGGAAACTATTAGGTCCGAAATAAAGTTTAAACTTCAAG
>DEOR01000039.1:15791-18003 GCA_002358345.1 Proteobacteria bacterium UBA3413 | reverse complement strand
GTTAGCTATAGCTTCCTCTAATGCTAAATTCAGCGATAAAGTTGATACAAAAATCTCTGCGCCCTGAATTACCAAATGGGGATCATTGGTAACCACGGTTATAGTGCTAGCTATATTGGCTTGGACAAAAGCGTTAACAGTTTTCTGCGCCATGGTTTTTGCTAAAGCTGCTCTCTCACTATTTGTAAGAATGTGGCTTAAACGCTCTTTTGATTCAGTGTATTTTTTTACAGGAATAAATATAGCTATTTTCATCCTTAGTTTCCCTCTAAAAAACCAACTATAGACTGAGCTAAGTGTATTTTTGATTGCAAGGACTTCATCACCAATGGTGCGGTGAAAGTCTTAAAGCCGCTCGTGTGAAGGCAATCAAGTTGATCATTATCCAACTCATCAACAAATATTGTACTGGCATAATCTTTGTAAAAATTAGCTATCGAGTTAACCGATACTTCAAGACCTAGCTCATGCATTATTTTTGATGTTGGACCCTTTAATGACTGGGAGTTTACTATTGGGCTTACTACATTAACTCTTTCAGGGTGTAATTTTAAGAATTGATTCAAGCCTTCGAGCTGAATGATTGGATTAATGCTAACGAATGGGTTTGAAGGGCAAATAATAATTTCATCAAACGCTTCCAGATCAATTAATGGATTAAATTTTGCCTTGTCTAAGCCCTTGAAAACAAAATCAGTTACCGGAGGCCCGCATTGAAATTTTACAAAATACTCTTGGAATGACAGTAATCGATTTTTTGTTTGTATGTATGTTTCAACAGTTTCATCGCTCATAGGTAGCACCTTAGATTGAACTCCAAATCGACTGCAAAGTTCTTGGGTAACCTGGGATAGAGTCGCGCCGTCAGCTAGTAATTGAGTGCGAATGATGTGGGTTGCTAAATCTTTGTCTCCAAGTTGAAACCAAGTCTCTCCGCCAAGTTGTTTTAGTGCGCCAAGCATTTCCCAAGATTCATCTGCTCTTCCCCATCCTTTAGACAAGTCAGACTCATTGGCCAGGGTATAAAGAACAGTATCAAGGTCAGGGCAAATCTTGAGATTTAAATGCTTGAAATCATCCCCGGTGTTTACTGCAATTGTGAGATTTGATTCTGCTAAAATTTTAGAAAAACCAAGGGCTAATTTAGCTCCGCCTACGCCACCGCATAATAGTAGATAATTTTTCACCTAAAAAGATCCTCGACCTCACTTCTAATGAGATCTTTTCCAGAAGCATGTTCTGAAAAATTAGCTTTATAGCCTCGTATTAAAACGACCGGCTTTTTTTGAGCCGCCTGCCCCATCAGCAAGGAAGCTGCAGCTGCAAGCTCGTCAGCAACAGCTATCTGGGTTACTTTTAATATATTCCCATAGAGATCTTTTTTGCCTCTCTCATCAACCACACATTCTATGTTAGAGCTACCAATGGCAAATCCAACAATGCCATTTCTAAATGGCCTGCCCATGGTATCTGAGATAATTAATCCAATATTTTTATTGAAATACTTGGCGATAGATTCACGTAAAGATTTAGCTGATAAATCTGGGTTCTCAGGCAATAGCAAGATCTGATTTGAAGTTTGATCAATATTGGAGCGGTCTATTCCCGCATTTGCATGAATGAAACCAAGCTTATGCTCGACGATGAGTACACCCATTCTGTATCTCACGACTTGCTTGGATTCATTTAAAATAGCCTGAATAAACTGAGGGTCCTTGTCAATTTTTTTTGAGAGTGATATTGCTTCATCGGTCGGAACCAAAGTGGAGATATCCAGGTATCTATTCTCAGATTTAGATACTACTTTTTGAGCAATGGTTAAAATATCGCCATCTTCAAGCTGAAGGTTCTGTCTCACTAACTGATCAATAATTAGGGTCGCAAGATCATCTCCCGGCTGAATCAGTGGCAAGCTCTCTAAGGCTGTCAAATAAAGTGAGTTGATAGGGTCTCTCTTGGTTGTTTAAATACCAGTAATCTTAATGCCGGAATGTTGCAAGGAATGCTTTTTATTAATGGCAATTAAGATTGATGTTAAAGCTTCTGCAGCCACAGAATTACACAAGGGTCCGGCATGCCAACCTTTTAAGCCAGCATCTTCAACCAACCCTATAACAGTGGTTCGAGCTTCTAAAAAATCTCCGGCAACCAAGACATCGCAGTCAATCTCTTTATCGGTCTGCAGTAATTCAGCTGATATATTTTGAAAAGC
>DEOR01000039.1:15031-15616 GCA_002358345.1 Proteobacteria bacterium UBA3413 | reverse complement strand
GTTGATTCTTGATGCGCAAATGGAACGGTGATGCAGGCGATTTCGCATTGAGCTGCTGCGTCTACATTTAGATAAGCAGAAGATTTGGGGAGTCCTAGCTCAACAGCCACTTCCTGCGCTTTAGCTAAATCCCTGCTTCCAATGAGGACTTCATGATTTGCCTTAATCCAGCGCGAAGCCAAACCTTTACCCAATGCTCCTGTGCCACCGAGAATTGCAATTTTCATAAAAACACTCCTAGTTAATTTAAAGAATAAATACATAGATTATACAAACTTATAAACGAATCAATGGGTATCATTTGTATTAATTTTGTCAATTATAAAATTTTGCAATTAGTAGATGATTTCTATCTCAATGGCCGGTCGAAGGTTATAATTTATGAGATGTAAATTTTTAGGTATCTTGCTTGACTAAAATAAATTTTAAAAATAAAACCGTTATTATTACCGGTGGTACCAAGGGAATAGGGTTAGAAATTACTAAGACATTTTTAAGACTTGATGC
The DNA here is from genome assembly GCA_002358345.1 of Proteobacteria bacterium UBA3413. Lineage (GTDB taxonomy): Bacteria > Pseudomonadota > Gammaproteobacteria > Magnimaribacterales > D2472 > D2472. Next base: position 15,109 of record DEOR01000039.1, on the reverse strand, counting down.
CAATGTGGTGGTTTTAGCCAGAAATAAACCTTCTAGAAAAATTCAAGCCAAAGGCAATGCTGGTGTTTATATTGAATG
>DEOR01000039.1:14229-14852 GCA_002358345.1 Proteobacteria bacterium UBA3413 | reverse complement strand
CAAGCTATCATTGATCTGAATTTAATGGCTCCATTGAATGTAAGTCAAAAGGTTGGAAGGCTGATGATGAAACAAAAAACAATTTCTAATATTATTAATATTTCTAGCGTGACTGCTACCAGACCAACTCCTGGAAGTGCGGCTTATGGCGCTGCCAAAGGCGCGCTTGTCAATCTTACCAAGACTCTTGCAATAGAGTGGGCTCCCAAAATTAAAGTGAATGCCATTATTGTGGGCTATATACAAACAGAGAATTCGCTTCTCCATTACGGCAGTAAGTCTGAAATTAATAAAGTTGCCAAAACTATTCCTCTTAAAAGAATGGGTAAACCGCAGGATATTGCCAACGCATGCATCTTCTTCGCATCACCTTTGGCAGAATGGATTACTGGCGCAGCGCTTGAGGTGCATGGAGGCGGAGAAACGCCCTCTTACCTCGATGTTGCTAAGCCTAAATAATGATTGAACTTTTGTGCTGATAACCCTGTCATACTTGTACACAACAATTTTTTATAACTACAAATGAACGAAAAATACATACAAGCCATCATTCTTGGCTCCATTATTGGCTTAGCCATTATTCTAGATGACTTTATTGGCCCTAAGCCTGGCCGCTCGATGGA
>DEOR01000039.1:13802-13990 GCA_002358345.1 Proteobacteria bacterium UBA3413 | reverse complement strand
AAATAAAAATAGATGCTGGCGACATAGAAAGTATCGATATTGACAAAATTTTAGATACTTTAAAAAGTGATTTAAGCGAAGACGACTTGAATGCTATTAAAGCTAAAATTAAAAGCTCAAAAATGAAGCTTTCTGAATCAAAGCATGGGCTTAAAGAAATTGAAGTAGAGGTTGAGGTTTTATAAAGA
>DEOR01000039.1:13098-13502 GCA_002358345.1 Proteobacteria bacterium UBA3413 | reverse complement strand
CCTCCAAAAGGCACCTCATTTACACCATAGCTCATGGCCATATCATTGACAGAACAAGCGCCGGTCTCCATTGAGCTAGCAATTTTTTGACCTTTAATAAGATCCTTGGTCCACACATTGCCGTTAAGACCGAAGTGAGACTGATTCGCTAGCATTAGAGCCTCGTCTTCAGACTCTACTTTCATGATTGATATGATGGGACCAAAGGTCTCGTCCTTCATGATCTTCATCTCATGGGTCACTTCAACTAAAACAGTCGGCTCGAAATAAAGACCTTTAAATGCTGGGTTTCGCTTGCCACCAGCTAAAACCTTTGCGCCCTTAGCTATAGCATCATTGACATGATCTTCAATAATATCTATTTGCTTATCCCAGAAGGTTGGGCCAACATCACCTTTGCAGTC
>DEOR01000039.1:9903-12937 GCA_002358345.1 Proteobacteria bacterium UBA3413 | reverse complement strand
TTCCTGTCGCAACACTTCCAGTGAAAGAAACCTTGTCAGGACCTTGATTTATGAGTTCGGCTCCGGTTTCGCCATCGCCAATAAGCGTTTGCACTAAGTGCATTGGCGCGTCTGCTAGCGCAAAAATCTCTTGCACCAATGCACCAGACATAGGGGTCACTTCTGAGGGCTTAACAACCACACTGTTACCACATAAGATTGCTTGAATCACTGGATTGATTGAAAGAATAAAGGGCCCATTCCAGGGAGTGATGACTGCCACCACGCCTCTTGGCTTGTAGGTAATGATTGTTTTTTTAAGAAATTTCATTGGTCCATGCATTTTAATTTTTTTATTACTCAGCCATTTTTCTGCACGATTTGCATAAAAGACCAAGGAATCAACCGCTGAGAAAACTTCCATAGACATGGCTTCTTGAATAGGCTTGCCAGTCTCCCGCATCACAACTTCCATGATCAGGTCTTGTTGCTGAATCACTACATCTGCAACTCTATGGATTAAGGCTGCTCGATCTTTTAAGCTAGTTTTTTTCCATTGAGCTTGGGCAATTTTGGCATTCGTCATTACCTGAGCTATGTCTTCTTTTGTTGCGCAATCATAGGTATCAATATGCGATAGATCGACAGGGCTCTGAAGGGATAATTGTTTTTGACCAGACTCACTCTGGGATATTGAAAAAATTGCCATGATTAAAGATCCTTGAGTTTTGCTTCTAAGATTGGTGTAACGTGATTGTTGATGTGTGCATTGAGGCCCATGGGCATAATTTCATAATGCTCTAGCTTGCGCACTACCTTGATCATAATAACGGCAAATTTATAGAGGGCTAAAATATAAAAGTAATCATAGTTATCGGCGCTATGGCCAGTTAAAGCTTCCCATTTAGCTATGGTTGCTACAGGCCCAGGAAATCCTGACAATCTATCTACGCCAACTCCCTTACTGTTGCAATCATCTATGGCAATGCCCCAAGCTAAATCCATGCAAGGATCGCCGAGCGAGGCCATTTCCCAATCAAGGACCGCTGAAATTGTTCCATCAGGAAGGTACATAATATTCGCACAACGCGAATCGCCCCAAATAATTGAGGATTGCTTCGAAATAGGTTTATTAGCTTTGAGCCATTCTCGAGCCTGATTAGCAACCGGATGTTCTTCTCCTTCCATTGCCCAGTCATGAAAATTAAAATAGTAATTGAGCTCTTGGTCTAGATGAGAGTCTGCCAGTTCTGGCCTATTAAGAAAGTCATAATCTCCATTAGAAATATCAACTTGATGAACTTTAGACATTTCTTCAACCCAGCCCCACCAAATTCTTTCTCTTACGTCTTCAGAAGCATCTGCGACCCACCCCTCTTGGTGAAAAGGGGGGTTATCAGAGGGCGCATCTCCCTGGGCCATTTCCATGACGTAAAAAGATGTACCGAAAACCTCGTCACTCTCCTCATACCAAAGAACCGTTGGGACCTTAATGTCATGGACAGCTAATTTTTGCATAATTAAAAACTGCTTGTGTATATCGTAGTCTGGAAAAACAAAAAAGCCTTCTGGATAGAATCGTAAAACTAAACCTGAGCTCACTTGCTCATTATTTAGAGTATAGGAAACTTGAAAACTTAAAGTTTCATTTGAGAAGCCAGTATTTTCAGGGCCACCTAAAATCTCAACATGAAGATCGGATGCTTCATGTAGCTTTTCAACTAACCAGTTTTGAAAAATAACTTTGGTTTCTTCTTGATTTCTTTCTTGTGGTTTTGGCATCTTAAAATTTATATGATTTACTACTAACCATAATATATTGTTAGTTAATAAAAAAGAAAGACATGGCAAAAGATTTTAAACAAACCTGGAATGATTTTTGTGATGAATTAAAATTAGTTGGCGAGATTGTTTCTAATCAAAAGGACTTAAGCGAGACCGATGAGGTTGAAGGTTATCGATACCTTACCAGGTTGCTAAGGTTGGCTTTAGAAATGAACATTGAGCACTCGAATGCTAGCCACCCATCGTTTTACAGCCTGTCACATGAAACTGCAAAAATAGGCGCTGATAATCCAGATAATATTTATTTAAACTCAAACATTGATGGATCTTTTTCATATGAGGTATATGGCAACATAGGAGAGGTGGATTATCTAAGCTTTGGACTCAAAGAAAATAGATATTCCATTGACGGGACTATGGTGTCTATGGGAGAGATTGATCTCTCGCTGATGGCCGTCAAGGAGGATGGAAGTTTTAGATTAAGTTTAGGACCAGAGCCAACATCTCAAAACTATTTACACCTCCCGCCAGAGGCTAATATGCTAATTGTTCGTCAGACCTACTCTCGCAGAATGCATCAAAAACACTCGGTTGTTCATATCAAGAATCTTGGCAAGTCAGAACCAACCAGCCTCTTAACTGCAGAGGATTTAACCAGGCACCTAATAAACTCCCTTGCATTTGTCAGAGGAACTGCTGGAACATTCCTTGCCTGGGTCAAAGAATTCAAAGAGAATCATAAAAATGCCCTGCCTCTTGGAGATCAATCATTTTTTCAAGCCGCTGGAGGTGATCCAAAAATTTACTATTTGCACGGGTATTACGACTTCAAAGATTCAGAATACCTAGAAATTACTACAGCAATACCTGAGTGTGAGTTTTGGAATTTTCAACTGGAAAATTATTGGATGGAATCACTCGACTATAGACACAACCCCATACATTTAAATTCTAAAACAGCAAAACTAGATACAGATATAAACTCTGTAAAAATTGTCGTGAGTCACCAGAAACTTAACATCCAGAACAACATCATTACAGAAGGAAGGAGTAATGGAGCAATGCTTCTGCGCTGGGTAGATGCTAGAGATTGTCCCATCCCAGACATTCAAATAAAATCAATCACCGAACTGGAGGTTCAAGATGCTTAATTCAACAGCGATTGTTAAAGAGGCAGAATCTGTCACAGGATTAACCAATCTAGGTAACCCTTTATTCATAGAGGGCTTTTATAAATTAGTTGACTCAATTAATCATGAGGCTGATTTAA
>DEOR01000039.1:785-9705 GCA_002358345.1 Proteobacteria bacterium UBA3413 | reverse complement strand
AACACCCTGATATCTTAGATGAATCGATACGAACACCTGTTGTCATTGTGGGCCTCCCTAGGACTGGCAGCACAATGACTCATAGATTATTAGCTGCCGACCCTAGGCATACAGCCATGCTTTGGTGGGAAGGTAGATATCCTGCAATGTTGCCAGGAGAACAAAGAGGCAATCCAATAGAGAGAATGAGCCTGGGTAAAGCCGAGGTTGAGGCCGTTATGGCGGCATCCCCTGATGCGTTAAGCATCCATCCATGGGATTACAAGGGAGCTGACGAAGAGATTCTACTTCTGGAGCATACGTTTTTTAGCACAGTGCCAGAATCTTTTATGCGACTGCCCTCTTATTCAGCCTGGGTGTCGCAACAGGATCATGAGCATGCCTACAAACAATTAAAAGTGATGTTGCAATATTTGCAGTGGCAAAATCCTGGGAGAGCAGAAAAACGATGGGTTTTAAAATCTCCCCACCACTTAGGGTTTATTGATAAACTCTTGATGGTGTTTCCAGATGCAAAAATTATTCAGACTCACAGAGACCCTCATAAAACTGTTCCATCTTTTTGCTCCATGTGCGCAAATTTATTTGAGCCGCTAACCAACAGCTATGATAAAAACTCTATCGGAGCTCATTGGGCTAATAAACTCTCATCTGCCTTGAACCATTGTATGAAGGTGAGTCAAGATAATCAGTCCAACTTCTTGGATTTAAATTTTCTAAATATGATCAAAGATCCAATTGCTGAAATGACAAACGTCTATAGCTTTATAGGTGAGGATTTTACGGATCAAGCGGAGAATGCAATGATCGCGTGGAAAGAAGAGAATCAACACGAAATGGGAGCGCACCAATACTCTCTTGAAGAATTTGGTCTAGAGGAAAAGTTTATTGAAAAACATTTCAACGACTACATTGAACGATACATAAAAAAGGAAGCAATATGATTTTAAAAAACAAGGTTGTGATAGTGTCGGGTATTGGTCCAGGGTTAGGCCAAGAGCTAGCTTATGGAGCAGCTAGAGAGGGAGCTAAACTTGTTATCGCCGCTCGATCAACTGAGTTACTTAATAAATTGCAAACAGAAATCTCTGCAAGTGGCTCAGAGGTTATAGCTGTTCCTTGTGACATAACCAATCCAGCTGATTGTGAGCATTTAGTCCAATCAACCATAGATGAATACGGCAAGGTTGATGGGCTCATTAATAGCGCTTATAGAGCAGGAGATTTTAAAGTAATCTGTGACTCTGATTTTAGTGACTGGCAAGAGACCATGAACACTAATTTTTTTGGAACCATGAATCTGACGATGGCGACAGTCAAGAGAATGGAAAGTCATGCAAATGGAGCCATAGTGATGATCAACAGCTTGATTACTAAGAAACCATTGCCAACACAAGGTGGTTACGCTGCATCCAAAGGCGCCCTATCCACTGCAACAAAGATTCTAGCCAAGGAATTAGGGCCAAAAGGCATCAGGGTTAATTCTGTCTTCATGGGTTGGATGTGGGGTCCGCCGGTTGAGATGTATGTCAACTATACTGCCCAGACAATGGGGGTCACTCCAGAAGCCGTGATTGCTGATGTGGTCAAGGATATTCCCTTGGGCTTGATACCTGATGATAGTGACTGTGCTAATGCAGCCCTGTTCCTTATTTCAGATCTTGCTAAAGTAATTACCGGTTCCAGCTTGGATGTTAATGGTGGAGAGTTTATGTCTTGATGGGTATCGTTGTAATTTTATTCGTCAAGTACCAAGCAAAGTATTCATGCTTTATTTATGATTCAATGCATAAGTCTGAATTTATTCGTTAGAATTTAACTATGGAAATTAATAAAGATATTTTTACAGTTGATCTCATGCTCGGTATTCCTGAGCAAGAAGATCGATCTGACTGGTATACATTCATGGAGCCATTGCTCAGAGACGAAGAATCTAAAACCATGTTCAAGATGCCGGCCCAATATATGTTTAAGGATATCCCTGAAACAGGTTCTCATGATGACTTTGTGCAATACACACTGGCACAAATGGATAAGCATCATATCAATCAAGCAATGGTTGGTTTTCATGAAAAGTCTGACGTCAAAATTCTGGCCGGTAAAAACCATCCTGATAGATTTTTCTTTGACCTACCAGTTAACCCAAACACTCCCAACGAGGCTGAAAATATTAAAAGAATATATGAGACTCATGGTATTAAGGCAGTCAGCGCCTTCCCTTCTGGCATGTATCCACAAATTGCAATCAATGATGAGCGCTGGCATCCCATCTATGAAATGTGTATTGAGCTCGACATACCATTTTTTTGCTGTGTTGGTGTTCCCGGCCCAAGAATTCCTATGGCTCCTCAAAAAGTCGAGTTGATTGATGAAGTTTGCTGGTACTTTCCAGAGTTAAAATTTGTCATGCGTCATGGTGCAGAACCATGGACGGCACTGGCCTGCAAGTTGATGTTGAAGTATCCAAACCTTTATTATTCAACCAGCGCCTTCTCGCCAAAGCATTACCCCAAAGATATTATCAATTTTGCAAATACGCGTGGTCGCAACAAAATAATGTATGCGGGATACTTTCCAATGGGCTTAACGCTTGAGAAGATTTTTACTGAAATGCAAGATGTGCCATTGAAGGAAGAAGTTTTACCACTTTTTCTAGGACAGAATGCTAAAACATTACTCAAACTATAAACCTGAAAAACTATGACTGATAAAAAAAGATACCCTATGCCTCTTCCATTTGGCTGGTTTGTGATCGATTACTCTGAAGACCTAAAAGTAGGTGACGTAAAAGCTGTGCGTTATTTTTCACAAGATCAGGTGCTATTTAGAACAGAGTCAGGTGTTGCCACCATGCTTGATGCCTACTGCCCTCATCTAGGAGCGCATTTAGGTCATGGTGGAATGGTTAAGGATGAATGCATAGAATGCCCATTTCATGCTTGGCATTGGGATACAAATGGAAAGGTGGATTCTATTCCTTATGCCAAAAATATTCCCCCAAAAGCCAAGGAAACTAAAATTTTTAAATACCCTACTGTAGAGAAAAACAATCTCATCTATGCTTGGTATCACCCAGAAGGCTTAGAGCCTTCGTATGAGGTTGAAACATACCCAGAAGTCTTGGACCCAGAATGGAGCGATGAATTTGTTCGGTTTGAATACAGTGTTAAGTGTCATATCCAAGATATGGCAGAAAATGCTGTGGATGCTGCGCATTTTAAATATGTGCATGGGGTGGTCAGCTATCCGGATTTTGAAGTGTCTTACGACAATCAAAAGCGAGTGTCTGTGCAAGAAGCCAATATGGAAACTCCAAGAGGAACCGTTGAAGGCAAGATCACGGCCTACTCTAATGGCCCTGGAGATAATGCAACCAAATTTGAAGGTATTTGTGACACCCTACTCTTAGGCTCGACTACACCCATTGAAGATGAAGAATGCATTGTTCGTTTCTCATTTTTACAAAAGAAAGTTAATGGCGAAGCACCCAAGGGTGGAGTCGGCGCAGCCATCATTGCGGATATTGATAAACAAGTTAAAGAAGACATCCCTATTTGGGAGCATAAGAAATTTGCACTCAAGCCAGTCCTGTGCGACATGGACGGCCCTATTGCTCAGTTTCGCAAACAATATGCAACTTTTTATGTGAATTACAATGAAGCGCAGCGTATCGCTGCTCTTCACTTGGATTAATACCTTGCTAAGATTATCTGCAGGTCTGATTCAAGGCTCACCCCAGGCTTCTCAATAATTCTGCCAATCTCTTGCTTCCCTTTTAAAAAGATAAAGGTCGGGGTTTTTTCTACATTGAAAATTATTTCTCTGTTGAGCGGCTCACTTTTGCTTGGATTTAAACCAATTAAATGAATGTGCTTGTCAGGGATATTCAGCTCTTGAAGCAGTCTTAGCAGGCGAGGCACCTCTCTTTCAGAATCATGGCACCAAGTTCCAAACAGAATATATACCTCCAATTCAGGGAGTGCTGGTAACGATAATAAATCTCCCGGCTGGTACTCATCATAACCAAGCTGAAACTTCTTATGGGTTTCGAACAGGCTGGAAATGCTCATGTCACCAATTGAGTATTGAAAAGCAGGAGTCGAGCTGGGGTTACTTAAAATAGGTGTGGAGGCAAATAAGGTAATGATTGGTATGAGCTGAAAAATTGATCGAAAACTCATATGAATGAGAGGGCAAGATTAATTTTCAATCAATTCAAAATCAAACTTACTAACGCCACATTCTGGGCAGGTCCAATCATCTGGGATGTCTTCCCACTTAGTGCCAGCAGGAATACCATCATCGGGATCTCCAACCTCTTCATCATAGATATATCCGCAAATTACACACTCGTACTTTTGGTAGTTCATTAGGTATCTCTCAAGGTAGATTCAACATCTGCATGCTCTTGCCTTCCAAAGGTATGAGTAAATAACAAAAAGGCAGCAATTGCGTAACCAATTATAGGTATAAATGTATAAAGATAAAAGATGCCCATCTTGGATTCTTCGGTATTAGATGTCCCAAGAGATATATCAAAACCCCAAACCATTTCTAGAATTAAATAAGGTACCAAGGCAGCCAAAGCAAAACCAATTTTTGTTAATGTGATGAGATAAGCAAACACGGTGCCCGACATGCTCTCATTTTTTTCAAGAGCTAGCTTATCTGAGATATCAGCAATAATTGCATTGATTAAGGGCAAAGGACCAGAGAAGGCAAAACCATACAAGATAATGAACCAGCTAACCGCAATAAGTCGAGCAAAGGATTCGAGCTCTTTAATAAATCCATAACCTATGAAACCGATAGCTAAAATACTAATCGCATAAATACACGCTACCCCGGCTGAAAAGTGTTTTGAGGTTCTAATGCTCAATTCTCGCCAAATCCACAAGCCTAAGACGCTCACCACGTAATAAACCAACATTAACCGAGAAGAGTATTCAGGTAACTCAACAACTACTTCCATCCAAATTAAATAAAGGGCTCCATTGAGACCTGTACAAAAACCAATCAGGACCGCAGCAAAAACAATTTTATTGAGCATTTTATTAGCGAACAACCCACCAAAGGTTTTAAAAGGGTTTTCATTTTTGACTCTATTATGGGAAGCCATAGAGTCTGGTACTTGCTTTAGAGCATTGGCAGTGAGCAATGGAGTGCATATTAGGACGAAGATACCAATAGCAAAGACCTTGGCCTCAAGAGATGTGTCGTACAGCTCAACAATCGCAGGTATTGTGATGACGCAGAACATACTGAGCAATGACATTAACTCTCTCAAGGTTAAAAGCTTTGTCCTATCGTCATAATTAGGAGCCAGAAATGATGACCATGATAATTGAGTGATTGTGCAAAGAGTAAAGCCTGTATACAGAAGCAAAAGGCTGGCAAAAAAGTAAAAAGCAGATGGGCTTGTAGTGGTCGGTATAAAAATAAAGTAGGTTGCCACCATGAGAATTGGTGCAGACATAAAGATCCAGTGCTTATGCTTGCCCCATTTGGAAGGATATTTATCGATCAGAACCCCCATGATAGGGTCAGTAAAAATATCTGTAATCCTGCCTAAGAAAAATAAAATACCAACCATCGAAAGACCTAGACCTAGGTCCCCTGCGTAGTAAGGAAGAATAAAAATAAAGATTGGCATGCCTGCCGCAGATCCGGGAAATACGAGAGAGGCGTAAGAGAGCTTTTTAAACATCTTCATCTAGACTCTAGTCTTAAGAATTAAAAACGTCTCTCATCGAAATAATGCCCACAAGATGCTCATCGGAGAAGACAGGCAAGTGCCTGATTTGATTCTCAAGCATTAATTTTTTTGCATCATCGTTTGAGGTGTCTGGGCAGGTAAAAATAAGTTTTTTTGTCATAAAGTCAGAAACTTTTTTTTCACCAATGGCTTCAGGCCCAGCAGATAAAGCATAGACAATATCTCTTTCGGTCAGGATGCCAACTATAGAAGACTTAGAAAGCTTAGCCACATCCCCTTTTGAGATCATCAAGGCTCCAATTTTATTTTTATGCATTAATTTAGCAGCATCAAACAAAGAAGCAGTCTCTGTGATTGTAAAAATATCCCAATACCTTTGTTCGTTTAAATGATCTTTTACTTTTTTCATAGAGAATTTATTGTTATTATGTATAGCATTAAATGCCTTATGAATTATACATAGGGTTAAACTAATATATAACTATATAAAACTATGAAAAAAATTAATCTGTTATTAACATTTGCTCTTGTAGCTGCCATTTCGGGGCCGGCTTTTGCAGGTGATAAAGGATATGTAGGCGATGACGGCACTGAAATTGAGGTCACTAGAGTCTCAAGCCCAGCCCCAGAGTACCCACGAAGAGCTATCCGCTTAGGGCTTGAAGGAGCTGTAATGCTTGAATTTGACGTGGATACTGACGGTTCTGTGCTTGATCCCTATGTTGTTGAAAGTACGCCTGCCGGTGTTTTTGATCGAGCTGCGATTAAATCTGTTCGAAAATTTCTATATGAGCCGCCTATGTATAACGGCACATCGGTTAAAGTGAATAATGTTCAGATCAAATTGACCTTTAAACTTGACTAAATCCCTGCCTTATTAAACTTAAGATAGTCGGAACTTAACTTAATAATGCCCATAAGACTGCAGCTTTTATTGTTTGGAGTTGTGGGCAACATCCTCGTTGCGGCTATTTTTATTTTCTCCTTTGGTTATAGAGAAAATATCCAAGAAGACTCCTCGAATGAATCCTTGCTGACTCTTTACGAGTCTGCCTGGTATCAAACCTATAATAAGAATTTTGATGTGATGTCTAAATGGCTCCCTATTACCGGTGAGAATTCATCTTATTGGGAACCAGATTCTGAGATATTTCTTGATGAGGTAGCTCAAAGCAATATATTTACAAATCCTTTTCTTGATACTATTAGCGCCAATAGAATTGGGGATGCTCAATACTTACTAGAGCTCTTTTTTGAAGAAGAGCTTGATTATGGAAAACTAAGTTATGTGATGGCTTACTTTCCCACGGGAGAAAGAATTTATTGCGGTGGAGCTCTTGATCTACTGGGCGTTGACCCCTGCTCACCTAATGCAAGACCGGATTTTTTTAGCTATCTAGACTCGTTTTTGAGCGATGCCGCAACAAGACCCAGACAAGCCATTGTAAAAATTCAAGATAAGGATCAAGAGCAAGCAGCCACGTTAAATCAGTCGGTCACTTTCCCAGTGACGATTGAAGGTGAGACTTTAGCTATCATTGTGCTTGGTGTAGATATTCGAAAAGGGCTGGAAATTTTTGAGGACGAGTTTGAAGTCAGAACAGCAATCAACACAGACACCGGTTTAATTTCATTAAATGATTATTACCAACAATTTGGTGATTCAGAGGACAACTTATTTGATGATGAAAATTTTAATAAGCTAGTAACTAAAGCTAGCTCTTTTAAAGAGCTTAATGGATCAAGATTTTCGGCGAAAGATACTGAGCTAGGTACTTCAATTACATTGCTGCCATTGAGCTCATACCTCTCTGCTGATGAAGCCCAGTTGTTCGTATTTAAAGATGAGCGTGAAAATATCTTAAGAGCAGCATATGTATTGAATATTACTTACATAGCAGCTATCTCTTTTGTAATATTGATTATTTCACTTATTGCTTTTGTAACGACAAGAGCTTTTGGAGGAATCACTAAGGCTATTTTAGTTCTTGAGAGTCTGACCAAAGGTGATCATTCGCAAGAAATGCCGCCTAGAAAAGGTCTGCTAGCCTCTGAAAAGGATGAAGTTGGTCAACTATCAACGGCTCTTAAAAGCTATAAATTACATCTGTTGGAGATGGAAGGTATTCGTGCAGAGCAAGCAAAGAGACGACATGAAAGAGATGAAGTTATTATTGAAAAAATGGGGGCTCTGGCTGACCAGCTTGATGGTAGCGCTAGAACTCTGATCCTTAATGATATTAAGAAGATGAGAGATCTTGCTAACGATGCAGATCAAAAATCTAGCGAAGAAGCTTCCGTGGAACTTATGCTTGTTGCCTTCTCCCGGATGTCAGATGAAGTTAATGGCCTGATCGACGCCAGAACAGGTGAGATGGAAACAGCAAGGGATGAGGCAAGAGATGCCAGCGATCAAAAAACTAAATTCTTTGCCAACATGAGCCATGAACTGCGAACGCCGCTGAATGCAATTTTGGGTTACGGTGAAATGCTCTACGAGGATTGTGAAGATCTTGGCTACGATGACTTGCTTCCAGATCTTAAGAAAATCACTTCATCTGGATCTCATCTCTTATCGCTGATTAACAATATTCTTGATTTATCAAAAATTGAAGCTGGCAAAATGGAACTGTTTATTACGAGTTTTGAAATTGAGAACATGGTCGAAACGATTAAAAATATTTCTGAGCCACTGGCTGCTAAAAATGATAATGGCTTTGTTGTGAATTTTGATGGCGCCATGGGGTCCATGTCTCAGGATGAGACTAAGCTCAGACAATGTTTAACCAACTTTTTAAGTAATGGTTTTAAATTTACAAAAAACGGTACCGTCACGCTTGATGTGAGAGCCAGATCAGTTGAAGGCATTGAGTTTATTGATTTTGCCGTCATAGACACAGGTGCTGGCATGAGTGCTGAGGGAGTAGCCAAGGTTTTTGAAGAATACACTCAGGCCGAACGCTCCACTTCTGCTAACTACGGAGGAACAGGCTTAGGCTTACCTATATCCAAGAAATTTGCTGAAATGATGGGCGGGGAGGTTGTAGTGACAAGTGAAGAGGGAGTTGGTTCAGTCTTTACTTTATCTGTTCCCCGCGAATGCCCTGAGTACAATGAAGACGATCTAGATACCTCTGTAATCAATATGGATGATCACGACAACTTGGTGGTCTTAGTTGACGATGATGTCGCCATGCATGATCT
>DEOR01000039.1:0-520 GCA_002358345.1 Proteobacteria bacterium UBA3413 | reverse complement strand
GTTAAGCCTAAACTCATTCTTTTAGATGTTCTGATGCCGGGACGTGATGGCTGGTCTTTGCTCAAGGAATGTAAGACAGATAAAGAATTAAAGCACATACCTGTCATTATGATTAGTCAGCTGAATCAAGCTAATCTTGCCGCCTCTCTTGGTGCGAATGATTACTTAACCAAACCCATAGATAGATCTCATTTTATTAACACGGTCAGGCGTCATCTTGGAGATGAATCTAAAGATAAAAAGGTTTTAGTGATAGATGATGATAAAGATGTCAGAGAGTTACTAACAAGAATGCTCAAGGATGCTGGTTACAAGGCTATCGATGCAAGAGATGGCAAGGATGGGCTCGAGAGAACTAAAGAAGAGCCTTCTTTAATTATCTTAGATTTAGAGATGCCAAGAATGGATGGATTTGAATTCCTTGAAAACTATATTAAGGATGTTCCAGAGAACAAAAGAGCCCCTGTGCTGGTCTTCTCGGGCAAGGATTTAACAGACGTGCAAGAAGAGCTTCTGAATG
>DEOR01000044.1:24168-79080 GCA_002358345.1 Proteobacteria bacterium UBA3413 | reverse complement strand
GAATCCCTCACTCTCCGCCAGTACCTAACAAGCATATTTAATTAAGGTTTCTAACCCAGGATATCTTTAATACTTTATCAATTTAAATAGTTGAGCATGATTACCACCCATTCAGTTTGTTTCGGCTGATTAAAGCAGAGATTGTGAAAAAAAAAGCTACCAAGTAATAATTTATAACACTAGTTAAATCTTCTTTTTCATCTTAATCATAGGCACTGTTTGACCAGCTGCTGTTTGATAGAGAATGTCTTCTAGGGCTTCATAGCCTTGAGTTTCATACAGCAGTTTTCCGGATTGAGTCGCCATGAGTTCGCATTGTTTGAAGCCAAGTTTTTTTGCTGCGCCTTCACCTAAGTTCATGACCATAGATCCTATACCCTGTCTTACCCAATCTGGGTGAGTGTACATGGCGCGTATTCTGGCGCGATCCTTTTGAGGATCTAAAAAATTATTATCTCTATTGGGCGTATGGTTGCCTCCAAAGAGCGTCTCTCTATTACTCCAACCACCTCAACCAACAAAACTCTCACCACTAAAAATCATGAAGTAAGTTCCATCTTTAATCAGCTGGTCATCCAAGCCCATGCTGTCAAACGAAGCCTCTAATTGTTCAGGGGTGAGCAAGGGCCCTAAGAGTTGCGTAATAAACAGTTGCATTAATTCCTTGATAGTCGGTATGTCTTCAACAGTGGCGAGTCTATCTCGAAAATCTTTCATACTTTCTTTATTTTATTTCCCATGATTTATATAGTAACTGGTAAAATTTCACCATACATTTCTTCCATATTCTATATCAATGGCCTCATCACAATCAGATAATCCAGCCTCTGCCTTTGATAGCACTCTAGAAGATATCTTAGAGTTACTGGATGAAGATAATTCTCAACATTTTATATACCTCACGGGTGCTGCCGGCACGGGAAAAACTACTCTTATTGAGAGGGTCAAAGACGAATGCCTATTAAAAAAAATTGTGGTTGCTCCAACTGGCGTAGCAGCTTTGAATATTGGTGGCAGCACTATTAATTCTGCTTTTAGAATAGGGTTTGATACGTTTCCTGTCATTCAAGAGTCAAAAGATCCTAGGTTTAAAAAGCTTTTAAAGAATCTTGAGTTATTAATTATTGATGAAATTTCAATGGTCCGCGCCCCTATGCTCGATGCCATCTCAGAGACTTTAAAAATTCACCGCAATTCTTCAAAACCTTTTGGTGGCATCCATGTTCTGGCATGCGGCGATTTATTCCAACTGCCCCCAGTGGTCAAGGATCATGAGGAGACTGCTATTTTTGAGAAGTATGACTCGGTTTATTTTTTTAGTTCACACAGCTACAAAGAGATTGAGAGCCCATCATTTTTTGAATTAACTCTTTCTTTTAGACAGCAAGACGACGAAGAATTTTATGACTTACTCAACAATATTCGTCTTGGTAAGAATCTTGAGGAATCAATTGCCCGAATTAATAGTCAGTGTTACAACCCAGAATTTGATACAGAATCATCGCTCATTATTACCTCAAGGAAATATCGAGCAGAGCAGATCAATGAAGAGATGTTAAATTTAATCGAAGGTCCTGCAACCGCAGCTAAATCAAGAGAGCAAGGAGATTTAAATGAAAATGATCTTCCTGCCCCACGAGAGTTACGAATTAAAGAAGATGCAAAAGTAATGTTTATTAAAAATGACCCTGATGGTCGCTGGGTCAATGGAACCATTGGTCTCGTGATAGATTGTTCGGATAAAAATAAGAAAGTCATTAAAGTTAAAGTTGGAAAAGAAGTTTTCAAAGTGAAAAGAGAAGAGTGGAATAAAGTGAAGTATGTTTATGATGAATTTAATGATGAGATGGAAGAGGAAATAGTATCTTCCTTCAAGCAATTCCCTTTAAAACTAGGATGGGCTGTGACAATCCACAAAGCCCAAGGCTTAACTTTAGAGAGCTGCTCTGTAGATCTTGGAGAAGGCGCGTTTGCTACCGGTCAAGCTTATGTTGCCCTGAGTCGATGTAAAACGTTGGAATCATTGAATCTCTATCAAGAATTAAAGATTAGAGATGCTCTAGTAGATCCAGATATTCAAGATTTTCATGCAGAACACTTCGGATAGCCCTACAATATAAATCCTATTTTTTATTGAGTTGGTGTAATGCAAAATTTTATTAGTTGGCTTGCGAACTTTGTCTGGACTTGGAATGTCCCCATTCTAGTTGGCGCTGGAATTTTCTTTTTAATCTATTCAAAACTCGCGCCTTTCAAGTACGTGCTTCATGCCTTTGATCTTCTAAGAGGAAAGTACTCGAAGGAAGAGGATGTTGGAGAGGTCACTCATTTTCAAGCATTAACAACTGCTCTTTCTGGAACCATCGGCTTAGGAAATATTGCAGGGGTTGCTATTGCTATTCAGTTAGCTGGGCCTGGAGCAATTTTTTGGATGTGGCTTACGGCCATTGTTGGCATTGCAACTAAATTTTTTACCTGCACTCTAGCGGTCATGTACAGAGATGTTGATGAGCACGGGAATGTCTTCAGCGGCCCAATGTATGTTATTAAAAATGCTTTGCCTGCATCGATGATGCCCTTGGCATATTTTTTTGCAGCTGCTGGATTAATTGGTGCGCTTCCAGGATTTCAAAGCAACCAATTGGTTCAAATTGTTGGAGATTTACCCATGTTTCAATTTGAGGGCTTTAATCTAATTGCCGGATTAGTTTTGGCTGCAGTCACAGGCGTCATTATTCTTGGAGGATTGGTTCGAATTGCCAAAGTCTCTCAGTGGCTTGTCCCATCAATGAGTTTTTTGTATTTTGGATCGATTGTGATAGCGCTAATCATGAATTTTGATCAAATTATTCCGGCATTTAAAACTATTTTTGCAGATGCTTTTACTGGCTCTGCTGTTGCGGGCGGCAGCGTAATAGCCGTGATTATTATGGGTATTCGTAGAGGAGCGCATAGTAATGAGGCAGGCATTGGAACCGAGACTCTGGTGCACGGCGCTGCAAAAACTTCGGATCCAGTAAAACAGGGATTAGTCGCAATGCTTGGACCAATTTTTGATACCTTGATCATTTGCACATCCACTGCATTGTTGATTATCATCTCAGGTGTTTGGCTGACTTCTGATTCAAATGGCGTCACTTTGACGGCCGAAGCTTTCAGCATGCTCTTAGGGCCTATTGGTTATGCTGTCCTATTTATTTGCGTTGTTTGTTTTGGTGCGAGCACTATTTTTACATATTCCTTCTATGGCTCGGCCTGCTCTAGATTTTTATTTGGAGAGAAGGGGATCAAGATTTATCAATGGGTGATTATTATCTTTGTGGTTGTCTTTGCAGTGGTTCCGATTGAGCTGGCAATGAATATTATCGACATTGGTTTTGCGATGATGGCTATTCCAACTCTAGTTTCATCAGTCTGGCTTGCACCAAAAGTGATTGCTAAGGCCAAGAGTTATTTTGCCTCACTCGAGTCTATGAAAGCTTAAAATCAGGAGTCTTTTAAAATCTCTCTGGCAGCATTTCGACCAGGCTGCCCTGTAACTCCTCCACCAGGATGTGTTCCAGAGCCACACATGTAGAGTGATTTTAACGGGCCGCGATAATCTCCATAGTTTAGTAATGGTCTGGCAGCCCACATTTGATCCAAGGTCATCTGGCCATGCATAATGTCACCGCCAATAAGTCCAAATTTCTCCTCTAAATCTAGAGGAGACAAAATCATTACTCCTAAAATAGAGCTCCTAAAATTAGGGGCATGCTCAGTTACCGTTTCAATGATTGTATCTGCCGCTGCTAAGCGATAATCATGCCAAGATTTTCCATCTTGCAGAGATGGAGAGAATTGCTGGCAAAACAATGATGCAACATGCTTACCTTTTGGTGCCAATGATTCATCAAGCGTCGAAGGAATCAACATTTCCACTATAGGTTTTTTAGACCAACCATCTTGTTTAGCATCAATGTAGGCTCTATCCATGTAATCTAGAGTAGGGGCAATGACTATGCCGCTTTGGTGATGTTCAGCAACTTCTTTTCCAGGTAATGCCGTGAAGTCTGGTAATTCTGAGAGCGCAACATTCATTCTAAAGGTTCCAGAGCCACACTTATAACCATCCATACTTCTATTAAACTCAGAATCTAAATCACTTGCAGAGATTAATTTTTGATAAAGAAGTTTAGGATTAAGGTTAGAAATAATTTTATCTGCTTCAACCATTTCACCTGTTGCTAGTTTTATGCCCGTTGCTACACCATTGACCACAGTGACCTGCTCGACTGCTGCATCAGTGTGAATATTTACTCCTAGCTCTTCACAGGCATGTTTCATTGCTTGGGTAATAGAGCCCATGCCGCCTATAGCATGACCCCATGCACCTTTCTCACCATCAATCTCACCAAAGACATGGTGCAATAAGACATATGCTGAGCCTGGCGTATCAGGGCTAGCAAAATTACCTACAATTGCATCAAATCCAAAAGCAGCTTTTACATGATCATTTTCAAACCAAGAGTCTAAAAATGAGCGGGCACTTTTAGTAAATAAATCATAGATATCTCTGTGTACCTGATTGCCTTTGGTGGCAATTGGCCAGAGTTGAAGTGCCGCATTTAGAGCGCCTTTAATTCCTTGTTTTGGGTTTGGAGGAGTCTTTACTGAGAGGGCCCTGAGGACATCTGCAACCGCCTCAATTCTTTGGTAGTATTTTGGTAATCTTTCAGCATCTCTGGCAGAAAATTTTCTAAATTCTGCCTGGGTTCTTTCTAACCCTCCGCCTAATTTTAAATAAGTTGTATTGTCGATAGGCAGGAAATTCGAGATAGGGCGTTTAACTATATTTAGGCCACGGTCTTTTAAACTCATGTCTTTGATAATCTCTGGGTTTAACAGGCTAACTGTATAGCTGGCCACAGAGTTTTTAAATCCTGGGTGAAACTCTTCGGTCACTGCGGCACCCCCAACAATTGATCTTTTTTCATAAATAGAAACTTGAAGACCAGCTTTGGCTAAATAGTATGCGCATACTAGGCCGTTATGACCGCCACCGATAATTAATGCATCAAGATTTTTTTTAGTCATTTAGCTGTTTTAAACCTGAATAGGCTTTAATGATTTGGCCCCGTCCAGTTCCTTAAATTGCTTTAACATACCTTGGCTGATCTCAACAAATGATTGATAGCTGCCATGCTCATCCATCTTCTCTTCAATGATGCAGCCTGAATCAAAGAGTTTAGATCGAATGGCGGATTGGGTTGGCGAAAAGCAAATCCAGCCAGCCACAATTTCTCCAAAAAGCATTTCAGAGATTTGAGCTTTAAGTTTATCAAGTCCATCGCCAGTTTGAGCAGATACTCTGATTTCTGGATGATGTTCATTTGCTGGTTGGATAGCATTTGCTGGTATTAAATCAGTTTTATTGAGTACCCTAATTTGAGGTATTTTCTCCACCCCTAGGTCTTGTAAAATTAAATTTACTTGCTGAATTTTAAAATCACTCTCGGGATCTGCTGCATCAATCACATGAAGCAAAAGATCAGCAGAAGACAAGTCATCTAGGGTCGCTTTGAACGATTCAACAAGTTTTGTTGGGAGGTTTGAGATAAAACCAACGGTATCTGAGAAAAGCATGGTGCTTAAAGTTTTAGACTTAAAGTCTGCTTTGCGAGTCGTCGTATCCAACGTTGCAAAGAGTTTATCTGCTGCATATAGACCGCCTTTGGTTAAGGTATTAAATAGCGAAGTTTTTCCTGCATTGGTATAGCCCACTAGGGCTACTAATTTATTTTCTCCTTTTTTTCTTGAGTATCGGTTTAAGTTTTTTTGATTATGTTGTGTCTTGAGTCTTTTTTTAAGCTGCTTGATTCTATTGGCTACTAACCGTTTATCTGTTTCAAGCTGTGTTTCTCCTGGACCCCTTAACCCAATCCCCCCTTTTTGTCTCTCGAGATGACTCCATCCACGAACCAGACGAGTAGAAAGAAAGCTCAATTGAGCAAGCTCAACTTGCAGTTTTCCTATATCGCTTTGCGCTCTAGTGGCAAATATATCTAAAATCAAGCCAGTTCTATCCAGCACTCTTGCGCACAGAACAGTCTCAAGATTTCGCTCTTGAGAGGGAGAGAGATCACAATCTAGCAAGACCAGTTTGATATCTTTTTCTGTTACCAGAGTCTTGAGTTCCTCAACCTTGCCTTTGGTTATAAAATGGCTCGCAGAAACAAAATTTTGCTTTGAAAAGATATGATCCTCAACCTTCAATCCTGCTGATTGCGCTAAATCTAGAAATTCATTGGCGTTAAAGTTATTTGATTCTTTGGGCGATGATCTCAGAAGATCTACCGATACAATAATGGCTCTGAGATCGGCGGGAGCTAAGGTTTTTTCCAAGTTAGACGAACTTTAAGATCATCTTTTTAGCATCTTGGTGAATGTTATTGAATGAGTGTTTGTGCCATCTCTGCGGAACTTTGACAACTCTTGGTAATCTGGATCATTGAACCAGTTATTAGCCTCTTCTTCTGTTTGAAAACTAAATAAAATAACCCTTCCTTTTAATGGTGTATCTCCTTCTTTATGTTGAGGCGCATCATCGTAAGTAATAAATGAACCATTATATTTTTTAAGAATTGGAAAAAAACCCTTTTCATACTTTCGATATTCATCTGGATCAGTAATTTCAAGGTTTGCAATTGCAATAATTTCAAAATCAGACATAGTCAGCTTTAATTTTTAAAAGCTCATTGTACTAAAATCTTCCTGCAAAAACAGCTCTAATCATTTGCAAATATTTGGTTATTTGCTCACAATCCATTCTTTTAAATATTTGATAGAGCATGAATAATCTTTTTCCATATGTAGGTAAGGAAGTTATCGTTACCCAGGATATGTGCGATTTTAATGGGCACATGAATGTGAACCATATCAAAGCAGTCTTTGAGCAGGGCTGGGAGTTTACCTCTGAAGACTTTGGTTTTAACGACGAGTATTTGCAGAGTGGGTTTTCTTCTTTTACCTTAGAAGATAACTACAGGTTTCAAAAAGAGTTCCTTTTAGGGGATAAGATTTTTCCTGCATTTAGACTGTGGAATGTAAACACAAAATTATTTCACATGATTGGCGCGCTCTTTGATAAAGACGGCACCATTTGTGCAATGTATGAGACTGTAGAGGGACACATTGATATGAGTAAAAGACGAATGTCTCCCATGGATCCTGAAAGGTTGGAGAGAGTGCTTGCGATTAAGAAAGCCCATGATGCTAAAGGCCCTGTGCCCTATGATGTAAGATTACACATTAGAGATTTATAACCAAGGACCCTTGAGGAACAGCATGAATAAAAACTACGCATTAATTACTGGCAGCACAGCTGGCATTGGCTTGGAGATAGCCCAAGAACTTGCAAGCCGAGGACATAACATTTTGTTGACAGCTAGAAGAGAAGATCGTCTCAAAGATATCGCTCAGCAGTTAATAGCAGACCATGGAGTGCATGCGGATTATGTTGTGGCTGATCTCGGGGATGTTAGTGCTCCTGGTGTTATTTTCAATTTCTGCGCTTCCAATGAGTATGTTGTAAATATCTTAGTGAATAATGCGGGATACAGTATCAATAAAAAATTCCATGAAACTGGCGAGGAAGAAGAGGAAAAATTCCTGAGAGTTCTAGGTTTGGGTGTTATAGCGCTCACCAAGAGATTCATTCCAGGCATGCTGCAACAAAAATCTGGCAAGATTATGTTGGTATCTTCATTGGCAGCTTTTGCTCCTCCAGCCACTGGATGGGGCGCTTTATATGGACCGGTTAAAACTTTTGTCAATCGGTTTGGGGATGCATTGAATCTAAATTATCGCAGTCAGGGTATTACAGCAACTAATGTCTGCCCTGGTTTTACAGTGACAGAATTTCATACAGCTAGCGGCATGCAGGATGCCATGGATGAGGTGCCCAGCTTTATGAAGAAAGACTCTAAAACCGTAGCCAAAGGTGCGGTAGATGCAATGATGAAGGGTAAAAGTGTTTGGGTTCCTGGGGCACTAAATAAAATGCTCGCTTTTTTATGCAATACCTTGCCAACCTCTCTTGTTATAAAAATGAGCTCTAGCCTTGCAGGTCGTCGCTATGAGTGAAGTTGAAAACGTATCAGACAAAAGAATTCTTCCAACTTTTTTATTATTTATAGTTCTATCATGGCCTTTGGGCGCTCATAGATTTTTTCTGAAGAGATATGCTTCAGCGATTCTTTTTATTATTACCATTGGCGGATGCGGCATTTGGTGGATCATAGATTTTATTTTAATTGTGACTGGATCCATGAAAGATGATCATGGAAAGGTCGTAAAGATTTGGGTTGACTAACTAACTGGCTAGAATTGTATCTGAGACAAATGCATTGTTCTTTCTTTCTTGACCAAAGGTTGAGACTGGCCCATGTCCCGATATAAACAAAACCTCTTCCCCTAATGGCCAAAGTTTTTGGGTGATTGAGTTTATTAAATCTTGGTGATTACCCCTTGGCAAATCAGTTCTACCAATAGATCCTTGAAATAATACATCACCCACAGCTGCTAACTTTGATTCTGGATGAAAAAATATAATGTGACCCGGCGTATGTCCAGGGCAAAAAATAACCTGCAGAGTTTCGCTGCCTAGCGTTACCTCATCCCCATCTTGAAGCCACCTATTAGGAATGCAATTTTGAGCCTGAAACCCAAACATTTTTGCCTGCGACTCAAGAGAATCCAGTAAAAAAGCATCTTCTTTGTGAGGGCCTTCAATCTTGATTGATAGAATTGATGCTAATTCCATTGCTGCTCCTGCATGGTCAGCATGACCGTGAGTTAAAAATATTTTTTCTGGAATCAGATTGTTGTCCTTCGCCACCCCAAGTAAAATATCTAAATCTCCACCGGGATCAACAAAAGCGCATTGCTTGGAATCTTCGCAGAAAAGAATTGGGGCATTTTGTTGAAATGGAGTAACAGGCGTAATTAATGCTTTAATAAGTGACATTTGTATATTTTATATAATTTATTGAGTCTTAAGAACTTATTCAATGGAATTATTATTGTTCGTAATTATTACATCAAAAATTATGGATAAATAAGTTGAATGATAGAATTAATAATGAAAACATAAGATGTTAATAAAATTATTTGTGAGAGTTTGATTGTTATAAAATAAACAATCTAAATATATAGGGGCGCTATGAAAATACAATCATTAAGTTATGTATTAATTGAAACAACTGATCTGCAAGAGTGGGCTGATTATGCTCACAATGTAGTTGGATTGATGAGAAATGATTCTTTGAGTGATGAGAATAATCTATACCTTCGCATGGATGACAAATCCTTTAGATTTCATGTTACCACTGGTCAAGCTAAGCGGTTCATTGCAGCTGGCTTTAACTTAAAGGATCAAGCAGCATTTGAGCAAGCAAAAGGGGAGCTAAGCAATGCAAATATTTCTTTTGAGGATTTCACAGAAGAAATGATTCAAGCTCGATGTGTGACGGCGGGTATATCCCTTCAGGATCCAGCAGGCAACTTATTAGAATTATCATATGGAGCCTTGGATGACCAAGAGCCATTTTTATCCCCGCAGGATATTAAAGGCTTTGTAACCAAGGGATTAGGATTTGGGCATGTTGTTTTTGCAGCTCCAGATCTTGAGCTTTCTCATAGTTTTTATATAAATGTCCTAGGTTTTGGCGATTCTGATTATATGAATTTTCCAATGGGCCCTGCGCCTGATGCGCCTGAGATAAAACTGAATTTCATGCATTGCGATAATCCAAGACATCATACAGTTGCTTTGTTTGAGTCACCGATTCCTCCTTCCGGATTAATACACACTATGGTTGAGGTCAATAATATTGATGAGGTTGGTTATGGCCTTGATAGAGCTATGCAAAATAAGATACATATCTCTTCTTCGTTGGGTCGACACTCTAATGACATGATGGTTTCTTTTTATATGCAAACTCCATCAGGTTTTGATTTGGAGTTTGGTTATGATGGTTGGCAGGTTGACTGGTCAACATTTACTAAGCAGGAAAGCAAGATTCCAAGTTTTTGGGGGCATGCCTTCTCTCCACCTGAGAACTAAGAGCATGAATAAAGTGATCTCACATGCAGATGTTATTAATCAGCTTTCTGATGGCATGACAATTGGCATTGGAGGCTGGGGCGCTCGTCGCAAGCCTATGTCTTTAGTGAGAGCAATTTGCAATTCCGATTTAAAGAATTTAACAGTTGTAAGTTATGGTGGTCCAGATATTGGATTGTTATGCGCACATAAAAAAATTAAAAAGTTAATTTTTGGCTTTGTATCTTTAGACATGATTCCTTTAGATGCTCATTTCCGCCAAGCTCGACAAAATGGAGAGCTGGAGTTGATGGAGTTGGATGAGGGAATGGTGCAATGGGGCCTTAGGGCTGCTGCAATGAAAGTGTCTTTTCTTCCTACTAGAGTGGGCATGGGCACAGATGTACTGAAGCATAACCCTGAAATTAAATTTATTACTTCACCTTATTCTGACGGTGAGCAGTATGTTGCTATGCCAGCTTTGCATCTTGACGTAGCTTTACTCCATGTCAACAAGTCAGACCATAAAGGCAATACCCAAATAGTTGGTCCAGATCCATTTTTTGATGAAATGTTTGCAAGAGCTGCGACCAAAACCTATGCCTCATCTGAGGAAGTCGTTGAAACAGCAGATTTAGGCGGCAAAGAAGGCGCGATATATAATAGATTCGAACGCAGTTTAGTTTCTGGCGTCATTCATGCTCCAGGTGGCGCACACCCAACCTCGTGTGCTCCCAATTATGGTTTTGATATGGAGCATTTACAAGAGTATTCAGCCGCAGCTAAATCTTTTGAGAATTACAGCAATAAATATTTAAATCTTTCTCATCAAGAATATGTTGAAGTTATTGGCGGTCAAAATTTTGTAAACGCTATTCCTCTACCTCAATTTTAATATGCCATATTCAATTTTATTATCAGAAATTTGTATTAGCGCTGCTTCTAAAGCCTGGAAAGATGATGGTGAGCTTCTAGCAACCGGTATTGGCCTAATTCCCCGAATTGCAGCGGGCTTAGCTAAGCTCACTTGTAATCCAGATTTAATGATGACTGATGGAGAAACCTTCTTAATTTCTAAACCATTACCAATGGGAAAAAGAGATTCATCGCAAGACATCGTAGAGGGCTACATGAGTTACAGTCGTGTGTTCGAGAATCTCTGGGGAGGGCAAAGACATGCTATGGTAACTCCAACTCAGATAGATGCCTTTGGCCAAACAAATATAAGTTGTATCGGTGATTATGATAATCCCAAGGTTCAGCTTTTAGGAGTCCGAGGCTTTCCAGGTAACTTTATTAGCCATAAAAATTCTATTTTTATACCCAATCATTCGATCAAATCTTTTGTCCAAGGCGAGGTGGATATGGTCTCAGGGATGGGGTACAACAATTATCATTCTGAAGCAGCCAAACCACATATCGCATCTGTCATTACTAACCTAGGTGTTTTTGATTTCAATGGTCCAGATCATCAACTGCAACTCCTATCATTGCATCCTGGAGTGAGCCTTGAAGACGTCACGGTTAACACGGGGTTTGAAATTTCAGTGAAATCAGAAGAGGAAACACCATTACCTTCAGGTGAGGAGCTTGCCTTAATTCGAGAGGTACTTGATCCTTTAAGTACTAGAAAAATAATTTTTGGGGAATAAAAAAATGACACGCGCCAAACCAACCATTCAGTATAAAAAGAACGACGGAATTGCGATTATCGCAATGAATCGACCTGAGTATAACAATGCTCAGAATGGAAAGATGACCTACGATCTAGATAAGGCTTTTAAAAAAGCCGTGGATGATGATGAGGTAAAAGTGATTGTATTAAAGGGCAATGGCAAGCATTTTTCTGCAGGACATGATATTGGCACACCTGGCAGGGATGTTGATGTTGAGTATGATAGAAAATCTATGTGGTATGACCATACCAATAAACCTGGTGGTGAGTTTTGGTATGTCCGCGAGCAAGAAGTCTATTTAAATATGTGCAGGAGATGGAGAGATATTCCAAAGCCTACCATCGCAATGGTTCATGGCGCATGTGTGGCTGGTGGCTGCATGCTGGCTTGGGTGTGCGATCTCATCGTTGCATCGGAAGATGCTTTTTTTGCTGATCCTGTGGTCCGCATGGGCATTCCTGGTGTTGAGTATTTTGCGCATCCATACGAGCTCAATCCAAGAATTGCCAAGGAATTTTTATTTTTGGGTGAACGCATGTCAGCTGCAAGAGGCTATGAGATGGGGATGGTCAATAAAGTTGTTCCTTCTGAAGATCTTGAATCAGCTGTTATGGAGATGGCAGGCAAAATTTCTCAAATGCCTAGAATGGGTTTGGCATTAACGAAGCAAGCCATCAATCATGTTGAAGATTTACAAGGCAAACGTAATGGAATGGAAGCAGCATTTGCATGGCATCATTTTTCCCATGCTCACAATGATCTGACCACAGGAAATATTTTGTCTGGTTTTGATGCCAAGAAGATGGCCAAATCTCAAAAGACAAATACAAAGAAATCCGCACCAAAAAAACCTGTATCGAAAAAAGCTGTTCCAAAGAAACAGCGCTAACTCAAGAGAAGAATCATTAATAAGTTAACCAGCATCCTGGGTTGTGAATATCCAATTATTCAAACTGCTATGGGTTGGGTGGCCATGCCTGCATTGGTAGCAGCCTCATCTAACGCTGGGGCCTTTGGGTTTTTAGCGCTAGCAACGGCCGGCCCAGAAGAGGCCATTGAGATGATTGATGAAACTTTAAGCCTTACAGACAAGCCCTTTGGTGTGAACTTTCATATGTTCCAACCTGGGGCCGATCAAATTGTTCAAGCGGTTCTTGATCGAAAAATCAAGGCGGTAAGCTACTCTCGATCCCCAATCCCTGACTACATCAAAGCATTTAAAGAGCAGGGCATTGTATGTATGCCAACTGTTGGAGCTCTCAAGCATGCAGTGAAAGCTGAGCAACTTGGTGCTGATGTGTTGGTGATTCAAGGTTCAGAGGGAGGAGGGCATACTGGTTCTACTCCAACAACTCTTCTTTTAAGCTCAGTTCTTGAAAACGTACAAATACCAGTGGTCGCAGCAGGTGGCTTTAGAGATGGCTTCGGTTTAGCTGCATCTTTAGCTTGGGGTGCAAGTGGTATTGCCATGGGCACAAGATTTATGATGACTCAAGAAAGCCCAGTTCCCGCTAAAACCAAAGAAGCATATATATCAGCTGGCGTGGAAGATATTAAGGTTACCAAAAAATTTGATGGATTACCGCACCGCTTAATTTTTAATGACTACATTCAAAAGATTGATCGCTCAAACCCTTTTTCTTTATTCGTGATGTCGGTCACTTCAGCTTGGAAATACAAGCAACTCACCAAGGCATCTTATGGAGATATAATGAGGTCATTTTTTGCCATGTTGAAGGGAGATGATCTAACGATCTCGCAATCAATCATGTCAGCAAATAGCCCGGCGATTATACAAAAAGCCATGGTCGACGGCTCACCAAATGAAGGTGCAATGCCATCAGGTCAGGTTGCTGGAATTCTTACCAATTTACCCACTTGCAATGAGCTCATTCAGCAAATTATGAGAGAATTTAATGTTGCTGCCACTAATTTTAAAAAGATTGAAGGAGAGAAATCATGAGTGTTGACACATTTATTTCAAATGGCATTGCTGAGATTGTTTTAGATTGCCCTCCGGTAAATGCCTTGAATTCAACAGAATGGCTAGACTTAGCCAAAAACATTGATCATCTTTCGCACAACGATGAGGTGAGAGTTATTGTGATTTCTGCTAAAGGCAAAGGCTTTTGTGCTGGAGTGGATATTAAAGAGCTGCAAGAGGACTCTACAAAAATTATAGATGTAAATGATGGCTGCTGGAAAACATCAAGAGCCATTCATGTTTGCAATGTCCCTGTAATCTCTGCCTGCCATGGGTTCGTATTGGGTGGAGGAATTTTGCTCGCAGGAGCCTCGGATGTAGTTCTTGCCACTGAAGATTCATATTTTGGATTGCCTGAAATTGATCGTGGAGCACTTGGTGGAGGAGCACATTTGAGTAGACTATTTCCTTTGCAGGCTGTTCGAAAAATGATGTTTACTGGAAAACCTATTACAGCTAAAAGAGCATTTGAATATGGCTCCATCGAGTCACTACATTCAAACATAGAATCCTTGCATCAAGCCGCTTTGGAGATTGCTAAAGATATGGCTTCTAAGAGCCCAATAGCTATGAAACTTGCCAAAAAAGCTTTAAATCAAATTGAGCATGGCGATGTTGACGAACATTATAAATCTGAACAAAACTTTACCTTGGAGCTTTATAAATCAAAAGATTCTCAAGAAGCGCGAGATGCTTTTGTAGAAAAAAGAGACGCTAATTTTAACGATGAAGATTAATTTTACTTCAGAGCAAGATGCTTTTAGGTTAGAGATTCGCTCATGGCTTGAGCAGAATGTTCCCAGTAAAACTCTTGCGTCTTTAGACACCAAGGAGGGTTTTGAGCAACATAGAGAATGGGAAAAAAAACTGAATTCTGGTAACTGGTCCATGGTGACTTGGCCAAAAGAATATGGTGGAAGAGGCCTAGATTTAATTGAGTGGTTAATTTTTGAAGAAGAATACTATCGAGCAGAAGCACCCTTGAGAGTGAATCAAAATGGAGTCTTTCTTCTTGGCCCTACCTTGATGGAGTTTGGTACTCATGAGCAGAAATCCAAATTTTTAAATGCCATGGCAACTGGTGATCATATATGGGCTCAGGGATGGTCGGAACCAGGAGCGGGAAGCGACATGGCAGCTATTCGCACAACGGCTGTTTTGACAGATGGTTTTTACACTATTAACGGCCAAAAAACTTGGTCATCACGCGCAGCCTACGCGGATTGGACTTTTGGCTTGTTTAGAACAGATCTTGATTCAGAAAGACATAGAGGTCTATCATTTATTCTTGTTCCATTAGACCTTCCAGGCATAACCGTTAGGCCCATTGCTCAGCTAGATGGTGAGCCGGGCTTTGCAGAAATATATTTTGATGATGTGAAAGTGCCGGTAGAGAATCTTCTAGGCGGGGATGGGGAAGGGTGGAAAATTGCAATGGCAACAGCAGGTTTTGAAAGAGGGTTGATGCTAAGAAGTCCTGCGCGCTTTCAACAGACAGCAGCTAAGTTATTACAGCTTTATTTGGACAATGAGAGAGATTGCTCGCCTGTCATGCAAGCCAAGATTGTTGAAGCATGGGCACAATCAGAATCTTATGCACTAAGTATCTATCACACTGCATCGAAAATGCTTGCAGGTGGATCTATCGGTTCAGAGTCTAGTTTAGGTAAAATTTTTTGGTCAGAGTTAGATCATATGATGCATCAAACAGCACTGAAGATACTTGGAGCCAGTGCTGAATTATCACAAGACTCAAAGCATGATGCTGCAGCATGGATTAAAGGCTTTATGTTTTCTTATGCAGGGCCAATTTATGCAGGCACCAACGAGATTCAAAAAAATATTATTGCAGAAAGATTATTGGGGCTACCTAAGTAAGTCATGAACTTTATTTTCACTGAAGAGCACATACAATTTAAAGATGCCATCAAGGCTTTTTTAAAGGATGAATGTACACCCGCATCCATAAGAAGCGGCTGGGCTGAAAAAAAATCTTTCAATCAAAATAGATGGAAGGGTTTGGAGGAGTTAGGCGTATTGAGTTCAAATTTATCAGAAGAGTATGGTGGTCTTGGGATGGATCAGGTGGCGCTGGCCTTAATGGTGGAGGAGATGGGTTACGTGGGGCTCCCAGAACCTGTAGCTGAACAAACTTTTCTAATCAATGATCTTTTGGATCTCCTGCCTGCTGAAATGCAGAAAAAAATTCAAGAACATCACATGTCCGGTGCTTCGTATATTTCAGTGTCACATCCTTTAGCACCCAATCCATTATTCTTAAATGAATCTGCTGGACTCCTATTATTCGAAGAAGACTCTTATCAGTTTGTTGCAAGACATGACTTAGAGTTCGAAGAGGTTGCCTCAAACGACCCCTCTAGGGAGTTAGCTAAGATTAAATCTATCAATCACTCCATCTCATCAACTGAAAATTTTGAAATATTAAATTCTGCTGTGTCATCAAGGGGTGCTCTTATGACTGCGGCTTTTTTGGTTGGATTATCACAAAAGATGATTGATCTAAGCTCAGCTTATGCTCTTGATAGAACTCAATTTGGTAAGCCTATTGGCTCGTTTCAAGCAGTGAAGCATATGCTGGCTGATGTTGCTGTAGCAATAGAGTTTGCTAGGCCAGCAGTTTATCGCGCAGCCTATTCTTTGGCAGACAATAATCCTAAATCTGCTTTGCATTGTGCTCACGCAAAGTATATGAGTTCTAGAGCTGCAGAGCTTGCCTGTAAGAATAGCATTCAGGTTCATGGTGCCATGGGATACACGTGGGAGATGGATCTTCATATTTTTATGCGAAAAGCTTGGTCTTTAATGGCTTGCTGGGGCAATGAAGACAAACAACAAGATATTATTTTTAATACACTCAAGTCATCAAAAGATGAGCTTGGCGTTCTATACACTTTTTAGAGGAATTAAATATGCAAGATGCCTATATTGTTAGCGCCTTAAGGACCCCAATTGGAAAGAAGAAAGGTTCTTTGTCCAATATGCACCCCGCCGATCTAGGCGCCGCTATTCTTTCGGCTACGTTTGATAAAATCAATCTAGATCCGGGTTTAGTTGAGGATGTTATTTTTGGGTGCGTTGATACTGTTGGGCCTCAAGCAGGGGATATAGCAAGAACTTGTTGGCTAGCAGCAGGACTTCCGGAGCATGTTCCAGGGACTACCGTTGATCGTCAATGTGGCTCCTCTCAACAAGCCGTGCATTTTGCCACTCAAGCCATCATGTCTGGCACGGCTGATGTTGTGATTGCAGGCGGGGTCCAAAACATGAACATGATCCCTATTTCTTATGCCATGTTGGCTGGCCAAGCTCTGGGCTTTGATGACCCCTTTTCTGGCTCTATCGGATGGGTCAAGCGTTATGGAACACAGGAAGTTAGCCAGTTTAATTCTGCGCAAATGATTGCAGAAAAGTGGAAAATTTCTAGAGCAGAGATGGAGAGCTTTGCCTTTGACAGCCATCAAAAAGCCATGCGAGCAATCAAGGCCAATCATTTTGCAGATGAAATTGTTCCAATTGGCGATTTCCATACTGATGAAACCCCCAGAGCTGAGACATCATTGGAGAAAATGGCATCACTCAATCCTATTATTGAAGGACATGATATTACTGCTGCAATCTCCTCACAAAATGCTGATGCCTCCTCTGCAATCCTCATAGTGTCTGAAAAAATTCTTAAGGAGCATAACCTCACTCCCTTAGCTCGCGTTGCTCATATTAGCGTTAGAGCAGATGATCCAATCTGGATGCTCACAGCTCCCATGCCTGCGACAGAGTATGCAATTAAAAAATCAGGGATCAGCCTCAATGATATTGGCATAGTAGAAATCAATGAAGCTTTCGCATCTGTTGCGATGGCATGGCAAAAAGAAATGCAATATCCTATGGATCAAATTAATGTGAACGGCGGGGCGATAGCTCTTGGGCATCCCCTGGGCGCTACCGGAGCTAGGCTTATGACCACCATGATTCACTCGATGAAAAGAGACAACATTCGTTATGGCTTGCAGACAATGTGTGAGGGTGGCGGTCAGGCAAATGTTACTATTTTAGAGAACTGCTCATGAATAATTTAATGAATCCAAAATACCCTGAGGGCCGCAATCTCTTTGTTGGTAAAAACATCTTATTGACTGCTTCAGCTGGTGCTGGCATCGGATTCTCAACTGCAAAAAGATTTTTAGAAGAAGGTGCAAATGTTTTTATTTCTGATGTGCATCAGGGCAGGTTAGATCAAGCGATTGAAAGCCTTCGGAGTTTAAAATTAGGAGAGGTTGATGGCTGTCTTTGCAATGTTACCTCCGACGAAGATATTGATGCGATGTTCAAGCATGCACTTGAGCGTTTTTCTCATTTGGATGGAGTTATTAATAATGCAGGTTTGGGTGGCGAGTCGTCGCTAGAAACCATGAGCAATGATGCTTGGAATTTAGTCATGGATGTAACCCTCAATGGTGCAATGAAGATGATGCGAGCGGCTATCCCTATTTTAAAAGAGACCCAAGGCATTATCGTGAACAATGCTTCTGTTTTAGGGTGGCGAGCGCAAGCAGGTCAATCTCATTATGCTGCTGCTAAAGCTGGTGTAATGGCTTTAACTAGATGTGTTGCCATGGAGACTGTTGAGCATGGAATACGAATTAATGCTGTAGCGCCAAGCCTTGCGATGAATCCCCATCTTGCTAAGACGAGCTCTTTAGAGCTTATTGACAGTCTATCCTCACAAGAAGCCTATGGAAGAGGCGCTGAACCATGGGAAGTGGCAAATGTAATTTTATTTTTAGCCTCAGACCTGTCTTCTTATATGACCGGTGAAGTCATTTCAGTTTCTTCTCAGAGAGCGTAAATGGAAAAGATTGTTTTTAAACTTTGGAGAAGAGAATCTGAGTCGTTAGAAAAATTTAAACAATCTCTGCTTGTTGATTTACCAGAAACTTTAGAATCTTTAGTCAGTGATTTGCAAGTCAACATTGCAGATGAGGATGTCGATGCAGCAGCAGCGCTAGCTCAAACAAATTATTCTAAAAACCCTGATGCAATAGTTTTTATTAAAGTGGTCAGCCAGTACTATTCTGAAAACATTATTTCTATCCTTAAGCATTTAACTTCAAAGGTTGAAGGTTTTATTGTTAGTGAGTCGATTATTCTTCAGGATGATAGCAAGGATCATCAAGGCAAAAGAAGCGATGGATTTTCCCAAGTCGTTTTTTTAGAAAAACCTCTTGATATGAGTGACTTTGATTGGTTTGATCACTGGACTCATCATCACACTAAAATTGCCATTGAGACGCAATCAAATTTTACCTATGTGCAGAATACTGTTGTTAGACCGCTGCAAAAAGATTCTCCAAACTTTATAGCTGTGATCGAGGAGTGTTTTCCATCTGAGGCTATGTCCAATCCATCTATTTTTTATAATGCAGAAAACAACGCTGAGCTGCTCCTAAAAAATACCGAATTAATGATGAGTAGTTGTAGTAGTTTTATTGATTTTCAAAAGATTGAAGTAATTCCAACAAGTCGTTATAGAATGATAAAAGACAATAAATCATAGGGGATATATTTTGACAGATATAAAAATTGCATTGGTAACCGGTGCCGCAAGTGGCATGGGAAGAATTTCAGCCAAACGATTGGCCGCTGACGGTGTGCATGTTGCCGCAGTTGATGTTAATGAAAGCGCGCTGCATGACCTTAAACAAGAATCTAATAATATTTCTATTTTTCCGTGCGATCTGTCAGACACTTCAGCAGTTAAAGCCATGGTTCAACAAGTGCAAAGTGAGCTAGGTCCCATAGATCGCGTGACAAATGCAGGCGCTATTATGCCAATGGGCAAAGTGTCAGACTTATCCGCTGACTCTATTAACATGCTCATGAGAATTAATTACGAAGGCACGGTTAATATTGTTACAAGTGTTCTCCCTGAAATGATGGAGAGAAACGAGGGACAAATTATACTTTTTGGCTCTATTGCAGGCACATGCCCGGTTGAAAATATGGCTGCTTATAGTGCCTCTAAAGCTGCAGTAAATATGTTTGGAGAAATTTTAGCTAAAGAATTAGAAGATACAGCTATTCGAGTTTTACTGGTTTGCCCAGCTATGACAGATACCCCATTAATGAGATTTGTTGATGAGACTGACGCCCCGAGCTCTATTAGCAAGGCAAGAAACAAAGGGGCTCTCAATGATCCAGAAGAAGTGGTCACAGCCATAGAAAGAGATTTATTGACTAATAAAGTTATTTGTTTTCCGACCTCCGATGCGTTGTATGCAACTAGAATTCGAAGGTTTTTCCCAAATTACTGGTGGAAACTATTAAGTAAGAATTCATAGTAAGGTAGCACCATGTCAAAGATTAAATTAGCACCAGATAATCGAGATCTCTCTCAATTCCCAGGAGAATACGGGTTACCATTTTTAGGCAAGACCATTGATTTGGTTAAGGATACGGTTGGTTTTTGCACTGACCATTATGAAAGATTTGGCCCTGTTTCGCGCTTAGATATGGTAAAAAATCAAAGAATCTTGATGTGCTTAGGACCAGAGTTTAATGAGGCAGCGCTCTTTGATCCCAAAGGTAATTTTAGCTCTGCAGGCGGATATGGAAGCTCTTTAGGCACCTTATATCCTGAGGGCATGCTTATCAGGGATGACAAGCAGCATAAGAGAACAAGACGAGCCTCTCAGCCGGCTTTTAAAACAGAGGCATTGAAATCGTATGTGGAGATGCTCAATCCCATTCAAGAAAGAAGAATTCAAGCAATGCCTGTTAACGAAGAGTTTATTTTTTACGATGCTATTCAAGAAACGCTCATGGATGTTGCTGCAAGAGTATTCATAGGCCTAGATGAGAAGAGCCCAGAGGCTCAGAGATTAAATTATATTTTTGAAACAATTAACAAAGGCTTAATCACTCCTTTGCCCTATAACATTCCATTTACAACCTTTAGCAAATCACTGAAAGCAAGAGAGGAGCTTAGACAATTTTTTAAAACAAATATTCCACTTCGCAGGGGTTCTGATGCTGAGGATATGTTTACTCGTTATTGCAATGCACAAGATGAGGATGGTGAATACCTTGATGATGCAGATATTGATGGCCACATGGCATTTTTATTATTTGCTGCATTTGATACCACAACAAGCGCTTTAACTAATATTCTTTACTACCTTGGCAAAAATCCAGAATGGCAAGATAAAGTTAGAAATGAAATTTTTAATATTAACAATGAGATGCCAACTTTTGAGGATTTATCTGAGATGACATTAACGGAATATGTTTTTCAAGAAACATTAAGATTCTATCCTTCCGTAATGATCTTGAATCGAAGAACTACGCGAGATGTCCATGTTCATGGTTATGATATTCCTGCAAATACTATGATCATGCTTAGCCCACCATTTACTCATCGAATGGAAGAATGGTGGTCCAATCCCTTGGAGTTTGATCCTATGAGATTTTCTCCTGAAAGGTCGGAGCATAAAAGACATGGATTTAATTATGTTCCATTTGGTGGCGGTGCACACAAATGCATAGGCATGCATTTCGCGTTAATGAATGCCAAATTGTACTTATTTAGATTATTAAAAAATTACAAGGTCACTCTTCGTCCTGACTATGATCCAGCATTCATGCATGTTCATTTGCCTAGGCCTATTGATGGGCTGCCCATAACCCTCACAAAGATTTAATTTTATGATCCCAGAAGGCCAATATATTGATGTTCAAGATGGTTTTCGCTTTCATTATTACGATGAAGGTGAAGGCGAGGTTGTGGTGCTGCTCCATGGCAGTGGAACAGGGGCATCTGGATATACCAATTTTAAAAAAAACTTTATTGCTCTAAAAAATGCAGGCTTTAGAGTGATCTTGCCTGATTTACCTGGGTATGGCTTTTCTAGTAAGCCGGATAATGTTGTCTATTCAATGGATTACTTCAATCAAAAAATCATAGAACTATTAGATATCTTGGATGTTCACAAGTTCTCTTTAATTGGCAATAGTTTAGGCGGGGCTCTCTCTATAGGTCTTGGATTAAATCATGTGGAGCGTGTGCAAAAGCTCATATTGATGGCACCCGGGGGAGTTGAAGATCGAGAAATGTACAATGAGATGCCAGGAATAAAAAAATTAATGTCTGATTTTTTAGGCGGTGACATGAACCAAGAAAAGATTGAGGGGCTTTTGGCTTTATTTCCCTATGACGCTTCCATCGTTACCGACGAGATGGTTCAAGAAAGAATGGAGATTTTGCCCCTTATGAACTCTCAAGTCTTGGCAACCATGGCAATTCCAAACATGGAAGAGCAATTACATCTTCTGCATCAGCCGGTATTAGCATTTTGGGGCATGAACGATCAATTTATCCCTGTATCTGGTGCTATGAAAATAGGCGAGCATTGTCCCAATGCCCAAGTCATGCTATTCAGTCAGTGCGGTCATTGGGTCATGATAGAGCAAGAAGAGGTTTTTAATTCCGCTTGTATTAATTTTTTAAAGAACTAGATAATGAACTTAAATACGATCAATGACATCGCGGCTGAGCTATTTTTAGCGCTAAGAAATCAGCAAACGATTGCACCTTTAACAGATAAATTTCCTGAAATTAATATTAACGATGCATATCAAATTTCCCGCAAATTCTTATCGCTCCGTGAAGAGCAGGGCGAAAAAATTGTGGGCAAAAAAATTGGTGTAACAAGCTCGGTGGTTCAGGAGATGCTCGGAGTTAACCAGCCAGATTTTGGTTTTTTGACTAATACTATGCAGGTTTTAAATAAATCAGACTTCTCTATACAAGGCTCATTAATTCAACCTCGCGCCGAAGCAGAAATAGCATTTATTTTAAAAGATGATTTGCATGGTCCTGGAATCACTAAAGAAGATGTGATCCAAGCAACTGCTAAAATCTTGCCTTGTTTTGAGATCGTTGATTCCCGCATTCTTGACTGGAACATTAAAATTCAAGATACCGTGGCTGACAATGCCTCTTGTGGAATATTTGTCTTAGGTGAGGGCGAGTGCCCCCCTGACAAGTTTTCTATGAATACCTTGGAGGTCGAGGTGCATAAGAATGGAGAGTTCCTATCGTCAGGGGTTGGTTCTGCAGTTCAAGGTCATCCTGCAGAAGCAGTTGCATGGCTGGCAAACACTTTGGGTGAATACGACATTCCTTTGCTGAAAAATGAAATTATTTTATCTGGTTCTTTGGTACCTTTGGAGCCAGCAGTTCCCGGAGATAAATTTTTAATGGAACTCAAAGGTGTTGGGACCTGCGAGATCAATTTTATTTAATTATGATAAAAACTAACTGCGCAATTATAGGTTCTGGGAATATTGGAACTGATCTCATGCTGAAGA
Source organism: Proteobacteria bacterium UBA3413 (assembly GCA_002358345.1). GTDB lineage: Bacteria > Pseudomonadota > Gammaproteobacteria > Magnimaribacterales > D2472 > D2472. Next base: position 55,952 of record DEOR01000044.1, on the reverse strand, counting down.
TTGTAAATACATCTGAAGTTCTCAACCTCACAGGTGTTATTGGTATTGACCCTGAATCTGAAGGCCTAGCTATGGCTCAATCTCTAAATATTCCTATTTCCTCAGAAGGCTTGCAAGGCTTTATGGAAATGCCTGAGTACAATGATACTCAAATATTTTTTGATGCCACTTCCGCTGGAGCTCATAAAGCCCACCATGAATTAATCTCAAAAGACGGAAAGCAAATGATTGATTTAACACCAGCGGCTATAGGACCATATTGCGTGCCCGTAGTTAACCTCCCTGAGCACCTCCAAGAAAAAAACGTCAACATGGTCACTTGTGGCGGCCAAGCAACTATTCCCATGGTGGCTGCAGTCAATCAAATCTCTAGTGTCCGGTATGCTGAAATCGTTTCCTCAGTCTCATCAAAGTCTGCAGGCCCTGGAACCAGAGCGAACATAGATGAATTTACTCAAACCACAGCCCTTGGCTTGGAGAAAGTTGGAGGAGCAGATCGGGCCAAAGCAATTATTGTGCTTAATCCAGCTGACCCACCTTTGTTGATGAGAAATACAGTCTTTACATTATGCGATCCAGTTGACCAGCAATTAGTGAAAGAGAGCGTTGAGATGATGGTTGCTAAAGTGCAAAACTATGTTCCAGGATATCGTTTAAAACAAGAGGTACAGTTTGAGCGCTTTGGATCCAATAACCTTTGCTCGATTCCGGGATATGGAGAATTTGAGGGCCTGAAAGCATCAATTTTTCTTGAAGTAGAGGGCGCAGGCCATTACCTACCCAAGTATGCTGGTAATTTGGACATCATGACGTCTGCTGCAATGGGAACGGCTGAAGAATTAATAAAATTAAACTCATGACAAAAAAAATATATATACAGGATGTAACTTTAAGAGATGGCATGCATGCTATTCGCCATCAATATGGTCTAGATCACGTGGTGGAGATAGCCAAAGCATTAGACGATGCAAAAGTTGATGCTATTGAGGTTGCTCATGGAGATGGGTTATCTGGCTCTTCATTTAATTATGGTTTTGGCGCACACACAGATCAGGAATGGATCGCTGCAGTTGCGGATAATCTTAAGCATGCAAAACTTACCACGCTAATACTTCCAGGCATTGCGATCAAAGAAGATTTAAAATGGGCATGGGATTTAGGCGTTCGATCAGTTCGAGTGGCAACTCATTGCACAGAAGCAGATGTTTCCAGGCAGCACATTGAGTTTGCAAGAGAGTTAGGAATGGATACTATTGGATTTTTAATGATGTCGCATATGACAACGCCATCAAACTTAGCAGCTCAAGCTAAGCTTATGGAGTCTTATGGAGCGCAGTGCGTTTATGTTGTTGATTCTGGTGGTGCGCTGAGTATGCAGGATGTAGCTGAGCGCTTTCAAGCATTTAAAGGTGAGTTAAATCCAGAAACCCAAACAGGAATGCATGCTCACCATAATCTATCCCTAGGTGTCGCAAATTCCATTATCGCTGTTGAAAATGGTGCGGATCGGATTGATGCGAGTTTAGCAGGGATGGGGGCTGGAGCAGGAAATGCACCTTTAGAGGTTTTCATAGCTGCGATTGATCGATTGGGCTGGTCTCACGGAACTGATTTATTTAAATTAATGGATGCTGCAGAAGAGCTTGTAAGGCCTCTACAGGACAGACCGGTTAGGGTGGATAGAGAAACTTTAACTCTTGGTTATGCGGGAGTATATTCATCCTTTTTACGTCACGCTGAATCTGCTGCTGAACTCTATGAACTAGATACTCGAGACATTCTAGTGGAACTAGGCAAAAGAAAAATGGTTGGGGGTCAAGAAGACATGATTGTTGATGTGGCTTTAGATCTTTTAAAAAAGAAAGCTAATTTATGAAAATAGGCATGACCCTTCCGGTCATGGAGCCAGGGCTAACTCGCCAGGATCTTGAGGCTTGGACCAAGCAGATTGATTCAGGGCCTTGGTCTCATATAGCGCTTGGAGAAAGAGTTCTTTTTTCAAATCCAGAGTTCATTTCCACTTTAAGTGCTGTAGCAGCCTGGACAACCCGGGTAGAAATCATTGCTACTATTTCCGTTCTAACAATGCATGATCCCGTCTTGAGCGCGAAGCAATTTGCAACCATTGATATGCTTTCGGAAGGTCGCTTTACTTTGGGTGTTGGAGTGGGTGGTCGAGAAGAGGACTATCAGGCTATTGGAGCTGATTGGTCCCAAAGAAGATGGGCTTTATTAGCTGAAAAAGTGAAGATTATGCAATCGATCTGGTCTCAAGAGCTACATCCAGAATTAGGTCCTGAGCTTTTTTCTAGCAATGGTCCCGAAATTCTTGCTGGCGCAGTTGGCCCCAAGGCTATGTCCATGGCCGCAGATTTTGCAGATGGCCTAGCAGGTTTTTCATTTAATGCAGATATAGAAGAAATTAAAGATTCTTTTCAGCGAGTAATCACAGCGTTCGCCGCATCCAATAGAGCACCAAGATTGGTAACAAGTTTTTGGTTTGGCCTCGAAGCAACTGCCAGGCAAGATATTCAAATCCATCTCAAACGATACCTAGGCTGGATGGGAGAAGATTTAGCATCCGAGCTCTCCAAAACAGCAGGATTAGCTGGCACAGAAAGAGATTTAAAAGAATTTTTACTTGAGATCAAGGCAGCCGGAGCAACAGATGTCTTGTTAGTTCCAACGTCCAAGGACCTCAATCAACTAATTGCAGCTGAGAAAATCGTCGCATCTATAGTTTGAGTTATGTATTCTGGAGATAGAATTGACAAAACAAATCGACCTGATACTCGTTGATTAATTGCTGCATTTATATAATAGTTAATATAAGACAATTAAATATAGGGAGAATATTTTGACTGATCAGGAGCTAATAGCGCCCGAGTTGCCCGAGCAAAGAAATATAAGTGAGAGCAATCTAGCATCTGGCTGGTATAAAATTGCAGATAGTAGTCAAATTAAAATTAAACAAGCTCTGCAGGTTGAGAGTTTTCCAACGCAAATAGTTGTGTGGAGAGGTGAAGACTCTACTCTCAGAGGCTTAGATCTTTACTGCAAACACATGGGCGCTTCGCTTGCTTGCGGCGAAGTGGATGGCAATAGCATTAGATGCCCATTTCATTCATGGCGCTGGGCAGGAGACGGTCACTGTGATGAGATTCCTTACGCTAAAAATATTCCCACCAAGGCGGTCACACGCTCTTGGGAGATAGATGAGATTGATGGCATGATATATGCTTGGTTTGACAAAGATGCTAAGCCTGCAGAGCCTAATGGACAGAGGTTTGAGTAAAAAAATTGGAGAAAAAAATGAGCGATTTACCAGATAGATTTCCTAGAGGATGGTTTGTCCTGGGTCACCAGCGAGATTTTTTAGTTGGAGAGATAAAAACAATCTACGGATTTAATAGAAAGCTTCAAGTGCAAAGGTTAGAGGATAACTCCATCAGCCTCGATCTTGGCGATCAAGAGCCATGGCCAATACTAGAGATTAATCAAATGGTTATGGTGTGGCATGATGCTGAGGGTCAAGCCCCAGATTTTTTACCTAAAAAAATTGAAGAATGTTACTCAGATGATTGGTCTGAGTACAGCATGGCAAGCTTTTTAGTTAAAAATAACTGTAGAGAGTTAATTGATAATATGGCTGATAAAGGCCACTTTGGTCCAGTGCATCAGGCGCCATTTGAAGGCTTTTGGAATGAAGCAAAAGATCATACATACACCCAAGAAATGACAGCGGATAGCCCGATTCTTGGAAGAGATCTATTTTCTCAGGCAACTTATGAGGGGCCGGCCTATATGACAACTTACATGAGCGCCATTTATGATGGTCAGAAAGTTGAAAGTAGACTTGCTGTTACACACATACCCTTAACTCTGACTTCCTTTCAAATTAACTTTGGAGTCATGGTAAAAAAGGTACCTGGAATGTCTGCCGAAGATGAGGCTGCATTTATTCAGGGATATGTTGATGCTAATAACTTTGCATTTGGCCAGGATGTTCAAATTTGGGAGAATAAAATCTATATTCCAGATCCAGTGGTTTGCGATGGAGACGGCCCTTTACATAAATTACGTAAATGGTATGGCCAGTTTCTGGTGAACAGAGAAGATATCCCTGCTGGTCTAGATTTAGAAAAAAGAGAATTCTAACCCTCATAATTCTTTAATATTTCCTCCAGTGAAAGTTTCCCTCGATGATTTAGATCATAAAATACTTAAAATCTTAGAGAGCGATGGACGTGCGCCTGCAAAATATATTGCTGAACAACTCTCGGTAAACGAAGTCACCGTTAGCAAAAGACTCACTAAAATTATCGAGGGCGGTTTCTGTAAAATTATTGCCATTGCAGACTTTGAGAAATGTGGTTTTGATTACCTTTTGCCGATTGGAATAAGAGTCCATGGCGAAAAGCTAGAGGAGGTTGCTGATATTCTTTCTCGTTTAAATGAAGTATTTAGCGTAAATGTCGTTAGCGGAATTCAAGATCTTGAGATCCTTTGCGCCACACAAACGCTTCAAGAAACTAAAATATTTTTAGATCAAACGTTGCCAGCAATCCCTGGTATAAAAAGCATCGCGCCAGCAATTGCATCAAATGTTTATAAATTTGAAACCGATTGGACTCCCTTTGCAAATGAAGCTTGATCTGACAGATAAACAGATTATTCAACTCCTCGGCGCTGATGCCAGAATGTCAAACAACCAAATGGCAAAAGCCATTGGCGTGACCGAAGGTACTGTGCGAAACAGAATTCAGAAACTAATTCAGAATAAAATTATTAAAATTGCTGTGATTAATAATATCAACAGGATGGATAATCCCGCAGTAGCATTTGTAGGCCTAGATGTTGAAACTCGATCAAAAGATTCAATTGCTAAATCCCTATCAAAAATGAAGGAAGTAAGATTTGTTTCAACCTTAATAGGTCGCCATGATTTGATGGCATTTATTCTTGCGGAAGATATTACCAAACTTTCCAGAGTTCTCTATGAGGACATTTCCTCGTTGCCAGGCGTAAGGTTTTTTGAATCGTCCATTGGTTTAAAATATTATAAATATGATTATCGCTGGGCAAGGATCTTAGATTGAATACAGCATCAAATCTGACAATTCCGGAGCTGATCAAACGGCAGGCTTTGAAGCATGGACGAAGAGAAGCCTTAGTTTCAGAGTATAGCGTGCTCACATTTGAAGATTTAGACACTCAATCAACCCAGATCGCAAAAAATTTAATCAATATAGGTATTGGCAAGGGCGATAGAGTAGCAATTTGGGCCCCGAATATTAATGCATGGGTGTTAGCTGCTATTGGCACGCAGAAAGCAGGTGGAGTAGTTGTTCCTATCAATACCCGGATGAAAGGCAAGGAAGCTGCATACATCCTCAATAACTCCCAAGCAAAAATTCTTTTTAGCATGAATGAATTCCTTGGCTTAAATTATTTCAACCTTCTGTCTCATGAGGACCTCCCATTTTTAGAGCATCGAATTGCCTTGGATGAGAATAAATCTTCAGATGTCTCTCATCTTTCTTCGTTAATGCATTCTTCCTTAAAAATTGATCTTCCATCCGTGAATGAAGAAGACCTTGCAGATATTATTTTTACCTCTGGCACGACCGGCAAGCCCAAAGGAGTCATTTCAACTCATGGTCAGAATATTAAAGTTTTTGATTACTGGTCAAAATATATAGGGTTGAACCAAGATGATAAATATTTAATAGTTAATCCCTTTTTTCATACCTTTGGTTATAAAGCTGGCTGGCTTGCTTCAATTATGAGGGGAGCGACGGCTTATCCTTGTGCAGTATTTGATGCAGATAAAATTATTGACATGATTCATGAGAAAAAGATTTCGATGCTGCCAGGCCCTCCCACCTTGTATCAATCTATCCTTACAAGCGAAAAGCTTGGCCACGTAGATATTTCCTCTTTGAGGCTTGGGGTCACTGGAGCAGCTTCCATTCCGGTTCAATTGATCAAAGACATGAAAGAGCAACTAGGTTTTGAAACAGTTATCACCGCCTATGGGCTGACCGAAAGCACAGGCGTTGTCACTATGTGTACTCCTGATGATGATTATGAAACCATCGCAACAACTTCTGGCTGTGCTATTGCTGGGGTTGAGGTTAAATGTATAGATTCCAATGGAGAGGAAGTTTTGGCAGGAAGTCCAGGTGAAATTCTTGTCAGAGGATACAACGTGACCAGCGGTTACTTTAACAATCCAGAGGCCACCAATGAAGCTATAGATGCATCGGGTTGGTTGCATACAGGCGATATAGGAATACTGGATGAACGCGGCTATATCAAAATAACAGATCGAAGCAAAGATATGTTTATTGTTGGAGGCTTTAATGCATACCCCGCTGAAATAGAAAATATCCTTTGCGATCATCCTGCAATTTCTCAAGCAGCGGTTATAGGTATTGACGATGATAGAATGGGAGAGGTTGCTAAAGCCTTTATTGTTTTAAAACCTAGTCAAACTTTGAACGCTAAGACACTTATGCACTGGTGCAAAGAGAACATGGCTAATTACAAGGTCCCAAGAGAAATAGAGTTTACCAAAGACTTGCCTACCAATGCTGCCGGAAAAGTTATGAAATATGTATTAAAGGATGGCTCATGAGAATCGTAATATCTGAAGATAATAATAAGTTATACAGGTCTGAGCTACTTTCTTTTGACCCCTCAATGGAGATTATTGCACTAAATCCTCTAGATTCCCGGGATCCAGCCTGGGAAGCTATTCCTGAATCAGATGCTTTATTTATGTGCTATCAATTCTTATTTGCAGCTAGAGATCACCCAGAAATTCACGATGCTTTATTGATATTATCCAAGCGAATGAAGTTTATTCAAAGTGGGTTTGCTGGAATGGATTCCCCAATACTCCAAGCTATTTTAAAAATAGAAAATATTCAAATTGCTAATGCAAGTAGCGTTTATGCAATTCCAATTGCCCATTATGTTTTTTCGCAAATATTAAGATGGAACAAGAGAATAGATCAGCACATTGAGTTTCAACAATCTAAGCACTGGGCTCCAATAGCTGGAGATGGTGAGCTTACAGATAAAACCTTGGTGATTCTGGGGTATGGAGGCATTGGTAAACAAGTGGCTAAGTTAGGTAAAGCTTTTGGTATGAGGGTAACTGGGATCAAGCGTAATCCAGTAGATGATGAATATGCTGACGAGGTTTTGGGGTTGGATCAGTTTGAGGCATTGCTCCCTTTAACCGATTACTTGGTGCTCGCTTTACCCGACAGCGCTCAAACTAGAGACGTCATAAATGCAGACGTTCTAAAAAAACTTAACAACTCAGCGATGTTAATTAACGTAGGTCGAGGCACTGCAATTAATGAGCTTGACCTTGCAGATGCATTGAATAGTGAAGAAATTTCTGCGGCTGCATTGGATACAATAAAGAATGAGCCCCTTGAGAATTCCTCTTCGCTTTGGACAGCTAAGAATTGCTTTATTTCGGCTCATGATTCAGCGCACTCACTCTTATCCTTAGAGAGAGCATTTGACTTGTTTTTTCAGAATATTAAAAATATTCAAAATGGTGATCAAATAGTAAATCTTTATTCAGAATGAAGATAATGTCTGGGACCATCTATGATACTGCTGGTAAATCAGTATTAACTATTGAGTGGGAATGAGATGATACAAATTCTATTACCAACTCAATCTTTCAACTAATTTTTCTTCCCATATTACAAATCTAATTCTTTGTTTGAACTTACTCGACAGTCTTCCAATAACAAAATATTCATCGGAGCATTATTTATTCATCTAAGATATAGTTAATGGTAGATCCATCACCCCCCTTGAATTTAACTTGAACTAACCTATCTTTATTGTCATACCAAAGCTCTCTTTCTAAATCACCTTTCATTGAGAAATGCCTTGCTCTAAGTTTTTTCCTGCTCTTGGTCAAAATATCTTCTTCTCCAAGGGCTTGAAAGGATACTTTCATAGGTCGGCCATCAAGAGTACTCAAAAGTTCAGTTGCTTTGATGGTTGAGATGCTCCAAAGACTTGTAGGGATGTAGGTATTTCCTAAGGTGGGAAAATCGCCCCGGCTGCTATGAATGGAATTACCATAAAATTTCAAAAATTTGTCTGCTCCATTGTCATTTGTTGTTGAATCGTATCCTATGAGAACTCCATTGGTCCAAGTTTCCAAACCATCATGAATAAATTTATAAACAGGAATGAAGCCTAACTTAACCACAATATTTGTGGATATTTGAACCTTCATGCCCCCATCACTTTGTGAAAAAATGAATGAGTGGGTTCCAATTTCTTTTCCTTTACGCTCGACAACATACTCTAGTGATTCAGTGAAACCATAAGATGAAAGAAATAAAAAAAGTGCAAATGCAAATTTTTTCATGGCAAAACCCCAATTCGGGCGTTTCATCCACTCTTTTAAAAACAAAGCCCGTGAGTTTGTTTTTTGCGTATTAGCAGGCTCTATTTTTTGCTTGCGTGTTATCCCTCTTGCCGCATCTTCGGGCGTGTGATTATCATATTTATCATTCATTATTATGCCTCTTGCTGCTGTGTAATGTGTCATGTGTTAAACCTTGTTTTCGGGTTGGGGGTTATACATCCAGTTTCGGCGCAGGCTTAAGAGAGCCTTTCCTCTTCTGTATGCGTTTGAAAATGAACCAGCCTGTCCAGAAAAATGCGCTGAGGCCGATAATAGTGAGGATGGCGGGCATGGGATCTTCCAATGTGCTGATCGATCCGGCATAGGCAGCGATAACCGCAACCGGCACTGCGCTGATAAGCCAGAGTGCCAGGAATTTCCTAAACGGCATGCGTGTCATACCCGCCATACACGCTGAGACTTCGGGTAAAATGGGTGTCGCGCGGGAGAGCAGGATGACAATTGCGCCATGCTCGCGGAACATCGCAATCGCTTCTGCGCGTTTTTCCGAATCTTTGATTAGGAAATTGATCAGGTAATCGCCGTATTTACGGCTAATTCCATAGCCACATGTACCTGCGGCGAAGAGGCCGATAACTCCTGCGATCGCACCGTAGATTGGCCCTAAGAAAAACCCACCCAAAATCATAACGGTCAATGTCGGTACGGCGACAAACAAGTCAGCAAACAACAAACCCGCTATAATCGCGCCGACATAAAGAGGGTTGGCGGTTTTTGCCATTTCCAGCCAAAGCTCAATCTTCTCAACCGTGATCATGCCGGTTGATTTCAGAATGATAAAGGTACTGGCGAAAAACAAAGCCAGTGTGAGCATAATTTTGAGAAGTGATTTCATGTTTGTATCGCTTTCTTAAGGATAAATGATTGGAATAATGATTTCTGCACCGGTTTCATTTGTTTGCAGCACAGCTTTTTCAAAAGACGGCGGGCCGAAACCTAGCGTTGCGCCATTGGAAAACCCAAGCCCTTCGGACGGAATAATCCCTGTCCAGTTTTTGCCAACTTCGCCGGTCATATCTTCATCATGCAGGATTTTGAAGGCAAAGGATTCACGATCAATATTAAATTGAAAGCGCATTGTCTTTGTATTCTCGCTCACATTTTGCGTCTGAATAGAAATCGCTTTGGCATGGTCTTTTGGAAACCCATCCTCACCGTAATACATGACCATAATTTGGCCGGGGCGGGATGTGTCGATATCCGTCACCGTGACGGTTAAATCTTTCGCAAGAGCGAGGGATGGTGTCATAAGCATAAGGATTCCTCCCAATAAAAATAATGTGCGTAGAGTGTTCATGTTTAACTTCCTTTCATAATTTTACGGGCTAATTTCGGCGCGACAGCCAATAAGAAGCGCAATATTTTGGCCTTGCCGATATTTTCAACGCTCACGCCTTTTTCAATGCCTAGGATGATGTCGAATGCGGCGTTTTGCGCAGAAATTTTCCCTGAACCGCGCCCCTCCGTCATCGGTGTTTCAACCAACGGCAGGAAGGCTTGCATCACGCGGATATTGGTGTGTTCAAGTTGATAGCCAAGACTTTGTGAAAAGACGTTCATTCCGCCTTTTGTTGCACAATAGATGGCCGATCCGGTTTTCGGTGCAAGCGCCAAGCCCGAATTTATATTGACAATCACTGCCTCGCGTTTTTCATTGAGCAAAGCCGGAAGCAGCAAATAGCTCAACGCGCATACGGATGTGAAATTCAAATGGATTTCCGGGATCATAGAGTCATATGAGAATTCATCGGACAAATAGGTCGGTGTATTTTGCACGGCTGCATTGTTGATCAAAACATCAATATGGCTGTGATCTTTGATAATACGATCTGCCAGCGCCTCGTATTCTTGTGGCTTTGAAAGATCCGCCGGGTAAATATCGATGGATGGAAATTCTGCCTGTAACGTTTCAAGCCGAGGGCTTTGCCGCGCCACAACCAGAACCTTGTTATATGGCTCAAGGATGCGTACCATCTCATAACCAATGCCGGATGTGCCGCCTGTGATCACAGCAGTTTTGTCTTTAAAACTCATAAAACGTTCAATTCTCATAGCGTACCTCTCATATTTTTATTATGATGTCGGTACGCAATATTTGTAATTAACCCAGGTTAAAAAATTGAAATAAAAAATGAATAATCTTGATTTTATTGGCAAACACGGCAAAGCCGTCTCAGTCGCCAAGCATGATTATGTGTTCATGCAAGGCGATGATGATGAAAATCTGTATGCGGTGCGTTCAGGCTTGCTCAAGGCCTATTATGTATCACCAGAGGGTAAAGAGACGATTAAATCCTTTCTTCGCCCCGGCGGGATGATCGCGAGCCTAACTGCCGCGCATAAGAAAGAAGCTTGTACGTTTAATCTTTTGGCGCTTGAGGATAGTCAGCTCGTGAAGGTGGCATTTTCTGATTTATACGAAGCCGCCAATCAGACGCATGCGATTGCGCTTGAGATGCGCGATTTTTTGCTTGTCCTGTCGATGAAAAAGGAACAACGCGAATATGAATTCCTGAACCTTTCGGCAGAAGAGCGCTATCAAAAATTCGCGCACGAAAATCCAGAGCTTATTGACCAACTCACCCAAAACGATATCGCCCGTTATCTCGGTGTTACGCCGGTTGCGCTTAGCAGGATAAAGAAACGTCTTAGATGAAGATAAAATCGAGTAAACTCTAAGACTGCGGGAAAAACGTATTCACGGACCTAGAGGGGCCATAGGCTTTTTACTATGCAACTATTTTGTGCATTTACATCCATTTAGAAGAGCTCGCATATCTAGGTACAGAATTTTGCAAAATATTTCCTCTAACAGTAATGGTGCCCTCTCCAGGAATCGAACCTAGAACTACTCCTTAGGAGAGAGTTGTTATATCCGTTTAACTAAGAAGGCTAGAATCATTATACCTTTGGACTGAAAAACATTAAAATATCCGCAAGGATTAAAACATGACCAAAAAAATAACAATCACCTTGCCAGATGGCTCTCAAAAGCAAGCGCAAGCTGGAATCACTGGTTTGGAAATTGCCAGCATGATTGGAGTTGGGCTTGCCAAGGCTGCTATAGCCTTTGAGGTCAATGGAGAGCAGCGAGACTTGAGTGATGCAGTTTCTGAAGATTCCAGCATCTCAATTTTTACCATTGACTCAAAAGAAGGCCTAGAAATAATGCGACACACTGTTGCTGCTCAAGTTTTAGCGCGCGCCATTAAAAACCTTTATCCCAACGCTAAGCTCGCAATTGGACCAACAATTGACGATGGCTTTTATTATGATTTTTTGAGCGATAAAACGGTGTCCATTGACGATTTACCTAAAATTGAAAAAGAGATGGAGAAAATAATTGCCTCGAATTCAATAATTAATAAAACCATTCATTCTAAAGAGGAAGCCATGTCAGCCTTTGCTGCGATAGACGAGCCCTACAAAGTAAAAATTATTGAAGACTCAACTCAAGATTCTAATTTTCAAATTTATAATCAGGGCGACACAGGCTTTATTGATTTATGCCGAGGACCGCATTTGCCAAGCTTAGAGAAGGTTGGTGCTTTTAAGCTTACAAAAATTTCAGGAGCTTACTGGAAGGGCGATTCGAATAATGAAATGCTGACTAGAATTTATGGTACTGCATGGAAAAATGAAAAAGAGCTGAACAAATACCTGGCTCTGCTTGAAGAGGCTGGAAAGAGAGACCATCGAAAACTAGCTAAAGAAATGGATCTCTTTCATTTTCAAGAAGAGGCACCTGGCATGGTGTTTTGGCATCCTAAAGGATGGTCTATTTACCTTGCTCTGCAAAATTACATGCGTAAGAAGCAAGCTGCAAATGGATACGATGAAATTAACACTCCATTAGTCGTTGATCGAAAGCTTTGGGAGGCATCGGGGCATTGGGATAAGTATAGAGAGAACATGTTCATTACTGAGATTGATGAAGAGCATGCTAATGAAAAGCGAGTGAATGCACTTAAGCCTATGAATTGCCCGTGTCATGTGCAAGTTTATAACCATGGATTGAAATCTTACAGAGATTTACCAGTTCGCTTAGCGGAGTTTGGTTCATGCCACAGATATGAAGCGTCTGGAACTATGCATGGATTAATGCGAGTGAGAGGCTTCACACAAGATGACGGACATATTTTTTGTACAGAAGATCAGATTGAAAGTGAAACCGCATCATTTATTTCTCTGCTCTCCACCATCTATGCTGATTTAGGATTTAACAGTTTTGATATAAAGCTCTCAACCAGACCGGAGGTTAGAGTGGGATCTGATGAGGTCTGGGATAAAGCTGAAAATGCTCTTAAATCTGCAATAACAAAGTTAGATCTTCCTTATTCTATCGAAGAAGGAGGCGGAGCTTTTTATGGGCCCAAGTTAGATTTTGTTTTGACTGACGCAATAGGCAGGGAATGGCAATGCGGTACATTTCAAGCAGATTTCAATCTTCCTGAACGTCTAGATGCCGAGTATGTTGGAGAGGATGGGTCCAAGCATAGACCGGTAATGATGCATCGCGCAATTCTTGGTTCTTTTGAAAGATTCTTAGGCGTTTTAATAGAAAACTATTCTGGTAAGTTACCGCTGTGGCTTGCTCCAACTCAGATTGTTTTTATGACCGTCACCGACGAAGTGGCTGATTATGCTAGCAAGCTTAAGGGTAGATGTGATGCTTTGAATTTACGAGCTGAGCTAGACCTTAGAAATGAAAAAATTGGATATAAGATCAGAGAACACAGCAATGCCAAGGTTCCTTTGATGGCGATCATTGGCAAAGAGGAGATGGGATCGAATACCGTCTCAATAAGAAATCTCAGCGAAAATCAAACCAACAATTATTCAATAGAAGAGGCTCTCACTTTGTTAGTTGATAGCTCTGCATTGCCTTCGTAAAACTATACTCTCCAACCCTCTCGATCAAAGATCCTCAAGTACGTAAGCTGATCATGCTCAGATTCATTTGCCACTTTCACAAAATCACCTGACTGAACCAAAATAACATCTCCTTGAGTTAAAGAGTATGAATCTTGATGCTCTATTCCTTGGCTAGGATCTCGACCGTGTCCCTCCATAGAATTCATATACTCAATTACATCCATAGTGCCTCTACCATTTACAATGATATACACCACGTCCGACTCAATTAATCTGTGACCCACTGTTGATTTACCTGGTTGAATTACAGTTTTACTGGCAATGATCTTGCCAAGCAGGTCATTCGTCCAAACTGTGTAGTCATCCGTTACTTTCCGAGGACTGCCGCCAACCCGAAAATTTACATATTTTTTTGCCATGATGTTTTTAAGATATTTAATGTGTAGTGGATTTAAATTCATACCAATAAAAATGTCAACAAACTTAATTTATGTTGTTTTAAAAGCATTTAGTGATATTTTGTATTGTAGTTTTACTACAAATTAAAAAAATGTAGCCATTTGATTATTTTTATATATAATTTTGATAAGCGCTAATTTGACTAGCTTGCAAGCGCTTTTATAAATAAATTGTGCTAAATCAGATTTCCTTTCGGGAAGAATTTCCTTTAGCAACAAGTTACCATTTTAAATAACAAGTTAGCTATATTGGAGAAATAACATGACTGATAAAAATTATACAAATCCCGCTACAATTGCCTTGCATACTGGTTGGAGGAAGGACGAAACAACAAATTCTGTTGCTGTGCCTATTCATATGACTACGAGCTATCAGTTTGATAGCGCTGATCATGCAGCAAATCTTTTTGCATTGGGTGAGCTGGGAAATATTTACTCACGCATTATGAATCCAACGAATGCTGTTCTTGAGGATAGAATTGCAGCCCTTGAAGGCGGAGTTGCTGCTTTATGTGTGGCATCAGGCCAGGCAGCATCAGCTTATTCCATTCAAAATTTGTGTACCCATGGAGATAATATTATTGCTTCATCACATCTTTATGGCGGAACATACAACCAATTTAAAAATGTTTTAAGTGATATGGGTATTGAAGTGAGATTTGTTGATCCTGCTGACCCTCAGAATTTTCTTAATGCAACCGATGAAAAAACTCGCGCATACTATGGAGAGGTTTTACCTAATCCAAGCTTTGAAGTATTTCCAATCGCAGAGGTTGCAGATCTTGGGAGGCCGCTTGGCATTCCATTAATTGTTGATAATACTGCCTCACCGTTAATCTGCAAACCATTTGATCATGGCGCAGCTGTTCTCATCCACTCAACCACTAAATATATTGGTGGTCATGGAACTTCTATCGGTGGAATTATTGTTGATAGCGGTAAATTTGATTGGGAGGCTCATCCGGAGCGACAGCCTAAACTAAACACACCTGATCCATCCTATAACGGAGTCATTTGGACTGAGGCGGTGAAGCCGATGGGACCTATTGCATACATATTAAAAGCTAGAACAACTATTTTAAGAGATTTAGGCGCAGCAATGAGTCCATTTAATGCTTTTATGTTCATCCAAGGCTTAGAGACCTTACATCTCAGAATGAAAGAACATTCTCTGAACGGTCAAAAAGTAGCTGAATTTTTAGTAAATCATCCCATGGTTGAGAGAGTTTCATATCCTGGCGTGGCAACAGGGTTGCCAAAAGAAAGGGCAGATAAATATCTCTCTGGAGGCCATGGTGGGTTACAAGGATTTGAAATCAAAGGCGGCATCGAGGCCGGCAAGCGCTTTGTGAATTCTTTAGAGATGTTATATCACGTTGCAAATATTGGCGATTCAAGAAGTTTGGCCATACACCCTGCAAGCACCACTCATTCTCAGTTAAATGAGCAGGAGCTTCTAGCGGCCGGAGTGAGCTCTGGCTTTGTACGTTTATCTATTGGAATTGAGCACATTGATGACATCATTGCAGACATCAACCAAGCGCTAGCAAAAGCTAATTAGCTCTCAAGGAATGCCTATGAGCCCGCCCAATGTTAGTTACATTATTATTGGGTCTAGGGAGAGACTATCAAAAATTAAGTCCTACCAAATTGAAGATGGAACAGAATGTATACTCTGTCCATTTTCATCGCTAGCAGATTTACCAGCAATTTTAGATGCAACAATTGCAGCGCTAGACTCCAAAGTAATCTCTTTAATTCCTGTGGGTGCGTTTCCAAGAAAGATTGGGAGATCGCAATTGTTTTATTTTGCAAGAAGTGAATATCAGTTTTGGGGTTGGTATCATTTTGGGAATAAGTTTAAAGGTGCTCTGCAGAGCATCGGTAAGATCAATACCTTTCTTAATAAAGTGCCTCAGATAGAGCAGGGAATCTTTTTTTCTAAATCTCTTTATTTTTCAGTGGGTGGGATCGGAGAGATCCACTCTAATCCATTTGCTGAGTTAGCGAAACGGTTTTATCTCAGACTGGATCCACAAAACCCACTACCATCGCTTACAATAAGAGGAACATCTCTATTAACTTAATTTTATGCAATTAATTACTGCAAGCAATCTTGGATATTCCATTAATGAAAATAGGCTATTCCATAATCTGACTTTTTCTTTAGAGACAGGCTGCGGGCTTCACATTAAGGGTGGTAATGGATCAGGGAAGAGCACTTTAATAAGAATTTTACTGGGGCTGACTTCTCCAAGCAAAGGCGAGGTGGTATTTTTTAAGCCAAATCTAAACATTTCATATCTTGGTCATAAAAATGCTATTAAGCAGTACTTAACCCCATTGCAAAATTTAGAACTAATATTTGCTCCCTCAGAGCTAGATGATGCTATGACATGGATGCAGACGTTTGGACTGACGAAGGTTCAAGATGAGATGACGGCGACCTTATCCTTTGGGCAGCAAAAAAAACTTGCGCTTATCAGAGTGCTTGGGAAATCATCGGATTTAATTGTTTTAGACGAACCGTTTGTAGGTTTAGATGATTTATCTAGGGATTTGGTGAGTCAGTTTCTTTGCTCAAGATTAGCAGATGGGACTAGCCTAGTGCTAACTTCACACATTGATCCTGGCATACCGTGCGTGGAGCTCATTCTTTCGGAGCAGAGCAATGATTAACTTATTAACGCATGAGGCTTTTAAACTTAGGCATAGATTGAGAGCTTGGCTAGGACCGCTATTGATCATGGTCCTTGTTCTTATAGCATTCCCTCTAAGCATTGATGTGTCCCAGTATGATCTAAACAAATTCTACTTTTCTATTATTGTTGTTTCTTTGTTAGTGATTTCATTTCTTGCAACAGAGTCTATTTTTTCTGAAGATTATGAGGACGGATCACTAGAACAAATCTATTTAGAAGAAAAAGACTTTTACAAAGTTGTGTTAACCAAAATATCAATTTATATTTTCTTTATCGGCATTCCTATGTCGCTTATTGGCTCATTATTTTCTTTTGCTAATGGCGTTGCTGCTGATGAAACACCAAAAATTTTTGTTATTTTGACCTTTTCTACATTAATTTTATTTAACATATTTTCTTTTGGTAGCGCTCTATCCATCAATAAAGGAGCAATGCTTGGTGTGTTGGTTAGCCTGCCTTTGGCTCTTCCAGTCATTGTACTTTTGGGACGCGCCATCAGAACTGTTCAATATGGAGAAGGCTTCATTGAGGTGCTCTCTTTGCTAGCAGGGGTAGGGCTAATCCTTGCGGCCGTAATGCCTATCATCATCTCAGCTACATTAAAAACCCATCTAGAATGAGTGACTTCAGTTTATAATATTCTCTGTGATTACCTCATTTATCCATAGATTCTCTTCACCTAAAAGCTTTGTTGAGGTCACAGCGCGTTTTTTTTCATACGTCATGTATCTAGGCTTGTTCTTGCTCGCTACCGGATGGATCTGGGGCCTTGCATTTGCACCCGAAGATGCAATTCAGGGAAATTCATACCGCATTATCTTTCTTCATGTTCCAGCCTCTATCTTTGCGCAATTAATTTATTTTTTTATGGCTGTTTGTGCTTTGATGCATCTTGTTTGGAGAGTCAAACTAGCCGCTTATTTGATTAAATCTTCAGCCCCAGTTGGCGCGCTTATTACTTTTATTGCACTATTCTCAGGTTCTATATGGGGCATTCCTACCTGGGGGACATGGTGGCAGTGGGATGCAAGAATAACTTCAACTTTAATACTTTTTATTATGTATCTAGGGATTATTACCCTTCATAGCTCTTTTTCAAATGCTGAAAAAGCAGATCGATTAATGTCAATTTTAGTGGTGGTTGGTGTTGTAAACATACCTATCATCAAAAAATCTGTGGACTGGTGGTCCACGCTCCATCAGCCAGCTTCTATTACTATTTCTGAAGCTCCATCCATTGATTTATCCATGCTGTATCCTTTGCTGATCTCAATTAGCGGTATGGGCTTAACCCTAATTGCGCTTGGAATTTTAATTAGCAAGCTTTATATCATTACTCGAGAAAAGACTAAAAAATGGGTGCAGAATTATGTTTAATTTTGCTTTTTCTAGTCTTCACCATTTTTTAATAATGGATGGCCATGGGATATATGTATGGCCAGTTTATCTGGTTTCCATCCTACTTATAAGCATTGGCTTTCAGGTAACTATTCGAAAACTTAAAGCACTCTCAAAAAAGATTAAAGATGCTTAAAAGTAGACAAAAAAGATTGCAGAAATTTTTTATTATTTTGCTTTTATCTGTTGCCGGCATCTCACTTGTATTGTTCTCCCTTAATTCCAAGCTAGACCTTTTTTACTCTCCAACAGAAATGTTAGCATCTGAGCTAAAGTTAGGATCACGAATCAAGCTTGGGGGCATGGTAAAAATAGGCTCTATTAGACGTGTTGATACTGATATTTTTTTTATTGTCACGGATTTTGAAAGTGAGGTGCCAGTTACTTTTCGCGGCATAACACCAGACTTGTTTAAAGAGGATAGTGGTGTTGTGGCTTTGGGATATTATCAAAACGGTTCTTTTATTGCAGAGCAAATTTTTGCGAAACATGACGAAAATTATATGCCGCCAGAATTAATGCCAGTGAGCAAGAAAAATGATAGTTGAAATTGCACATTTTTTAAGCGTAACCTCGGCGATTGTTCTTTCATTAATATTAATTTTTAATCTCTTTTTTTATTTTGCAGACTCTCATACCAATCAGATCATTCTTTCTAATAAATTATTTAATCAAGCCTGCTTATTAATCTTTATTTCTTTTGGTCTGTATGTCTACTTGGCAGCAATAGATGATTTTTCTATTAGCTATATTGCCAATCACTCAAACTCCCAACTTCCTATATTTTATAAAATTACCTCTATATGGAGTGCCCATGAGGGCTCAATGTTTTTATGGATAGTCTTTTTAACAATATGGAGTGTGCTTTTTGTTAATTATCTCGCTTTGGAGCACCCTTTAAAGCGCGGAACTATGCTGATGCTTACCTTAATTATCCTGGGTTTTTTATTGTTTCTTTTGATTACCTCTAACCCATTTGAGCGAATCTTACCTTTTGCTGCCCTGGAGGGAGCAGATATCAACCCGGTTCTTCAGGACCCAGCTTTGGCCATTCATCCCCCCATGCTATATCTAGGATATGTAGGCTTTGTCATCTCTTTTAGTTTCATTACTGCCTATCTCTTTCACGGGGACTTTAATTATTCCTGGGAAAAAGACATTAAAAGTTGGTCCTTGATCGCATGGATATTCCTAACCATTGGGATCACTTTAGGATCTTGGTGGGCATACTATGAGCTCGGCTGGGGCGGTTACTGGTTTTGGGATCCTGTAGAAAATGTTGCGCTCATGCCATGGCTCGCTGCTACGGCATTCATGCATTCTCTTTTTGCTTCATCAAAATCTAGTGTTTTAAAGACATGGACTTTATTTTTAGGGATCATGATTTTTACTTTGAGTTTATTTGGGGCTTTTATAGTGAGATCGGGAATAATTGATAGCGTCCATTCATTTGCTAATGATCCTCAAAGAGGAATTTATCTTTTAGGGTTTTCTGGTTTCATTACCTTAATCTCTCTAGCCATACTGGCCTATAGATTGCCGCAATTACAATCTTCAAAATTAATAGTTGCAGGATCCAAAGAATCATTCTTATCAATGAACAATATCTTAATGCTCACTGCTATTTTTTCTATTTTTCTGGGCGTTACGTATCCCTTAATCTTGGAGTCTTTGAACGGCAATAAAGTAAGCATTGGCCCCCCTTACTACAATACTATTTTCTCTCCATTAATTCTTATTACATCAATTTTTATGATGGGATCAATTGATGCTTTGTGGCAAAGAGGTATGCAGCTTCGCAAGCTTTGCATTGCAGTAGCTCCCACGCTTTTGTTATCAATACTAGGCGTATACGCAATCTGGCATTTCACGAAAATATTTTCACTCATTGCCTATGTCGGAATATTTTCTGGCTTACTAATAATCATGAGCTATGCATTAAAATTATTCTCATCACTCTATACCAAAGCCTATTTTAATAAGGGCAGTCTTTTAGCGCACATTGGTTTAGGCCTTTTATTCTTCTCAGTTTCTATGAACAGTATTTTAAGCTACCAGAAAAATATCAGTCTCTTTGTTGGCGAAGAGCAGTTTGTTAATGCGTCTTTGTCAAAGTTTCAATTTCTAGATTTGAAAAAAACTAAAGCTAGCAATCATGATGTGGTTGCAGCAAAAATTTTGGTGCTCCATGACAATCAATCTATCTACCTCAACCCAGAAAAAAGGAAGTACTTTGCAAGAGGTCAAATAACCTCAGAGACCGCAATTCATACATCATTCTTGAGAGATACTTATTTAACAATAGGAGATCAGCTAGACAATGGAAGCTGGACATTCAGCCTGCAGATTAATTATTTTGTGAAATGGATTTGGTTTTCATCAACCTTAATGGTTGCGGGAATAGCAATGACAATATTTAAAAAGAAAATTCTATGAACAGAATATACAGCCTACTGCTTATTGGACTTCCAGTGCTTATTTTTATTTTCTTTGGCAAGGTGTTGCTAACAGAGGAGAGTGAACTAGCTAGCTATTATGAGCCAAAACCCATTCCTCAATTTCAACTTTTAGACTTACAAGACCAGCAGATTTCCCCATCAGCCTTTAACAATATTAGCTTGTTAAATGTATGGGCTAGTTGGTGCATTACTTGTTTGGTGGAGCATCCTTTTTTAACTCAATTATCAAAAAATGATATAGATCTGATTGGATTAAATTACAAAGATTCAAAAGTAAGTGCTCAACAATGGCTGCAAAAGCGAGGAAACCCTTATCAATTCTCTATCTATGATCCTAGGGGCGATCTAGCATTTGAACTTGGTGTTACAGGAGCTCCAGAAACCTTCCTGATTGCGAATCAGCAGATTATTGGGCATGTTCAGGGCGAGCTTAATCAAGAAAAATGGGAATCCATTTTTTTACCATTGATTCGTAGAATGCAAAATAAAAATTAATGACAGCATCCGCACTAATCTATCTATTCTTATTTTCTATGTCTAACGGCCTGCATGCTGAGGCTATCTATATGTTTGATGATGACTCTGAGGAAAAGCGTTTTTATTCTTTGATATCTGAAATTAGATGTCCTAAATGCACAAGTGGGAGCATCGCAAGCTCAGACGTTCCTGTGTCCCGAGATCTAAAGCAACGAGTCTATGAGCTTATTAAGTCTGGGTCGTCTAATGAAGAAATTAAAGATTATGTCAAACAGCGATTTGGAGAGTCCTCAGATTACAAGCCAGCATTTGATGGCTTTAATTACATTTTATGGTTAGGTCCATTTATATTCCTAGCGCTTCTCATGACTATTTTCTATTCAAAGAGAAGGTTGTAATGCTCCCTCTTATAGCTATTTTAGCTTTTGTCTCCCTGCCAATCATTGCCTATTTGCTAAGTGGTGCTGCCTCTCAAAAAGCGTTAGTATTTTTTACAACAGTCATGCTCTGGGGAGCATTTATTTTGAATCATTCATCCGCCCAACCTCTTTTTGGATCTTGGGCTAACTCTATTCAATCTAGGGCCATTGAAAATAAGGTATTTAAAAATCTTGAGCTGTCAGATGAGACGATCATAAGTTTTCTAGCTCAAAAGGATCTACCTGAAGATTCATTCTCGCTAGGCACCATAGTATTTTACAAAGCTCTAGAATTTAAATCTTTCACTGCAGCTGAAAGTATCTTGCGGAGTTTAAATGCTAATTTTAGAGATCCAGAGTTTCAGTTACCCATATACAACTTACTGGCTGATTTACGAGATATGAAATACCCTATGGTTTCAAATGCAAAACTGTTACTTGCGGTTGAGCCACCAGTCAATTGCAGTATTGGTGATCGGCTCACGGTGAGCGTAGAGATTCCCAATGGTCCGGCGGTAGATATTGCTGCAAAAGATTTCACAGGAGCAGATTTAGCTCAAGAAATATTCCTTGATAAATCTGATGCGCTTGTTCGCGGTTTTGATCTCCCATCAGCTTTTTTAAATCAAGAAATCATTAAAGTAGAATCTTCAATATTCTGTAAAAATAATGAATTCTATTCAATCAAAACCATTGATTTAAAAGGTTCTATGAACAATCAGGATAAAGTATTTATTTATTCGAACGAATGGTTAAAAAAGGAACAATAGTTTAAAATGGGAAAAGAATAAATTAAATCAAATGCAGCTTAAACATATTAAACTGGCTGGATTCAAAAGTTTCGTGGACCCCACGAGGATATCTTTCCCCACAAATATGGTCGCTGTCGTTGGTCCAAATGGATGCGGCAAATCAAATGTTATAGATGCAATACGTTGGGTTTTAGGAGAGCTTTCTGCTAAAAATCTTCGAGGCGACTCTATGACAGACGTCATCTTCAATGGTTCAGATTTAAGAAAGCCATCCGGCCAATGCAGTATCGAGCTCCTGTTTGATAATTCCATGGGTAAATTGGGCGGTGAGTATGCACAATACAATGAAATCTCTATTAAGAGACTCATGACCAGAGATGGGCAGTCCAACTATTCAATAAATAATACTTCCTGCAGACGGAAGGACGTACAAGATATCTTCTTAGGAACTGGCTTAGGACCCAGAAGTTACGCAATTATTGAACAGGGAATGGTTTCAAAAATTGTGAGCGCTAAGCCTGATGAAATGAGAACTTTTATTGAAGAGGCGGCTGGAATCTCAAAATACAAGGAACGGAGAAAAGAGACTGAACAGCGTATCAAAAAAACAAAGGAAAACCTCTCCAGAGTTCAAGATATACGAGAGGAGATTAACCGACTGATTAATCGATTGCAGAACCAAGCAAATGCTGCGGAGAAATATAAAAAGTTTCAAGTTGAAGAAAAAGAACTCAAGTTGAATATATCTATCTTGAATACCTTGAGTGCAAAAGCCCAAAAGGACAAGCTTACTTCTGAGGTTGCAACGCTCAAGAACCAAATTACGGTGAAATCCGCTGAAGTAGAAACACATCAATCTACCATCGATCAAATTCGCACAGAGCATTCAACTGTTTTATCGTCATTTGAAACGGCTCAGAAAAACTTTTATTCCATTGGCGCAGATATTGCTAGGCATGAAGCCAATTTACAAAATTTAAATAAAACTCAAGCTCAGACAGCAGAGGATCTAGCCAGAGCAAAGGAAAGCTACGCAAAAGCCATTGAAAAAGAATCAACATTTGAAACTTTGAATCCTAAAGAGAATGAATTGAAGCTCAACATTGCAATTCTTAAAGCGTTACAAGCAAACGATCAAAAAAAGATTTTGCAAACTCAAGTGACAGAGCTTGATGAAAGTCTCAGGCAAAAATCTTCCCATGTTGACAAGTATCAAGCAGAGATAGACCAAATTAAAAATGATAATATAGCTATGTCCTCGCGACTAGATTTAGCGCAAAGTGCTTCATCGAGTATTGGAGCTGAAATTGCTGGGCTAGAGGCCAATCTTAAAAATCTTATTAAAACAAAAGCTCACGCAGAAGATGATCTAGCAAGAGCCCAGGCTAGCTATCAAAAAGCCTTGGAGAAAGAATCAAATCAAGAGAATTTAAGCCCAAAGGAAAAGGCGATGAACTTGCTTGATCACATCCTTGAAGCCCTTCAAAAGCTTGGGTTAAACGGAGACCCGATTAAACAGAAAGCCCTTGAGTTAAAAGAGTCACTTGTAAGCATTTTAAAGATCGCGTCTGATCAATCAAAAAGTATGACTGAAGAGTACTTGCAGCGACAAACCAGACTTGAGGAATTATTGCGTCAGACCAACGAGAAACAGCTCCAGCTTGCACAAGAGCTTGAGCACTCACAAGAGAAAAGAATAAATGCTGAGAGAGATTTGGTGAGTTATAAACGAAAGCAATCTGAAGTCAACGCAAGCATTCAAACGCTAGATGATTCAAAATTATTGGTTTCGCGTGAACTAAGGGCTATTGAGTCTGAGATCAATAGCTTAAAGCTAGATCTTAGAACTTTCGAAGTAAACCTGGATAATGCATCAATCATCTTAGAAAAAGCAGATGTATCATTAGCAAATATCGACCCGGCTGATTATGTTCAGATGGATTTAAGTAGCTTAGAGATATCCCTTTCGGAAATTCAGAGCAGTATTTCCGCTCTGGGCTCAATTAATTTAGCCGCACCAGATGAATATCTATCAAGGCAAAAGCATCTAACCCAACTTCTTGAGCAAACTGAATTAAAAAAATTAGATGTTAGTAATGAGCTGTCATTGATGGTTGAGAAGAGTGCTTCTGCAGAAGCTGACCTGAATACTATTAGGCAACAACAATCTAAAGTAGATGAATCTATTCGTGAGTCAGAAAATAAAAAATCTATTGCCTTTCTTGATCTCAGGGGTCTTGAAGAGAAATCTAATAACAAAAAATTAGACTTAAGAACCTTTGAAGTGAATTTGGATAATGCGTCACAAGCGCTGATCAAAGCTGGGATAGCAATCGTTGATCTTGACTCGTCAGAGTTTGAGGGAATGAATATCACCCAGCTTGAACAATCACTTGCATCAGTTCAAGCTAAAATTATTTCTCTGGGAGCTATTAATTTAGCCGCACCTGATGAGATTGCCGAGGAGTCCAGGCGCATGGAGGAGCTGGATACTCAATTGGAAGATTTAAATGAGGCAATGGATAAATTGCAGGGAGCAATCAAGAAAATAGACGCTGAATCCAAGCTAAAATTTGACGACAGTTTTAATGCGGTTAATTCTAAGATTAAAGAAATATTTCCCAAGTTATTTGGCGGTGGAAAAGCAGCGCTAGAATTGCTTGATGGAGATTCTTTGAATGCAGGCATTGCTCTTTCTGCCCAACCTCCTGGCAAGAAAAATGCAACCATCTCTCAGCTTTCAGGTGGCGAGAAGGCCATGACTGCTCTATCTCTGGTCTTTGCTCTCTTTGAGCTTAATCCAGCACCTTTTTGCCTGCTAGATGAAGTTGATGCTCCACTAGACGATTTAAACGCAACCAGGTTTGTTGCTATGGTTGAGGAGATGTCCAATAGAGTTCAATTCATTTTTATTACCCATAATAAAATTTCTATGGAAAAAAGTGATTACTTGATGGGCGTGACTATGCAAGAAGCAGGTGTTTCCAGGGTAGTGTCTGTTGACGTCAAGGAAGCACTAAAATTAGCCGCTTCTTAAGATGTTATCTAACCTAGAAATTTTATTAATTGCTGGTGCGATTTTGGTATTTTTAATTACACTCTATCTTTTCTATAGGCCCCGTTTTTCAAGAAAGTTAGTTGAATCAAGCATTGCAGATTCTCGCTCCATGTTATTCGATAAAAAGGTAGAGCAAGGGTCGCTTAGCTTTGAGAGCGACCTGAAGACTCCTCTCGGCCAAGAATTAGTCATTTTAAATCTAATCTCCATGGATAAATCTAACTTTGATATTAATCAGGTTCTAACTCTCTTGAAGAACCTAGATGCAAAATATAGCGATGGCTTTTTTAGTTATCGTGATGCCACTGGCACGGAGCTTTTTCGAGTAGCCAGCGGAATTAATCCTGGGGTGCTGGAGTTAAATACAGAAACACACATTTTATTGATGGCTGTAGATCTCTACCTGGTCCCAGATCCATTAAAGGCCTTTGAGCAAATGCTGGGTTTCGCAGTAGAGATTGCTGAAAAATTGCATGCGAGCATATGTGATGAAGCAAGAGCACCATTGAGCAAGCAGATGATTGAGCACTATAAGTCAAAGGCCCAGGAAGTTAGCCGCATTAAGGTGATGCAAAAAACTCCATAACAATGGCTGTCACAAAAGAGCAGTATCAAGAATTACAGAATAAGATTCGAGCTAACGATCATGCCTATTACATACTAGATGATCCAATTATTGCTGATTATGAGTATGATTTATTATTTAAAGAATTACTTACAATAGAATTAGATAATCCCTCCTGGATTTCTAGTGAATCTCCATCTCAAAGGGTGGGCATTAAACCACAAGCAGATTTTTCTACTTTTGCTCATCACAAGCCCATGCTTTCTTTGGCAAATGCTTTTAATGATCAAGATATTCTGGGTTTCCATGAGAGAACAATTAAAAATCTTCAGGACACAAAAGAATTACAATATTTCTGCGAGCCTAAAATGGATGGCGCGGCCATTTCATTAATTTATGAGAATGGTATTTTAGTTCGAGGTGTGACCAGGGGAGATGGAAGTTTTGGTGAAGACATTACCTCTAACATTCGAACGGTAAAATCTATCCCATTAACTTTAACTAAATCTAAAGAACCTTTTCCTCGTTTGATAGAGGTTAGAGGTGAAATCTTCATTCGCAAGGCATCTTTCAAGAAGTTAAATCAATTGGCTGAATTAGAAGGCCAAAAAATTTTTGCAAATCCTAGAAATGCAGCAGCAGGAAGTCTTAGGCAACTTGACCCAATGATTACGAACTCTAGACCATTAGATTTTTTTGCACATGGAATTGGTGTCTGCGAAGGCACTAATTTCTTATCTCTAGATAGGGTATTTAGTTCTTTTGCTGCATGGGGGCTTCCAACCAATCAGTTGAATTCTTTGGTAGATTCTATAGATGATTGCTTACAGTACTTTAGAGATATCGAAGCTAACAGAGATCAAATTCCTTTTGAGATAGATGGAGTAGTCTTTAAAGTTGCTAGCCTTCAGATGCAACATAGCTTAGGTGAAATAGCGCGATCGCCAAGGTGGGCTATAGCATATAAATTTGCTGCAGAAGAAGCTGTCACAAAGATTGAAGCGATTGAGTTTCAAGTGGGTAGAACCGGCATACTGACCCCAGTGGCTAAATTAAAATCAGTCAATGTTGGAGGGGTGAATGTAAGTAAATGCACCCTACATAATATGGATGAATTACAGCGATTAGATCCTCGAATTGGGGATGAAGCAGTGATTAAAAGAGCTGGTGATGTAATTCCAAAGATGATCAGAGTCATTCCTGCGACAAGCAGCAGGAGTTCTGAAGTTCGCGCCCCTAAATTTTGCCCTAGCTGTAATTCCAAGGTTGTTATGAATTTTCAATCTGACTGGTCTATAGTTAATCGAGATCATCAGCTAATCAAGAAATTTTCTAGCCTGCATGAAGCCAATCAATATCTTGACGACCATTCTGACGCCGGATTTAGGATCGAAGAAATCAAAATTCCCAGCCCTTTTATTAAATGCTCAGGCAGTAATTTATGCCCTGAGATTATTCAGGGCAAGTTCACTCATTTCGTATCGCGCAAAGCTATGGACATAGATGGTTTGGGTCAAGAAATTCTCAATGCTCTCATTCAAAATAAATTTATCAAGGAGTATGCTGATATATATTCCCTTGGTAATCATCGATCGGAGCTAGAGGTCTTAGAGGGATTCGGTCAAAAATCAGTTGATAACCTTATCAAGTCTATTAAAGAGTCAGCTAGAGTTGATCTATTTAGACTCCTTTTTTCCTTAGGCATAGAAGAAGTGGGGGAGACGACTGCACGGAATCTTGCGTCGCACTTGCATGACTTCCATAAAATCTCGCAAGCTTCCTTTGAAGAATTATTAGCAATCCCAGATATCGGGCCCAGGGTTGCTTCAAAAATTAAGGATTATTTCAAAGATGAAGATAACCAACGCCAGCTCAGCAATCTCCTTCCACATCTAGAGTTGATTCTACCTTCTGCCAATTCTGAGCTAGATACTCGGTTAGCAGGATTGCAAATTGCAATTACAGGAAAATTAATTTTGATGTCCCGGGATGAGCTAAAGAATTTATTACTTCAAAAAGGAGCCAAAGTTACGTCTACAGTCTCCCAAAAAACTGATGTTCTTATAGCGGGAGAGAATGCTGGCTCAAAGCTGACCAAAGCTCAAGAGCTTGGTGTTAAAATTATTATAGAAAATGAAATAGATAACTTTTTAAATGATTCATAGAAATTCACTCATAGCTTCTGTATTTTTATCGGCATTGCTTGTGTCTTGCGTGAGCTCGCCACCAGAGCGACCCGATGATATTTGCAAAATATTTAAAGAAAAAAAAAGCTGGTATAAGGCTGCAATGAAGACTGAAAAACGCTGGAAATTGCCACCCTATGTATTGATGGCATTCTTTCACCAAGAATCAAGTTTCCAAGCAAAAATTCGCCCTGAAAGAGAGAAATTACTTGGGTTTATTCCCTGGTTTAGGCCGTCATCTTCTGTGGGGTACTCTCAGGCTTTAAAGAATACTTGGGAAGACTATCAGGATGAAACGGGTAACTCGAGAGCCAAGAGAACAGATTTTGCTGATTCAGCTGATTTTGCAGGCTGGTATGCTAGCAAAGGTTTTTATCAAGGCTTCTCTCCTACAGATGCTCGCTCTCTTTATCTTGCCTATCATGAAGGGTATGGGGGATTTAAAAAGAAGACCTACCGTAAGAAGCAATGGCTCATTAATGTTGCAGATAGAGTGCAAGCACGTTCAACAATGTACCAAAAACAATACTGGGGCTGCGCCAAGGAATTGAAAAAGAAGAGGCTCTTCTTTTTTTAATCTAGACCTCTAATATTGTCAATCCTAATTCTTCTGCTTGAGCTTTAAAACTTTCGCCTGCTAATATAGATTTGCTGGATTCCTTTGTTAGATATGTCTCATTCACTCTAATGAGATCATCTATGGAGCAACGAATAACTTTTTGCCTCATCTCAAGGCGCTCCTTAATACCAATTAGTTCTAAATTGTAATTAAAATCATTTTTAGCTTCTCCCACAGGTGACAGCGGTTTATCAATAGATGAAATCACTCCCAGGATTGCTTCCTCTAAGTGTTGTGGGGTAATTGAATTTTTTGCCCACTCTATTGCGTCTTGAAAAGCTTGAAAAGTCTCCCTACATTTCGGATCCCTGTACGAAAAGAGCTTGAATGTATTTGTTGAGGTGTCGTTAGCCGCACCAGCTCCGTAAGCCCCACCTTTTTCTCTGATGGCCGTATGCAGAAACCCATTTCTTAGAACAGTCGCTAAGACAGATAAGGGTGCTGCATCAGGATGCTCTCTTGAGACACCCTCAAAAGCTTGAGCACAATAACAAACTTGCGAACCAGTAATCCAAGCAATCTGAGTATTTACCGGCTTAATGAGTTCTTGTGCGTTGCTAGATAATAGATTTTGGAACTCCTTAGCCTTATCTCCAACTGCGCCTGGAGAGCAAGCTGTAAATATTTTATAGGGCTCGCAAGACATCTTGGCGTGAATATTTTTCAAGATTCCACTAATATAATCAGTGTCTCCATCACGCTGAATCTTTGTAATTACTTCTTTAGAGCGATGTAGCATTTGTAACCCAGAGATACTAAAAGATGTTGCTGCTAATGAGTTCAGCGAGCTTGCAGCTGAGTTCATGGCTAAGTAATGACCATTTTGATTTAAAGACTCCTCATTTCTTGCAACAAATATATTTAATAAATCCAATAGCCGCTTCTGCTCATCAAATCTAACATTCTGGACCGTGTTGAGTATCATGGTTTCCATTGCTTCAAAATTTTCTGCAAGACATTTAGAGCTAATGCTTAGATATAGCGCCCCATCCTCTGATGGTGTATTAGCCTGGAGGTTTATCGAAGCGCCGATCCCTCCACTAATTTTTGATTGGTATGCTTGGATTTCCTCATAGGATTGATCTAAAAGACCAACCTCAGTAATGATAAAAGTATAGAGAGAAGAGAACAGTAGCTCTTCATTGGTTAGGTTTGAGCACGAAAACAGAAAGTCCGAATAAATTAAACCATTGGTCCCAACCTCATAGATAGATCTATTTCCTTTAGATATCTTTATCTCTGTGTATTCTCGCTTCAAGGGAATATCGGAAATAGTTACCTTCGGCAAGATATCCACATCATCTATAGCTTCTTGTCTTTGCTTTAAATCATTTGCTAATTTAATAATATTATTTTTTTCATCTACAGTAAGAGCTTGTTCTTTTTCTTTTAACTTGGAAGAAAAGTAGGTATTTAAATTCTCATTAAAATTTACATCAGGCTTTAATTCATAGGTAAGTCGGTGGGGATTGAGAAGCAAGGAAGAGTTAATTAGCTCTTCAACATACCCATCATCACTAATTTTATTTTTTAATGCGGTAAAATTCTTGTCTAAATCTAACATTGAGATGGGGTTGTCATAGTGCATGCATGCATTCATACAGCCGAGCATTAATTGCAACCCATATGGCATTCCTCCGCCAGATATTTCTCTTTGACCAATTTCTAGTTGATGAAGGGCAGATGAGATGAGATCTTTGGGCACTCCATTGTTTACTAAATCTTTTAACGTAGAGAGAATCAGCTCTTCAATTGCTTCAGATTGACCAGCTTGAGCGCCTTCAAGACCAGCCATAAAAACAATTTCTTTGTTGCTTGGCTCTAACCCCAAGAAAGGCGACGGAGATTTCCCTAGATTTGTGAGCTCTAAAGCTTTTCTGAGGGGAGATGATGAATTATCAAGCAGAATATTAGATAGAAAATATTTTTCTAGAAGATTGAGTGGCTCATGGCTGTTGCCAAGCAACCAGCTCACTACAACATGATGGTTTTGCTCATCTCCTGGTAAGGGTTGATAGGTTCCTGTAGCGCTTTGCGGCGCTTGAAATATTTTAGCAGGAGGGATGATGAGCTTTGTTGGGGCAGGAGTAAATTTACTGAATACATTTTTCTCCAAGTGATCATGAATCTCTTCGATAGAGACATTGCCAAATGTAAAAAAAGTGGCATTGCTAGGGTGATAATGTTTTTTGTGAAAGGCAACTAAATCTTCATGCGTCAAATCGATAATTTTTTCAGGATCTCCGCCGCTGTTATGGTGATAGGTGGTTTCCTCAAATAGATGCTTAGACATGCCATGCCATAGTTGATCAGTTGGCGAGCTCATTGCACCTTTCATTTCATTAAACACAACCCCTTTAATTTCTAACTCTTGATTGGAATCTAGCTCTAATCTATGACCTTCCTGAGAAAAATCTAAGGGATCTAATCTAGGAAAAAATGCTGAATCTACATATACATCTAGCAAGTTATTGAAGTCTTTATTATTTTGAGTTGCAAAAGGGTAGGCCGTCCAATCACTCGAAGTAAATGCATTCATAAAAGAGTTTAATGAGCGTCTGATCATCATAAAAAAAGGATCACGGACTGGGTACCTTGCTGATCCACAGAGGGATGTATGCTCTAAAATATGAGCTACCCCCGTTGAATCTTCAGGGATAGTGCGAAAGGCAACCATAAATACTTTCTCATCATTTGATGAGTCCAGGTGAATATGCTGAGTTTCAAATTCTGAATGCTGATAGATCTGCGCATTAACGTTCAGCAACCCTATCTCTTGTGATTCTTTTAGTTCAAACATAGTTTTTTATACAAAGTAAATGCATTATATTAGTCATATTAACGATACATTACTATTACCTATGACATATAAAACCTATTCTTTTGTTGCCTCTATGCTTTTCTTGGTTTCGGCTTGCGTGACCACACCCTTTATGGAGCTAAATAGTAGAAATAATTTTCAACTTGAGCCTGCGTCAAAATTTCAGATTTCTTTAAATAAGGATAATTTACCTGTTGAAATGGATCCTATTTTAATTGAAAACTTGGGAGAAGCAGCTCAAAATTATCTCTCTGGAATGGGCCATATAGCAACCTCTGATGCTTCGCTGGTCATTGAGATTGGCCTTGCAAGTAAGGAAAAAATTAAAGTTGATGATTTCCGCTTTTATGGTTATCCGTTGCATAGGAATTATTTGTATGATTCTGATCGTGTCAATGCAGTTCCAGAGTTTTATTTAAGAATTTCAGTAAAGGATATTAGCCAAGATAAGACTTTATGGACCGGACTAACAAAATGGCGCAAAGGTTCTGCTTATACTCCTTCTGATGCCTCTTCAGCAGA
>DEOR01000044.1:19884-23956 GCA_002358345.1 Proteobacteria bacterium UBA3413 | reverse complement strand
GACAAAGCCAGTGCAGTTGAAATCGGATTAGGCGCATGACTAATCTGCGAAACAATGTATTCAGAGAGAAGGGGGGCCAAGCTAAAACCCCTAGAGCCTAGTGCTCCCAAACCATAGATATTTTGGCTCGTCGAAAGCTTTCCTGCAATTGGCAGCCGATCCTTGCTACCAACTCTGAGACGCGCTTCAGACATGATTGAATCTTGGGTGTCGAAACTTAAATTAAAATTTCTTTCTGTGCGTGAGATTAATTCTTGCGCTGACTCCTTCGATGCTTCAAGGTTAAGAAAATCTTTATCATGCGTGGATCCAATCCACATTACTCCATTGATAGCTGGAAGAATATAACCCTCAGAATTTACCGGTAGATTGGGTGCAATTACTTGTGGTCTTGTTAACCCAGCAAGCTGACCTTTTGAAATCTTGAGGGTCGGAATAAAGGGCAATAATCCAGCGCCGCTAGCAATAATGACAGCATCATAAGTCTTAAGGTTACCGGGCTGATTGGAGAAACTTAGCTTGAGGTTAGACCCTTTGCCCGTTACTTCACCAAAGCAATAATCTGTAAAAACATTCACACTTGGATGATCCAGCAAGCTCTGGCAAAGCCTTTGTGGAAATAGGTAACCTCCTTGAAGCACCTTTAATCCCTGTGAGCTTAATCCAAATTTTTGTTGCATGACTTTCTCATCAATGCATTGAAAAATGTCATTTCTCTTGAGCGCCAGCATGCTTTCCAGCCACTCCGTTTGATATTGATTGAAGTGAGAAAACAGCAACCCTGATCTCTTGTATTGAGCTGGAAAATTAGCGTACAGCTTATCGGCATAAAAATAGCTTTGAGCAATGAGATGAGCATAGGGACTATTATTTGCTGAAAATCTTGGATACATGGCTGCCACAGGATTGCTGGAAGTCCCGCATGCAACTTCTTGCCCATACTCAAAGACATCAACGCTCATGCCATGGTTGGCAGCCGAGAAGGCGCAGCTACTTCCGGCAATGCCAGAGCCTATAATTGCAATGCTAGGTTTGACGCTTTCTATAGCATTGAACAAGCTATGATCTCGTCTCTTTTTTCCAATCAACTTATGCCTTTTATTGCCAAAGCCTTGCATTTTGCTAACCTGAAAACCAAATTTTTGTAAATTTCTTTTTACAAAACCTGCGGATGTAAAAGTTCCAAAAGTAGCTTCATTCGCTGACAGCATTCCAATGTATTGGATCAAGACACTGCTCCACATGGCTTGATTTTTTGAGGGGTCAAAACCATCGAGGTACCAAGCATCCACTAAATTATTTGAAAATCCTAAAAGGTTTTTTAAAGCAAGCTCAGCATTATTCTGTATCAGGGTTAGACGAATATTTAATTTCGGTAAATGGATTCGATGCATATCATTATGCATGGGTAAATATTGGCTGAGAAAGTATTCACCCACTTCTTGAAGCTCAGGAAATTGCTGTATCACCCTTAAGATTTGTTCTTTGGTGGGCAATGCTTCATCAATGGATATGTAGTCTAGAGTATCGATGTTAGACGCATCTTTCATATCGCCCCATATCATCGCTGTCACTAAAAAATTAAGACCAAAACCAAAGCCTAATTCCCCAATGGTTAATCGACCAGCCGTGCTAAAACGTTTCTCTAGATCATTGGGCTCTATAAAGACGTTCCTTATTTCCTTCACTGCATCTGCCTGAAAGAATCGATCATCATAAGCAAAAGAGTGTGGCAACCCATCAACCCATCGCACATCTTGGTCTTTGACCTCAAATGGATTGTTAAATAGACTATGATGACTTGGCATGAAGGAGCAATTTATGAAATTCTATTTTAATTTTCTATACGCATTTATTATATGTGGTCTTGTTCTCTCATGCTCAAAAACTGAGCCAGTACTGATGGAGAATCAGAACATCAGCGCTTCAGTTCAAAGCTTGTATGAGCACTCCAAAGAGTTTACCCAGCAGGTTTATTCCTATGATGGCGGGATTCATGCGGCGGTGGGCTATGGCATAGCCAACTCATATTTAGTCGAAGGTGACGGCAGTAATATTATTATTGATGCTACTGACAGTGTATTTCAAGCAGAAAAAGTCTATGAACAATTTGTAGCCATTAATCCCAATCCAATTTCTGCAATTATCTATACCCATAACCATGGAGATCATACTTTGGGAGCAAGGTATTTTGTGGACCAGCAAGCCGAAGCGCCTTTGATTATTGCTCATGCATCTACAGCAAAAGCAGTGGAAAAAATATTTGGCATTCTGAACCCCATTATCTCTGCTAGGTCTGAAAAAATGTTTGGCACAGAACTTCCTGAGGCAGACGTTGTGAATGTTGGAATTGGCCCATATTTAAGTGTCGGCAAAAGTGCCCCAGGTTACGTCAAGCCTACCCTGACCTTTGAAGATGAACTGAAGATTAATTTAGCAGGCATTGCATTTGAACTCTATCACGCACCAGGAGAAACGGATGATCAATTATTCGTGTGGCTGCCAGAGCTTAATGCTTTGTTTCCAGGTGATAATGTATATAAGACATTCCCTAACCTCTATACCATTCGAGGAACATCACACAGAAATGTTAAAGCTTGGGTCGAGAGCTTAGATCACATGTTAACTTTTGAACCCCAAAATTTATACCCTAGTCACACGCTTCCCATACAGGGGCAAGAGGTTGTAGAAGTCTTGCAAGTTTATAGAGACGGCATCCAGTATGTGCATGATCAAACAATTCGTTTGATGAATTTAGGATTCTATCCTGAGGAGATTATTGAGCAACTTAAGTTGCCCGATAGCCTTGCCTCATCGCCCTTTTTACAAGAATTTTACGGGACCGTTAGATGGTCAGTGCGGAGTATATTTAATGGTTATCTGGGCTGGTTCTCTGGCAATGTCTCAGAGCTAGACCCGACTCCTATCTTTCGAAAGGCTGAGCTCATGTCTGAGTTAGTTGGCGGCTCTGATTATCTGTATCAAGCATTAGAATTGGCGATCAACAATGAAGAAATGCAGTGGGCGCTTGAATTATCAGATTTACTTATCGCACTAGATTATAAATCTGAGGAAGTTATTGCAATGCGTGCTCAGGCTTCATATTTTCTTGGAAGCATGTCTTCCAATCCAAATAAACGAAATTATTTTTTAAGCGAAGCCCAGAAACTAGCCGGCAAAGAAAATAAACGGAATATTATTAAACCAGACGCAGTAATGCTCAATGAAATTCCAATAGATATGTTTTTTGATGTTTTAAGTGTGAACTTAAATCCCGCCAAGGTGAAAGCATCGGAATTAATTTATGCGTGTTTTGAATTTTCTTCTGGCCTCATCAAAACCATGATCGTTCGAAATCAAATTGTGCAGATCACAGACGCGGCTCCAGATTTTTGTAATTTTAGGATCAATACCTCAGAGGAAACTTTAAAGCAGGTTTTAGCAGGATTAAGAAATCCTGTAACTGCGATAGCATCCAATGATCTAATCGTCGATCAAGATGTAGCCTTTTTAAGATTCCTGGCTAGTTTTAAACCTTAGTTGGAATATCTTTAAAAGCTAAGCCTTTATCAGCCCTTGGGTCTTGCGGAAGTCCGAGCACTCTTTCTGCAATAACGTTGCGTAAAATCTCATCTGTACCACCGGCAATTCTTAATCCCGGAGCGCCCAGCCATGCTCCTTGAAAAGAACTTACACCTTCATCCTCATCAATAAGCATACCTGCCATGTCACCAGCATCAATCCCAAAGTTTCCAATGGATTGAAGTTTATTGGCACTCACAATTTTTGTAATTGACGCTTCTGGTCCAGGAGCCTCTCCTTTGGATAGGGCTGAGATAGTTCTAAATTTAGTGTACTTAAGGCCATTGGCTTCACAAAACCAGTCCGCCAATCTTTCTCTCACAGCATCATTTTTTATTAACGCCTCTCCTGCATCATCTTTTGTTTTGGAGAGCGTAAGAGCTTCTTCTATGTCCGAACCACGAGCATCACCAACAGCTAATCTCTCATTCATTAGGGTTGTAATGGCTACTTTCCATCCGTCCCCAATTTCACCTAATCTTTGTGAATC
>DEOR01000044.1:16905-19684 GCA_002358345.1 Proteobacteria bacterium UBA3413 | reverse complement strand
ATATCTGGATCATGCCGAACAACCAAAATTCCAAAATCAGAATAGTGAGCGCCAGAGGTCCAGACTTTTTGCCCGTTAATCACCCATTCATTGCCATCTTTTTCTGCTTTACTTCTAAGACCCGCAACATCAGATCCAGCTGATGGCTCTGAAAAAAGCTGGCACCAGATTTCTTTTCCTTCGGCCATTGGCGCAAGGTATCTATTTTTTTGTTCTTCGGTTGCATATTGCATCATTACCGGGCCACACATCCCAAGACCAATTTCAAAAATTCCTCCAGGCACATTGAATTTTGCTTCTTCCTGACCCCAAATAATTCTTTCAATGGGGGTCGCTTCTCTGCCACCATATTCTTTTGGCCAATGCAGCATGGCCCAGCCGGCGTCATACT
The DNA here is from genome assembly GCA_002358345.1 of Proteobacteria bacterium UBA3413. GTDB lineage: Bacteria > Pseudomonadota > Gammaproteobacteria > Magnimaribacterales > D2472 > D2472. The sequence continues at coordinate 19,293 of DEOR01000044.1, read as the reverse complement.
TCTTTTTTTGCCATTCTTTAGATTTTTTTAGATGGCTGTCTAGAGATGATTCTCCATGAGCATTTGATTGCTCCTCTTTAAGCAGTGCATTTACTTCTAACCATTCTCTACATGTTGCTCTAAATTTTGCTTGATCGGGCGTATCGTTAAAGTCCATAATTTACTCCTTGATTAGGGTGTTTGTTTTTTCTAGATTGGCCACCAGCTTTTCTTTCCATGTTGCCGCTGATCCAAGAAGAACCGAAAGTACCTTCGAACGTTTATAAAATAAATGGCAATCATATTCCCAGGTAAATCCATTTCCACCATGCGTTTGAATATTCTCTTTCGAACATAATTGAAAAGCTTTGGTTGAGCTTACTCGAGCTGTTGCGGCAGCTAATGGGAGTTCAGATGACTCGGAAGATAATGCCCATGCACCATAGTAACAATTAGATTTAGCTAGAGTTATAGCAATGTACATGTCTGCTAGCTTGTGTTTGATGGCTTGGTAAGAACCAATCTGCCTTCCAAAAGCAAATCTTTCTAGGGCATAGGCTTTGGCCATGTCTAAAGCAGCCTGAGAGCCTCCCACTTGCTCAAAAGCAAACAAAACAGCCGCTTGATCTAATAGATGTTGGATATATTGCCAACCTTGGCCTGATTGACCCAGAAGCTGAGAAGGGGTGTTGTTAAAAACTACTTTAAAGAAAGCTTTAGAAGTATCTATATTTTTTTGCGGGCTCACAGTTACAGAAGGGTCTTTTAAATCCACCAATCTTAATTCAGTCCCGTTATTTGATGTTGTAACCACAACTATATGAGAAGCCAATCCTGCGTCTGGAACGGCAATTTTTATTCCATTGAGCACACCACCAGAAGAGGTGACTTCTAAATTAGATTCGGTGGCTTGGTGAGACGTTTCAGCAATCGCATAGGTCCCAACAACTTCACCTGTGACTAGTTTGGGAAGGAGATCTGCCTTGACTTCTTTCGAGCCATATTTAATCAGAGCTTCGGTAAAAAAATAGACTGAGGAAGAAAACGGAACAGGCGCCAAGGAACGTCCGAGCTCTTCTGCTATCACACATAACTCTAGATGCCCAAGTCCCAAGCCTTCATAAGCCTCTGGAATTCTAATCGCGGTCCACCCTAGGCTAACTATTTTATTCCATAGCTCATGATCAGCATCCTGTGATTGGTCCATGACCTTTCGAGCATTGCTTAACCCACCTTCTTTTTCAAAGAATTTTCTTGCTTCTTCTTGAAGGTACTTTTGATCATCCGAGAAATCTAAATTCATAATATTTATTTAATATAGTTTAAAGTTACAGCTTATAATCTGCTTATATTAGAACATATTATTACTTACAATTTAACAAGTTAGGCGCTGCACATCATGGCCATTAAAATATCAGCTGATCAAGAGGCTCATAAAGCAGGAAATAAAAACTCAAGTGGATTATTTCTTGGAGTAGTCTTTGTTTTGTTGCTCTGCGGTATTCTCGCGCTATCTCTTTGGGTTAGTGAACTTTCGCGCGCTTCAGCTAATACAGATGAGTTGGTTGAGTCAAGGCTTGCGATTCTTGAAGAGCAATTACAACTTGCTGATTCCACTTCTACTGATTTTTTAAGTGATATTAATACCCAACTTCAATTCCTAGATAAAGAAATTAAAAAGCTCTGGGATTTAAGTAACAAGAGAAACAAAGTAAATATTTCTAATCTCACACAGGATATGAGCAAGCAATCGGCTCTTTTAAAGGAGATGGCAATAACCCAAACCAATGACCAAAAAAATATTCAAAATTTTAGAGTTCAATTGGCAACCCTCGATAAGGTAACCAAGAGCCTTAATCAACTTAACGATAGTAATAACGCAACTGAAATAAAACTTGGCGAGCTGAGTAATAATCTTTTGATGCTAGAGGAAACTGTCCAAGCTTTCGATTCTTATAGAAAACAAAACAATGAATTAATGCAAGAGCTGCAATTGCAAATTTCCACCCTTACCCCTATTTTTCCTGAATAATTTAAAATTTAACTTTTAAGTAAAAAGTTTGGGGTTTCTCTAAAAAGCAGGTATATTTTGACTAATTACATTCTTCAATTATGGGGGGGAACCATGAAGAGACTATTAAGAGTATTAACTATTGCAACTTTTGTTGCGATTCCTAATGTTGCTTTTGCACAAGAAGCAGGATTAGTTTTAGAGGAAGTTGTTGTTACAGCAACCAAGAAAGAAGAAAACGTTCAGGATATTGCACAAACCGTCAATGCGGTATCTGGCAGTACACTGGATAATTATCAAATTAGAGATCTCAGCGAATTAGCTCAGGTTGTCTCTGGTGTTGAGTTCACTCAGATTGATCCTAGAAGAGCGACCATTATTATTCGAGGTCAAAAACT
>DEOR01000044.1:16110-16724 GCA_002358345.1 Proteobacteria bacterium UBA3413 | reverse complement strand
GCTCAAGGCACTCTTCAAGGCGTAGTCAGTACTGGTGGAGCTTTGCAAATTTTCTCAAGATCAGCTCAAGTCGGTAGCGATGAAAGAAATGGCTATGTTAAAACAACATGGGCAGACAACATGACTTCTATTGTTGAAGCTGCTAGCGATGTGAAGCTTACAGACACTATGTCTTTAAGATTTGCTGGAGTTAGAAATAATAATGAGGGCCAACAAGTTAAAAATATTAGAACAGGCGTCAAACAAAGTAACAGGTATGACTCTGGTCGTATCAGTCTTTCATGGGAGCCTTCAGATGACTTAAGCGTTAGATTTAAGTACCAAAACATGGAAACAGATTCAATTTATCCTCAGCCAGTAGCTGGTTCCAATGGCTCTCCTTCATTTGCAGATGCAATTAATGGTTGGATTGGTGGGATTGCCTTTTTCGAGTCATTGGGTTTTGCACCTCCTGGAAGTGCAGCTCAATTGATTTTTACGCACAGGCCTAGCTATTCAGATATCCCAGCGGGCGGCCTAGATGTTGAGGCTGGTGTTGCTTTGCATTATCAAAATCCAAGACAGAATACTTCTGCTGAAATTCATAATCTGATGATTGATTATGATATGGGCAG
>DEOR01000044.1:0-15890 GCA_002358345.1 Proteobacteria bacterium UBA3413 | reverse complement strand
TCGATCGAGACTATGCTGGAGCATACACTTACGGCTATCCACAAGAGGTGAGAACAAATACAGGCATTGAAACCATTGAAATGCGAATCTCAAATCAAGACAACGATAAGCTTGAGTACACGGTTGGTTTCTTTTCAAGAGATTCTCAAACTTTTACGCATGCAGATTTAGATGTCTCCATGGACAATTATGAAGTTCACCCTGGCCTGTTTAAGCCGCTCGTAGGGTTTGAATATAAAACCCCACATCAAGCCTGTTTAGCTGAAAGAGCTAGCCCAGGTTTATTTGCTGCTAAGCCTAATGTGATAACTTGTATGGGTATTCCATTGACCAATAAAACTGAAGCTTGGTTTGCAAACTTTAAATACAATTTGTCGGATAAAACCTTTATCCAATTTGGTATTCGTGAGCAAGAGATTGTTGGGTATAGAGCTCAAAACTTATACCTACCAGTAACTGCTTTGGTTACAGCAGCATCAGGTGGCGGAATGACTATTCCTAGAATCCCAGTGAATCTTCAAAACTCCTTGAATGACTCTACAACTGGTAGTTTTAAGATTGGACATTACTTTAATGAAGATGTCATGCTTTATGTTTCTACTGAAAGTGGCTTCAGAAGTCCTGGCGCTACCATCTCACCCGTTGCAATCAACCCTTCACTAATTACTTTTGAAAAAGAAGAAAGTGACATGGTTGAGATTGGTATGAAAGGTGAATTTATGGACGGCAGACTCAGACTGAATGCTGCTTACTATGACTATTCCTTTGAAGGCTATCAAACTAAATGGGATAATGTTAGTGCCAGAACATATACAGCTGCTGGCCCAGGCGTTATTCAGCAAGTCCAAGGTGGAATCTTCAACAATAACGACGCCTCTATTTCAGGCCTAGACTTTGAATATGCCTATGTTGTTAATGCTGATTTAACTCTTGGTGGCAGTTACACTTCTACTGATTCAGAGTTTGATGCTGGGTCTATTGGTTATGCTAATGATCCTTCCTATGCAGGAATGTTAGCTGCAACAAGAGATGTGAGCGGCCAGCCAGTTGGCGATGCTGCCGAATCATCCCTAACATTCTACCTAGATCATACAACTGCTGCCTCATGGGGCGGCGAAAGATATACTAGATATAATATTAGCTGGAGAGATGAGAGAACGAGTGCTATTAATCCTGATCTTTCCATCAAAGCTTTAGTCTTAGCAAATATCATTGTGGGCTGGAAATCAGCGGATGATGTGTGGGATGCAAGTTTCTTTGTGAAAAATATGCTGGATGATGTAGATCTTTCTCACATTCAATCATATTACACAGACTATCATATTCCAGGAGGCGGAAGCTTGCCTTCTAAATTCTATGCTGCTAATACCAATATGGGTAGACAGCTTGGAGCTCAGTTAGTCTATAGATTCTAAGAAATTAGTAATGAATATAAAACGGCAACTTCGGTTGCCGTTTTTTTTGAAGAGACATTAAATGAAACTAGTTTTCCTTGCGTTTTACCTGGCTGCTTGGAGCAGTTTGACGTATGGAGCTGAAATTCAACCCTACCAGTATGAAACAAGAGCGCCTTGCCAGGTGCATGTTAAAAATAGAATCCCTTTGTTTGGTGATCTGCATGTTCATACAGCCCTTTCATTGGATGCTAATACTCAAGGCACTCTCAATACGCCAGATGATGCTTACCGATATGCTAAAGGACAATCATTATATCTTCAGCCATATTTAGAGGATGGGACCAGCGAGAGAGTTTCAAGACTCAAGCAATCTCTAGATTTTGCTGCTGTGACTGACCATGCTGAACTGCTTGGAGAGGTAAGAATGTGTAGCGATATTAACTCACTTAAATATAAGAGTTTTCACTGTCGCGTTTATAGAAATTTTCCTAAACTCTCTTATTTCTACTTGAACGCTAAAGCTAGCGTGAGAGGTGAGGCAAGTGTGTGTGGTGATGCGAGAGAATTTTGTCTTGATGCTGCTCAAACTCCATGGCATGAAACCATTGCTGCAGCTGAGTCTCATTATGATCGTACAAGCGATTGTAGCTTTTCATCATTTGTTGGGTATGAGTGGACGGGCGCGGCTTACTCTGGCAACAACCTACATCGTAATATTATTTTTAATAATGCCAATGTTCCATCAAGCCCAGTCAGTTTTTATGAGGCCCCATCCAGAAAAGAGCTATGGGATCAATTAGATCTAAGCTGCAATGAGAATTGTGACTATGTTGTGATTCCTCATAATTCTAATCTAAGCAATGGCTATATGTTTGAAAAGCCCGATCAAGACGAGCTCTTCATTCAAAGCAAAAAAGAGCCATTAGTAGAGATTTTTCAGCACAAAGGCAGCTCAGAATGTAATATTAGTTTAAGCGATCCATTGTGTGATTTTGAGCAACTTCCCTATAAAGATTTCAGATCAAAATTTCAAAAAGATTTCTCAGCATCTCCCGATGCTAGCTTTATTAGAGAGTCTTTAGGGCAGGGCTTATTGTTTCAAGAAGATTTATCAGTTAATCCATTAAAGTTTGGAGTCATCGCAAGCACGGACACCCACCTAGGAACTCCTGGAGCAGTCGATGAAAACACCTTCCAGGGCCATGGAGGCGCTGGTAAATCTTTCCGATCATCTATCCCCAAGGGTCTGCCAGACGACATTGAATTTAATCCAGGAGGCTTGGCGGTAGCCTGGGCAGAAGAAAATTCTAGAAGTTCAATTTTTGATGCCTTTAAACGAAAAGAGGTTTATGGCACCTCGGGCCCACGTTTCATTGTTCGATTCTTTATGGGGGACGATTTAGAGACCACACTTTGTCAAAATCCTGATGCTATTTCTGATGCTTACGAGCATGGGGTTCCCATGGGCGGTACTTTAAAATCACAAGCTTTAAGCCAAGCCAGACTCTTTATTTCATCTCAAGCAGATGCAAGTCTTCCTGATCAATTTATAGATAAGTTGCAAGTTATAAAGGGGGTTGTAAGAAATGGTGAGCTGATAACCTCCATCCATGATGTTGCAATCACAGACTCTCCTGTTGAGCTAGACGAAGGCACTTGCAGGGTTCAAGGCAAGGGGCAGAAGAGTATGTGTACCGTCTGGAATGATCCTAATTTTAATAACGCTGAAAATGCTTATTACTATGTGCGAGTCGTCGCTAATAAGTCATGTCGCTGGTCCTATAATCTTTGTTTAAAAAATTCAGAATATTGTGATTCCGAGTCTAAGGTAGAACCATCTACCGCTAAATTTATTCAAGAAAGGGCTTGGACCTCTCCTATCTGGCTAGAAAACACTTAAAGATGTTTGACAGATAGTAGAGAAATATGTTCCCCTATAAAAGATGAATAAACTAGCGCTGCAATTATTTTTAGTATTAGCATTGATACCTATCGCTATTTTAATCAGCTCTATCATCATTACCTTGGCCCCGTTGTATTGTTGGGGGCTTGCAATCAACGCTTACAGATTTGGCAATACCAAAGAGCTGTATTTTTGGTTAGCCATGGGGGTGGTAGCCTTTTTCTTGGCTTTATTTATTTTAGGAGTGTTGTAACAGATGATTAAATTCTCTATTTTGTTCTCAGCTGCATGTTTATTTATGATTGGTTGTTATGTAATGTTTAAGCCTGACCTGTCTGATCTAGGCTTTATTCCAGTCCTTGCAACAAACCCAGAGACCTCCTCAGAATTTAGATCCTTGTTTGCTGGATCCTTTATTGCTTATGCTTATCTTTTAACAAGGTTTGTCTTTTCTCATAATTCCATTTCCATTGCAGTGATAATTGCTATCATCATGGGATGGATTATTTTTGGTAGGCTGGTAAGTTTTTTCTATGACGGCTTTAATTTTTTTGGATTCTATGTCTTGCTTGGAGAAATTTTCTTAGTGATTATCTTGTTGCTAGCACATAAAAAAAGAAAAAATGAAATTCCTTATTTCTAGAATCGCTTGCAACAATAAAAGTTCTTAACATTCACTCATTCTGTAATATAATTCTTTTTCTTCTGGGGATGTGATGGAACTGGTAGACATGCTTGGCTTAGAACCAAGTGCCGCAAGGCGTGGGGGTTCGACTCCCTCCATCCCTACCACTAATTAAATAGCTGCATTTAAAATTCGCATAAAGATGTCTTTTTGCTATATTGGTTGTATGAAAAACATACAATTATTATTGATCGGCATTTTTATTTTTGCAGTGAGTTGCTCTCAGGGCGATGACTACTCAACCAGAGCGCTAAGCGCAGACTCTGATTCCGACAACTGGTTACTGCACGGCAGAACCTACGACGAATCCCGTTTCAGCCCATTAAAAGATATCAATGACTCAAATGTTAAGGATCTAGGTCTTGCTTGGTCCTTTGAGACAGGAACAAACAGAGGGCATGAAGCCACACCTATTGTTGTCGATGGCATGATGTTTATCTCAGCCCCATGGAGCGTGGTATTTGCCTTAGACCCAATAACTGGTGAAGAGATATGGTCTTTTGACCCTCAAGCAGATAAAGCCTGGGCTAGAAATGCATGCTGTGATGTCGTCAATCGAGGCGTAGCTGTATGGGGAGATCAGGTTATTTTTGCCACCATAGATGGAAGGTTAATTTCTTTGAATAAATATTCCGGCAAAGTGAATTGGGATATTCTAACCATTGATAAATCGAAGCCTTACACAATCACAGGCGCTCCTCGAATCATTGATGGCAAAATTATTATTGGTAATGGTGGCGCGGAGTATGGCGTGAGAGGCTACATCTCTGCTTATGCTGTAACCGATGGTTCTCTTTTATGGAGATTTTTTACGGTTCCTGGTAATCCAGCCGAACCTTTTGAATCTCAAGCATTGGCGGATGCAGCAGAGACTTGGTCTGGAGGCAAATGGTGGGAAGTTGGCGGCGGGGGAACGGTTTGGGACTCCATGGCTTACGATCCAGAGTTAAATCTCCTCTACATCGGCACTGGTAATGGCTCTCCATGGAATCGTTACGAACGCAGCCCTGGAGGCGGGGATAACCTTTATTTATCTTCCATTGTTGCAATCAATCCTGACAATGGCGAGTATGTTTGGCATTACCAAACAACCCCGGGCGATTCCTGGGATTACACAGCCACTCAGCACATGATTTTAGCTGATATAGAGATTGAAGGAGAGCTAAGACAAGTTCTGATGCAGGCTCCAAAAAATGGTTTTTTCTATGTCATAGATAGAGTGACTGGAGAATTTATTTCTGCTAATAATTATGTTCCTATGAACTGGGCTTCTCATGTCGACCCAGAAACTGGAAGACCTGTTGAGTTAGCCGGCGGTAATCATGAATTGCAACCAGCTTTAACCACCCCCGGACCTCTTGGAGGCCACAACTGGCACCCAATGTCATATAACCCTTCAACAGGTTTAGTTTATATACCTGCCCAAGAGACTTTGTTTGTTTATTCAACAGATACTAATTTTGAATACAATCCTAAAACTTGGAACACAGCGCAGCAAATAGAAATGACCTATTTGCCCAAAGACCCCAATGAATTAGCCATGGTAGATTCTGCTACCCTTGGCTATTTACTTGCCTGGGATCCCAAGACTCAAAAAGAAGTATGGAGAGCTCAATATAAAAGGCCATGGAGTGGGGGAGTGCTGTCCACCGATGGAAATTTAGTTTTTCAAGGAACGTCAGATGGACGATTCATCGCATATGCGGCCGATAGCGGAGAGCTGCTGTGGAGCATGGATACTGGTCAAGGCATCGTAGCCCCTCCTATCAGCTATAAGGTTGATGGGGAGCAGTTTATAGGTGTCCAGGTTGGTTATGGAGGATCCTATGCTCTTATGGGAGGTCTTGAGGCAGCAAATAAGAACCCAGAGAGAAATGGCAGAATGATGGTGTTTAAACTGGGAGGTGAGGAGCTCGAAAAGCCTGTGGCGACAATTGCACAATTAAATCCAACGCTCATTGAGCTGAATCCTGATTCACTAACTATTGCCAAGGGAGAGTATGAGTTTCATGAGCATTGCCAATTCTGTCATGGCACAGGAGCAATTGGTGGCGGAGTTCTTCCTGACTTGAGAATGCTAGATACCGAGGGAAATGCTGCATTTTTAGGCAGCGTATTGGGCGGGGTGCATGGAAGTGGTATGGCTTCCTTTAAAGATGTATTAACTCTAGAGCAAGGCATGCAAATCCATGAATACATTAAATCTCAGGCTATTTTAACAGGGGTTGCAACTGCAGCAGAGCAGTAAACTGTCTTGCTTGGATGCAGATGGTTTATAATGTGCAATGGATAATAAATACGATATAGCTAAAGATTGGCTTCCAAGATACACAGGCATGCCTGTAGATGATTTTGGAGATTACATACTTCTTACAAACTTTCAAAATTATGTGGAGCAATTCTCTTCACGATTTGATGCTGATATTCAGGGAGAAAATCGTCCCATGTCCTCATGCACCAACTCTGATGGCCTCAGCATCATTAATTTTGGGATCGGATCACCTAATGCTGCAACTATTATGGATTTATTGGTTGCACGAAAACCCAAGGGTGTTTTGTTTCTAGGCAAATGCGGGGGTTTAAAAGAATCATCAGAAATTGGAAATTTAATTCTTCCAATTGCTGCTATTAGAGGCGAGGGAACTTCAAATGACTATTTTCCCCCAGAGGTTCCTGCTCTTCCTTCATTTAAGCTGCACAAATTTGTATCAGATAAAATTTTAGATGCAGGCCAAGATTATAGAACGGGAGTAATTTATACAACTAATAGAAGGGTCTGGGAGCACGACAAAACCTTCTTAAAAAAATTAAAAAAGACCACCGCCATCGGTATCGACATGGAAGTAGCGACTGTCTTTATCGTGGGTCATTACAATGAGATTCCCAGAGGTGCTTTATTATTAGTTTCTGATGTTCCCGTGACTCCTGACGGAGTTAAGACAGAAGCTTCGGATAAAGCTGTGACATCTAAATGGGCCGATCAACATCTAAACATAGGGATTGAAGCCATGACTGATATTGGGCAAAGTCGAGATAAAATTAAGCACTTTCGCTATTAGTCATTCTGTCAAAGAAAAACTCTGAAAGTAATTAAATATTGCCTGAGGTTTTTGCTGTCTTGCTGTCCTCATTTGATCATTGACCTCAAGATTAATAGGTTCTCCAGCATGGTTCAGGATGAATATCCTTGGAATACCATCTTGAATTGCTGAGTCAAAAAAATTAAATAATTCTGTATTTCTTTCATATTTACCCACGTCTACATGAAGCAATAAGAAGTGCCTATCGATAAAATTTTTCACACTTGGCAGCTCAAGAACACCTGCCAGATATTTAGCATCAGGACACCAGTTTGCACCAAAAATAATTACAGGCTGCTTGCCTGCTTTTAGCGAGTCTGCAATAAACAAATGAAGCTCCTCAGGAGAGATTGACATTCCTTCAAAGGGTTCAGGGTGGGGAGGTTTAACTTCTTCTATTTGGTCTAGATAAATCATAAAGAATAATTACAGAGAAAAGAAAAGATTTAATATCTTACTAGATAAAGTGTATTCTAATAAGCTACAGATTAAAGACAAATTTTCAGGATTGATATGATTTGGATAATTCGCATTCTACTTTTCAGCTATGCAGTGATTTACTTTGGAATTGGAGCTTGGGCTATCCTTGATCCAGTAAAGGATGCCCTTGAATTAAATTACGCCATTCCATCTTTCATGGATGCCGTTGGGCTTAAAGTAATAACCCCTATTGGCTATTCAGAAATTGCTGGTTTGTATGGTGGGATTAATCTGATTGTTGGGTTGCTGTGTTTGCTTGGTTTATTTAGCAGAGGAATAGCGACCTATGCCCTCTCTCTGCTGGCTTTTTTAACCTTTAGCATTGCTTTGGGAAGATATTTATTTGCATTGATTCCTTCAACACCAACTTTTTATAACACCTTCTTTATTTTTGAGGTCACAACCTTTGTATTGTCGCTCACTTTTTTCTTGTATATGAAATATCTATACAACCCCAGAAAGAAGGCCTATGTAGAGAATGTAACTGCCAACTAAAGCAATGCCAGCAGCTACAAAAAGCGCTCGCTTGAATTTAAATTTGGTTAGAGCAAAAACTAACACAATCAATACTGCGCTTAAAGCTGCAAGAATATAGAAGTCCCTTTGCATCACCATTGGATTGAGTGGTGCAGATCCAAAAAAACCAATAATTGGAATAATAAAAACCAGGTTGAAAACATTTGAACCGATGATATTCCCGACCACCATTTGTTGCTTGCCTTTTGTCAGGGCTGCAATGGTCGCAGCCAATTCAGGTAAACTAGTTCCAAGCGCAATAATAGTAAGTCCTATAATTAACTCTGGAATCCCCAATAACAAAGCAGTATTCTCCGCATAGATGATCGCAATATGAGCTCCTGCGATTAGACCCAATAAACCGATCATTGATAAAAATAGGCTTTTTCTAAACTCAGGTGCATCTGAGCTTTCTTCTCCTGTCATTCCATCTGTTTTCATCAGCATGAACATAAAGAGCATCAACACACCCACGAAACCTAGGCTTTCATCGACGGAGATGGACCCATCAATCAGAGTGAAGCCCAGCAATGCAACCGAAAGACCAAAAGGCAATAAATTCCATAATTGAGTCTGCAATGAAACATTAAAGTACACACAAGCAATTCCAAAGATGAGTGCGATATTTGATATGTTTGAACCTATCGCAGTTCCCAGAGCAATATCATCATTTCCGTTCAACACAGCAGAAATGCCAACAAATATTTCAGGCGCAGAGGTTCCAAATGCGATCAAGGTTAAGCCAATAACAAGGTCACTAATGCCTAAGTGTTTAGCCAATATAGATGCGTGATCAACAAATTTATTTGCGCCCCAGACAAGAATAGAAATTCCCGCAAGTAGCAAGGTAATATTTGTGGCAAGCTCCATGAAAGTATTCTAAAGCTAATGCTATTGAATTCATAATGATTTCAAGAGAACATAAGTATTCAATTCACTACACAAGGATCAGTATGAAAATCACGGAACTCTTTAACGTCTCAGGAAAAATAGCAATCGTAACTGGAGGCTCCAGAGGAATTGGTGAAATGATAGCTGCAGGCTTTTTAGCTAATGGAGTTAAGGTTTATATAACTGCAAGAAAGGAAGCTGCTCTCATAGAAAAAGCCAAAGAATTATCTGATCTTTATGGTGCAGACTGTATTCCGGTGCCTTGTGATCTAAGCACGATGCATGGCATGGAAGAATTTGTAACATTCATGGAATCAAAAGAAGAGCATATTGATTTTTTAATTAATAATGCAGGCGCTTCCTGGGGTGAACCTTACGCAGAATACTCTGAGAAGGGTTGGGATAAGGTGATGGATCTGAACGTTAAAAGCATCTTCTATTTAACTCAGAAACTCACCCCCATGCTCAGCCTCAAGGCTTCGGCAGAAGATCCTTCAAGGGTCATCAATATTGGCTCAGTAGATGGATTAAATGTCCCTGTAATAGAAGCTTATGCGTACGGAACCTCCAAGGCTGCAGTGCATCATTTAACCAGAATTATGGCTAAAAGGCTGGTTGGAGAAAACATTCTTGTTAATGCTATTGCTCCTGGTCCATACGAATCAATGATGCTTGGCGCTGCAGTCAATCATGATTACTCCCAAATAGAGTCCAGAAATCCAAGAAAAAGAATTGGCTCCCCAGAGGATATGGCCGGATTGGTTATATTTTTATGTTCAAGAGCCGGCGCTTATACTGTTGGTGCTGTCATTCCATCAGATGGAGGTTTAGTTGGAACTGCAGGACATGATCTGAGTCAATCATGAGCTTATATGAGACCTATGTTCTCCCTAGATTACTAGATTTTTGTTGTGGCACGGAGGGGTTTCAAAATAAACGTTCGCAGATTGTTCCTTTGGCATATGGAAGAATTCTGGAAATTGGCATAGGGTCAGGACTAAATTTTGACCATTATAATTTTCAGAGAGTGGAGGAAATTATTGGAGTAGATCCAGCTGTTTCCTCTGTTGCCATGGCGAGATCTCGAGCCTCTCAATACAACTCAAAAATTTCATTTATTGAATCAAGCGCAGAATCAATAGACTTGCCATCCTCGTCTTTTGATTGCGTGGTGATTGGTTATAGTCTTTGCACCATCCCTGATCCTCTCAAAGCCTTGGCAGAGGCACGCAGACTTTTAAAGCCTGAGGGCTCACTGCTATTCATGGAGCATGGTTTAGCACCAGAAGCACATATTCAAAAATGGCAGCGTCGCCTCACTCCAGCATGGAAGCGGATAGGCGGGGGGTGTAATTTGGATAGGAATATAGAAGAATTAATTCAACTCTCTGGATTTAAATTTGAACAACTCACTAAAAAATATATTAAAGGCCCAAAGGTTGCAACATTTCAGTACTGCGGCAAAGCAATGAAAGCTTAGTCTAAGGCTATCTCTTTAAAAGCCTCAGCAATTAGTCCTCTCATCCACATATGAGACCCATCGTTATCGTCGCTGGAATGCCAGATAAGATATTGCTCAAGTGGAGGCACTTCAAATGGCAGTTCACGAAAACTTAAACCATGCTTTCGTGCAAAAGATTTAGCGCAAAGCAAGACCAAATCTGTGGTTCTTACAATTTCGGGAGTCACTAGAAAATGCTGAGATCTCAATGCAATATTTGGTTTAAGTTGCATTTTTTGTAGCTCCAACTCTACTACCGAAGCTCCTCTTTTGCGATTGGAGATATTAATAAATTTGAGTTTTAAAATTTCCTCTAGATCTATTTTTTCAATTTTTGTTACAGGGTGATTCGCTCGATGAGCAATAACAAAATGATCTGAAAATACCTTCATAGATTTAGTATCTTTTGCATTGGGAATAAATGGGTCGACAGCAAAACTAAGCTCATTCGTCGCAAGCGCATGAGGGACATCCCCCCTTGCTGAGTAAAAGCTCTCCAGAATAATATTGGGTGCTGCTATAGACATTTTTTCTAACAACTTAGCCAGAATCCGACCCTCATTAATATCGCCTAGAGAGATTCGAAAAGTTCTCTCGCTAGTAGACGGATTAAACTCGTCAGGCTCATTCACACTTTTTTGCATAAGTTTTAGAGCATTCTGGATGTCTATTATGATATTTTCAGTTTTTTGAGTTGGAACCATGCCGCTGCCAGTTCTTACAAATAACTCATCATCAAATTTATCTCTCAATCGAGACAAGGCATTGGATACAGCTGGCTGAGTAATTCCAACAACCTCAGCAGCCTTGGTTAAACTCCCTTCTGTATAAATCGAATTCATAATTACAAATAAATTTAAATCAAACGAACTTATTTTCATATTTTACTTATCCTATAGATTTGATGATCTTGAGCGGCTATCATATAAACTTCTTTATTAATAAATGAATTGAATGCAACATTCATATAACTTATATTAGCAGATAATAATCGCTAATAACAGGAAAAACCATGAAAGACCTGAAACCAGAAGTCCAAGCATTTTTAGATCGTGTATCTAATTTTATAGATACGGAAATTCGACCAAATGAAACTTTGTATCATGAGCAAATGGAAGAGGGCGGAAGATGGTGCGTTCCTGCAATCATGGAAGACATGAAAGCCAAAGCTAAGGCAGAGGGATTATGGAATTTTTTCTTGCCTGGGTATGAGGGTGATTTTGGAACCGGACTTTCAAATTTTGAATACGCTCATCTTGCCGAAAAAATGGGCGCAGTTGGGATAGCATCTGAAGTATTTAACTGCTCAGCACCTGACACGGGGAATATGGAAGTGCTGGAGCGCTATGGTTCAGAAGAACAAAAAGAACAATGGCTGAAACCACTGCTTGCTGGCGACATCAGATCTGCTTTTGGCATGACAGAACCAGGTGTGGCTTCTTCTGATGCAACCAACATGGCAGCAACAGCAGTATTAGATGGAGATGAGTATGTGATTAATGGAGAAAAATGGTGGACCTCTGGAGCAGGAGATCCAAGGTGTAAAGTTATTATCTTTATGTGTGTTACAGACCAAGATCCTGACTCTCCGAGACATAAAAGACATTCACAAATTCTGGTTCCCACAGATGCTGAGGGAATAGAAACTATAAAAATGATGGAAGTCTTTGGCTGGGATGATGCGCCGCATGGCCATGCTCACCTTAAATTTACCAATGTTCGCGTTCCAAAAAGCAACATGATACTTGGTGAAGGCAGAGGTTTTGAGATTGCCCAAGGTCGTCTTGGACCGGGAAGAATTCACCATTGCATGAGAGCAGTTGGTTTGGGCGAAAGAGCCTTGCAGATGATGTGCGAAAGGTCACAAAGCAGAGTGGCTTTTGGCAAACCTCTTGCTCAGCTGGGTGGCAACATGGACATCATTGCAAATTCAAGAATTGAATTAAACATGGCAAGGCTTTTAACGCTTCAAGCAGCTTATATGATGGACACAGTAGGCAACAAAGGTGCCGCAAGTGAGATCGCTCAGATTAAAGTGATTGTTCCTAATATCGTTTGTGATGTTATTGATCGAGCGATTCAGATGCATGGCGGAGCAGGGGTCTCTCAGGTATTCCCACTCGCAAGATTCTATGCCGGCATGAGAACCCTAAGATTGGCAGATGGGCCGGATGAGGTCCACAGAAGAACTGTTGCTAAGCACGAGCTTGGAAAATATCCTAGCTAGTGACTGCAAGTTCTAATTTAATTTTTTATGACACTGAAACCACAGGGCTTCTAAAAGATTTTTCTCAGATTCTGCAATGCGGTTCAATTCAAACGGACCGCAATTTAGATATATTGAATGAACAAAACCTAGGCTGCGCCCCTTTGCCTTGGATTATTCCTCATCCCATGGCCATGGTCACCAACAAGAAAACCAATCTCTTCCATTCCAATGTTTCTCATTATGAGTTAATGAGAGATCTTAATAGGCAATGGCGGCAGTGGACCATTGATGAGCCTGCAACTTTTATAACATTTAATGGCATAGCATATGATGAAGAGCTGGTTCGAAGGCAGTTCTATTGGAATCTTTTTGAATCCTATCTGACAAATACAAATGGCAATGGAAGACTAGATATTTTATTGATGATGAACAATGTGGCAGCATTCTCACCTGATGTTTTAAATATACCTTTGTTCAATGGCGGCCCAGGCATTAGCCTCAAACAGGCGGATATTGCTGAAGCGAATGGCATTGAGATTGGTGATGCCCATGATGCTATAGCAGACTGCAAATTAATGATTGGCCTTCTCAAGCAGATTAATGCTAAAAAACCCGAGTTAATAGATTTCTTTTTAAGTATTTCGACCAAGCCTGGCGTACAAGCAGCTGTGCAGCAACCTGGATTTATTGGTCTAGGCGAAGTCTTTAGGCGTGAAATTTTTAAATACCCCGTTGTTCCTTGCGGCAATAAAGCACCCAATGACTTAATGTTTTTTGATTTAAGTTTTGAGCCAGAAGAGATATTTGAAATGGATACTCAAGAAATATATTCATTAGTACAAAAACCTAGCAAATCAGGCCCTTTTAAAAAGTATGGCATTAATAAAACTATTCCTATTTGCCCAAGCAGCATGATAGACAATAAAGATATCTTTGATATGGATTTTGCTATCCTAGAGAAGAGAGCAGAGCAGGTCAGAGGCAATACAGACTTTCAAACGCTTGTGAGTCAAGCCATGGCTGATAAAATTGATAATTGGAATAATGAGTACGAGCATATTGAACAAATGATTTATTCTGGCGGCTTTCCTTCACCCCAAGACAAGAATTTAATGGCCGATTTTCATCGCATTGATTCTGCAGAAGAGCGGATTAAGATTACAAGAAATATAAGTGACGAGAGGCATAGATTGTTTGCAGAGAGGATTATCTGTCAAACTTATCCTCATGAAGCTCCCGAGGACATGCTCAATCGTTACAACAGCTTAATTACCCAAAGGTTAACAGAAGAGGGCCCCTGGGGCTCTCTTGATGAAGTTATGCTTGAGCTAGACAAGCTGCTCGAAAAAGATAACTCTGATGAAACCCAGGGTATCTTAGAGGAAACCAAGGAATTCCTTACCCAAAGAGCCGAGTCTCTAAACTAGAGAATGTATACAACATCATAAGTTGTTGCCGAGAGATTGACTGTAAAAACCCTTGTTGCTATTTTATGAGTTGCCCCAATTCATAATGGCTTATCTTATTATCACAGTGTCTGTATAATACCTACATCTTTTAGACCCGTAGCTCAGTTTTGGTTAGAGCGCCGCATTGACATTGCGGAGGTCGATGGTTCGAGTCCATTCGGGTCTACCATTCTCTTTCTTTAGAGATCATGATCAGGCAGGCAAATTAATATCTAAGTTTGCATAAAACTTTACGTCCAAACAAATAAAATCATTGGAATCGAGATTGCAACAATTACGCATTCTAGTGGCAATCCAAGACGCCAGTAATCTCCAAACTTATAGTTTCCAGGAGCCATGACCAATGTATTACATTGATGACCAATAGGTGAGAGGAATGCGCAACTTGCACCTACAGCCACAGCCATCAAAAAAGGCTCTACGGGCTGTCCAACCTGCAATGCTAGATTAGCTGCAATAGGCGCCATGATTACAGCAGTCGCTGCATTATTGACGATATCTGATACAAACATTGTAATTACTAAGACCATGAGGATTAACCAAGGCAAAGCCATGCCTGCTGTGCTGGAAGATATAAAGTTTGCAATACTCAACGAGATCCCCGATGTTTCTAGCGCTTGACCAACTGGAATCATTGCTGCCAGCATGACGACAACTGGCCATTCAATATTTCTGTATAAATTTCCATTTAAAACTTTTATAGATATAAAAGCTATTACACACAATAAAAATGCAACCACTATATTGATTACATTAAAAGCAATTAGACCAATTGCTAGTCCAAAAAATACCAAACTTTTTAACAATCTGCTTCTACTCGGGATGGTTTGCAGCTCTCTTTCCATAAGTGGCATCAAGCCTAGATGCTTAATTCTTTCCTTAACTCCTTCATCATCAATGGTTCTCACACCTAGCAATAAAACATCTCCAATCTTAAATGCTTCTCTAGCAAGTCTGGTTCTAAATTTTGCACCTTGACGCCACAATCCTAGTAATGCAAGATCATCGGAAGCAAGCCTTTTAAGAAATTCATGTTTTCTGCCAACAAGCCTAGATCCCGCTGTGACCATGACCTCAATTTCTGCTAAATCTGATTCTTTGACTGTGACAAGATCATCGGCAATTTCAAATCCAAGAGATTCTTGAATGGTAGAAATATCATCTGGAGAGGTTTTGATGACCAAAATTTGTCCGGGCTGAATTTTTTTGTCCATAGAAACTCTTGAAACACCCCCAGTTTCATTCACTACGCCCAAGACTTCCGTTTCAGGACCGGAGATCTTTTTTATTTCAGATAACCTCATCCCAATGGCTTTGCTATCTTCTTTAACCGTTACTTCAAAAAGATAGTTTTTTAAATCGATAAGTCTAGTTGAATCATTAGCATTATCTCTTACTTTTACAAACCTAAAGCCAATCAATGCAATAAACAAAACACCCAATATACTGACAGCAAGCCCAACAAAGGAGTAGTCAAAGAAGTTAAAGGCGACACCTGTATATTCTTGTCTGTATTGAGCAATGATAATATTTGGAGGAGTGCCTATCACTGTGTTCATACCACCAAGAATACTAGCAAAAGCTAGAGGCATAAGAAATTTTGAGGGATTCCATTCCATTTTCTGGCAAAGTGACAATGTAATGGGAAGTAACAGGGCCATGGCTCCAATATTGTTCATGAAAGAAGATAAAAATGCTGCAACAATCATAATTATAATCAAGTATTGATTTTGGGTTAGAGTCAGACGAGAGATTAAGT
>DEOR01000047.1 GCA_002358345.1 Proteobacteria bacterium UBA3413 | reverse complement strand
TTGTTGGCTATCTCATTGATAGCCCAAGCAAGATCCTTGCGAGTCATTCGAGAGTGCTCTGACACAGGCTGACCATCTTCAAGGTAGATATGAGAAGACTCAGGATCAAGATTGATTTGGCCAGCACTGCCAATGGCCTGGCTTAAGTCATAGCTAACCTCGATGCCTCGCCTTGCTTGATCAATGACAGGCTTTAGTATTTTTCTTAGAGGCAATTTTCCATATTTAGTGTGAGTCTCGATTAACCCAGCAACCGTTCCAGGAACCCCAGAAGCTTTATACCCGTAGCGTCTTTGATCATAATTATTTTTTAAAAATAAAAAATCATCCTGCAAGATATCCTGAGGTGCTGAGCTCCTAAAATCAACCGCGATTGTTTTTTGCTCGGCTTGCAGATACACCAGCATAAAACCCCCGCCACCTAGGTTTCCTGCCCTAGGCAGAGTGATGGCCAATGAAAAACCAACAGCAACAGCAGCATCTACCGCATTCCCACCCATCTCTAAAACCTGAATACCGATATCTGATGAGGCTTGGCTCTGAGATACCACCATCCCTGATTGCCCAATGGTCGGATGAAAAGGTGAGAGGTAATCAATATAGCTGACCTGGGCAGCGCTGCTGACTGAGAGGAAGAGTGTAATTAAAAATAATTTTTTTATATTGGCCATGCTTAAAATATTATTGGCGCAAGATAAAACGCAAAGATGGTGACCAAGAAAATTCCAATAATATTTAAAGCAAAGCCTGCTTTCATCATATCGGGAATGGTGAGTTTACCTGAGCCAAAGACAATGGCATTTGGCGGCGTGGCAACGGGCAACATGAACGCGCAACTGGCAGCAAGAACCACAGGGATCGTCAGAGCAACAGGCGCAATGCCTAGAGCTACTGCCACAGCCCCCACAACCGGCAGGAAGGTTGAAGTGGTTGCAACATTTGAAGTGATCTCTGTTAAGAAGATAATTAAAGTGGTCACAGCCAATATCAGCACTATGGGCGGGACGTTTTCTAGCACTGTTAAGCCTTGACCAATCCAATTTCCCAGGCCAGATGCCCCAATAGACGAGGCCAATGATAAACCACCACCAAACAAGACTAACAATCCCCAGGGAAGTTTGTTTGCCTGATCCCAGGTTAGCAGATCTGTTTGATTATTTTCTGAGGGGATCAAGAAAAAACTGAGGGCAGCCAAGATGGCAATGCCAGCATCAGTTAAGCCAGACAAAGGCACAAAGTTATCAAGGAGTGTTCTAAACATCCAGGCTCCAGCCGCCAGAGAAAAGATAATCAGAACCTTTTTTTCATCTCTTCCAAGCGGGCCTAGATCAGTTAACATATGTCCAAGTTGCAGCTTGGTCTCCATGCTGGCCACAAAATTAACTGGGTAGACAAACCTTGTAATGGCGAACCATGAGGCAACTAGCATGATGGAGGCAATAGGCACCCCCAGTTTCATCCAATCAATAAAAGAAATTTCAAGCCCATAGGTTTCTTGCATAAAGCCTACAAAGATAATATTTGGAGCCGTCCCAACCAACGTAGACATCCCTCCAATAGAGGCCGCATAAGCTATCCCCAGCAACAATGAGGTTTCAAAATTCTTACGCTCTTTGGCTGAAAAATTTGGAATGGTCTCGGCAACACTGGCGCATACCGCCAAGCCTATTGGAAGCAGCATTAAGGTGGTTGAGGTATTCATCACCCACATACTAATGAGCGCAGAGACCAACATAAATCCCCCAACAAGCTTGGCTCCGCTATTGCCGATGGCAATTAGCATTTTGAGCGCAAGGCGTTTATGCAATCCCGATGATTCAATTCCTAGCGCTAAGATAAACCCACCCATAAATAAGTAAATATTAGGATTGGCATAGGGCAGGGCTGCAGTTTTAAAATCTGTAACCTGTAGCAATGGGAATAAGGCAAGCGGCAAGAGGGCAGTAACAGCCACTGGAACAGCCTCGGTTGCCCACCAAATTGCCATTAATAAAGTCACGGCTGCAACTGCCCAACCCACAGGTGAGAGCGATTCGGGGCTTGGGGTCAGCATCAAGAACAAAAAGACGCCTAGACCAATCCAAAAACCTCGTTTTTTGTATGCTTGCATTATCTTAGCCTCGCATAGAACATTTCAGCAGCGTAGGGCACCATTTGCTCAGTGTTGCTATGTCCCTTGGTGGTGGGGACTTCGACCATGCCCCATTTAAAAAATTCATCTAATTCTTTAGATTTGGTAACGGCTGATTTAAAAAAGTTCCTGCCTCGCGCCAGTCTGTGCTCACCTTGCAATTTAATAGTATCAAAATGTTCTGCCACATAAGGGGTATTGGGTTGAGTTGAGGTATCAGCTCTTCCTAGCATCAACAAAAAATACTTGCTAAATGCTTGTTTTAATTGCAGATCGTCAATGCCAGAGTCTCTGAGCCCAAAAGGCCATGCTTGATCAGTCATGGATAAGTACCATCCAAGATTGGCTGCAATAGCAAGAGTGTATGAAGCGTCAGGTCGATGCAAAGCGTATCGATGAACAAAATGTGCCCCTGCGCCATGCCCATAAATGCCCCAGTGATCTGATTTTAATTTAAATTTTTTGATGGCCTCTTCAGCCATAGGCCCAATTGCCGAGAATGCTTGCAGGCTTTCTGGGATGGGTACCAAATCTTCTGTTTTAATATTCCCGTAATTAAATCCCCAAACTTGAGGAAAATTCTTTTCGCTAAACTCAGGGACAATGACCAATAAATTAAGGTCTTCTGCTGCCTCTTGCCATTGATTGCGGTACTCCTCAGCATTTCTCCTTCTTCCATGCATCACCACAACAAGTCTTGTTGCTTTATTAATCTTTGATGGGCTGGCATAGAAAACAGGTAGCTCTGAGCCTGACCAGCCAGAGAAGCTGTATTCTTGCTCAGCGGCAATAGCAGAAGGGCTAACGAAGAAGAGAAGCGCTAAAAGAAAAAAATGTTGATAAAATTTAATCATAAAAAAGAGGGTCTAAGTTCCCTTTAATTTTAGCTTATTTCTATCAATGAAACCTTTAAATCAAGCTAATAATAATTTCTTCGAAAACCTTGGAGAGGGCCTCAGAAATAATGAACTATAAAAAAAGGGAGCATCAAGCTCCCTTTTTAAAAAATTGATTTATTTTTTTAATAGTTAATAGTCAAATCTAAGTAATAGTTTCTTCCTACATCTGAATGAACATCTGAGAAATAACCATTATAGCCATCAGCGATAGGCGCTCTTTCATCTTGAAGATTTTTTACTGCAAATTTAAGACGGGCTTTTGAACCATTCCATTTAAATTTGTAGTGGACTGCTGCGTCTAATGTGGTCATAGCCGGAACAACAAACTTAGTGCCATCTGCTAGTTTCATGCCTGCGTCGATAAAATCTGAGATCTTAAGAGCCGATATGCTAGCGCCATAATTACCGTTTGAATAATTCAATCTGAAGGAATCTTTCTGCTCAAAGTTACCTTCACCATCGGCAATCAAGTCACCAAATCCAGTTAATCTAACGTAAGCTGGTAAGGTTCCATCATTTACAGCTGACTGCAGAGCGGCAAATTGACCGCTAGGCACTTGCTCGAATTTACTGGTTTCTGAAGTTGAGTAGGTAATTCTAAAATCCCCCAATGAAGTCTCAAGGTCGTAATAGATTACTATATCGGTTCCTTCCAATGTTCTGGTTGCTAAATTCTGATATTCGTCTGCAACATAGTTGGCCCTTCCCACTGGACACAAACCTGCATTTGCAAAATAACCCGATTCTGTTGAATCAATATCAGATAAATCATTTCTAATCACCCTTGAGTAGCCAATGTCTCCAGAGCAATTAGAGTTCCCAGCTTTGATTCTAGCCAATAGGTCCTGAATCATGCTGTTATTTCTCCCAAATAAACCAATCGTGTTATCTTTTTCTATGGTCCAGGCATCAACAGTCACAGTTAGACCTTCTAAAGTCTTCGGTTGAATGACAAAACCCATAGAAGTGTTGGTTGACTCCTCTGGCT
>DEOR01000003.1:24997-61186 GCA_002358345.1 Proteobacteria bacterium UBA3413 | reverse complement strand
ACTGGCGGAGAGTGAGGGATTCGAACCCTCGATACAGTTACCCGTATACCTCCTTAGCAGGGAGGCGCTTTCGACCACTCAGCCAACTCTCCGATTTTGGACAGGAATTATAACGCTTAAAAATAAGAAAATAACACTATCGATTAAATTGTATTCTTTGACCTATTGGTAGGTCTGCAGACAAAACGCCATCTCGATAAACAACTTGTCCGTTGATAATGGTGTACTCGACAGATCCAGGAAAAGTTTGCCCCATAAATGGTGACCACCCACAGTGATATAGAATATTTTCCTTGGTAACAGCTGTTTCAGCGCTAAGATCAACAATGGCAAAATCAGCAAAACCACCCTCTCGTAGGTAGCCTCGGTCTTTAATTTGAAAGCGCTCAGCAATATTATGACTGGTCTTTTGTACAATCTGCTCAAGAGAAAAGATGCCTTTCGCATAAAAATCTAACAAGACCAGCAGTGAATGCTGGATCAATGGGAGGCCACTTGGGGCTTTAAGGTAGGCTTGCTGTTTTTCTTCCCAGGTATGCGGCGCATGATCCGTTGCGATAATATCAATTTTGTTAGCTTTCACTGCTTCTATTAACGCCAACCTGTCTTGCTCCGTTTTAATGCTCGGATTACATTTAATTTGATTGCCATGCGTTAAATAATCAGCGTCGCTAAAATATAAATGATGGACACAGACTTCGCCTGTAATTCTTTTACTTGCCAAGTCCCCAGAAGTTAAGAGCTTCATCTCATCGGCTGTTGTCAGATGAAGGATATGTAGATTAGATCCATGCTTGGTAGCAAGATCATGGGCAAGCTGAGAAGATTTCAAGCATGCCGCAGCACTTCGTATTTGGGGATGAAATGTAGCATCAATCTCCTCGCCAAATTCTGCAATGACAGCCTCCTCATTTGCTTGAATCATTGGAGTATCTTCACAATGAGTTACGATATTAACTGGTGCTTCTCTAAAAATTGCATCGAGTGTGTCTCGGTTATCCACCAGCATATCTCCGGTAGATGCCCCCATGAATACTTTTACACCGCAGGCCAGGGTGTGGTCGAGTTGTTTAATTTCTTCAATATTGGAATTGCTAGCCCCCATATAAAAAGAATAATTGGCGTGTGATTTTGTAGCTGCAAGGTCAAACTTAGCCTGAAGATTTACTCGATTAGTGGTTGTTGGATTTACATTTGGCATTTCAAAATAACTAGTCACGCCGCCAGCCAAGCCAGCTCTACTCTCAGATTGAATATTGCCTTTGTGGGTTAAACCTGGCTCCCTAAAATGCACTTGATCATCTATCAAGCCTGGAAAAACATGCTTGCCTTGTAAATCTATAATTTCTTTTGATGCCGCATCAATGGAAGGGGCAATCTTTTCAATTCTATCGCCTTTAATTGCGATGTCAGATTCAAAAATCTGACCTTCATTGACAAGGGTTCCATTTTTTAAAATAAGATCAAACATTAGTCTCCTAGGTTGAATGCTTTGTGCAAAATTCTCACTGCTTTTTCAAGCTGAGTTTGAGCTATCACAATGGTGATTTTAATTTCAGAGGTGCTGATCATTTGGATATTAATTCCAGCATCGGCCAGCGCCTTAAAGGCTGTGCTTGCAATGCCAGCATGAGAGCGCATGCCTACTCCAACCAAGGATACTTTGCCAATCTCCTCATCAATAATCAGTTCATCGTATGAGATGCCGACCATTTTTTCTTTTAGTACCGTTTCGACCTCAGACCTGTCAGTGGTTGCCACGGTAAATGTAAAATCTGTTTTATTGGACACACTAACATTCTGGACGATGACATCGACCTCAATACCCGCATCACTGACGGGACTCAAAATGCCTGACGCAATGCCTGGGGTATCTACTACTCCATGCAACGTAAATTTTGTTTGGTCTGTTTGAGATGCTATGCCTCTAATTACCGCGTCTTCCATGCCGTTCTCCTCCTGTAAAATCAGTGTGCCTGAGCCAGGCTCAAAGCTTGATAAAATCCTCACTAAAACTTTGTATTTATTTGCAAATTCCACGGCGCGTATCTGGATGACCTTTGCGCCCTGCCCTGATAACTCTAACATCTCTTCTATGCAGATAGCATCAAGCTTTTTCGCATCGGGAACAATCCTTGGATCGGTGGTATAGATACCATCAACATCCGTATAAATATCACAGCGTTTAGATTTAATGGATGCTGCTATAGCCACTGCCGTGGTGTCACTCCCACCTCTGCCCATGGTTGTAATATCTCCAGTAGCTGTAATCCCTTGAAAGCCAGTAACAACTGGGATGTAACCATCTGCGATTGTTTTAAAGATAATCTCATTGTCCATCTCTAAAATCTTAGCCTTCGAAAATTGAGCGGTGGTCTTCATCCCAATTTGAGCTGCGGTTAGAGATTTAGCTTTTAAGCCCAGTTGATTCAAAGCGATGGCAACCAGGGATGCGCTCACTTTTTCTCCAGTAGAAATCAGGGCATCAAACTCTCGTTTGTTTGGCTCGGAACCAAAAGATTCAGCCAACTCTATCAAACGATTAGTCTCTCCGGCCATAGCCGAGACAACCACTACAGGAAAGGCTTCTTTAGATGCTTGCTGGATTAACTTGGCAACCGCAGAAATTCTATCGGTTGAGCCTACAGAAGTGCCGCCAAATTTTAATACAATGGTTTCCATTCTTTATTTAAATGACAAAAGATTAAGCGAGGGATTGTACGATATTGGGAATAGATTTCACAAATTCATCAATGTTTTTGCATTCACCTGCGCCTTGAGCAAAGTCATTTCTTCCGCCGCCTTTACCACCAATGGATTGACTCACGGCCTGAATAACGCTGTTGGCTTGAAGCGATTCCTCTAAATCTTTGGTAACGCCGCAGACCAAGACCACTTTATTGTCTTGATGACTAACAATTAAAATACATTGCTTGTACTGATCTTTTTTATGTTGATCAATTAAGCGCCTTAAATCCTGAATATTCTGGCCCTCTACATGCATGAGAAGTAACTCACAATCACCCATTAAATGCCGAGATTCTTTTGTCACCATTGGCGATGATGGGTTGGGTTTATTGCCTTTTTTTAAAGCTTTATTTTCTGTAATTAAGTCTTTAACCTTGGAGGCAACCTCTGATGCTGCAACATTCAATAACCCTTGAGCAGCTTGCAATTGATTGCGTAGCTCTAGCATTAATTCCATGGCATGAGCTCCCACCACTGCCTCAATTCTTCTAACGCCTGAAGAAACACTGGATTCATTTGTAATAACAAACATGCCAATATCACCAGTCCTTGAAACGTGAGTTCCGCCACATAACTCAACAGAGAAACCATCGCTCATCGATAGGACTCTGACATCATCATCGTATTTCTCCCCAAACATGGCTTCCGCCCCCGAAGCAATAGCATCATCAAGCTTCATTAGGTCTGTTGTGACCTCTGAATTGTTTAAAGCATGCATGTTTACCATTGCTTCAATTTTTTTAAGTTCATCCTTGCTCACAGCCTTGGGGTGAGAGAAATCAAAGCGTAATTTTGTGGAATCTACCAAAGAACCTTTTTGCTGGACATGATCGCCCAACACCTGTTTGAGTGCAGCATGCATTAAATGCGTTGCAGAATGATGAGCTGCTGAAGAACTTCTGTAGCCAGGATTAACCTCTAACTTCAACTGATCGCCCAGAGAGATCACGCCCTCATCAAGCATAATTTTATGAATAAAAATATTGCCTTGCTTAATGCAATCTATAACCTGACCCTGACAACTGGCCCCTGAGAATGTTCCTTGATCGCCTACCTGGCCACCTGATTCAGCATAAAAAGGAGATTGATCGAAAGCAATAAGATATTCCTTGGACGCCTTTGTCGATTCGATGTGAATCTCGTTGTCCCAGAGACCCAAGACCGCGCCTTCTGCTGTTAGCCTTTCATATCCCAGAAAATGAGTTTCTGTAATGGAGGACAGGTTTAACTGAGTGCCTTTAAATTTACTTGCTGATTTTGAGTTCTTAACCTGCTGAGCCATGCATTGACTAAAACCTTCTTTATCCAATGTTAGATCTTGCTCGCGGGCAATATCAGCAGTTAAATCAAAGGGAAATCCAAAAGTATCGTGCAGCTTAAACACAACGTCTCCTGGAATAATCTTTGAAGTCATTTTTTGTATTTCTTTATCTAAAATCTCAATGCCCTTATCTAAGGTTTCAAGAAATTTATTCTCTTCATCATGAATGGTTGTTTCAATGAGAGACTGATTCGATGCAAGCAATGGAAATGCGCTCTCCATTTTCAGGACCAGTGGAGCTACTAATGTATGTAAGAATGGTGTTTTGGCTCCTAACTTATACCCATGCCTGATCGCTCGACGCATAATTCTTCGCAGCACATAACCACGACCTTCATTGGACGGGATCACACCATCAGCAATTAAGAAACTAACACTTCGAATATGATCAGCAATCACTTTATGGGAAGGCTCGCCCGGAGATTTAATGGCCTCTTCAGAAGCCTTGATTAAATGGCGAAATAAATCAGTTTCATAGTTTGAATTCACGCCCTGCATGACTGCTGTTACTCGCTCTAAACCCATGCCCGTATCAACTGAAGGCTTGGGAAGTGGTGTTAAATCTCCAGCAGCATCTTTATTAAACTGCATAAAAACTAAATTCCATATTTCTACAAATCTATCGCCATCATCGCCCGGAGCACCAGGAGGTGTGCCTTCATATTGCTCGCCATGATCATAATAAATCTCTGAGCAAGGCCCGCAAGGGCCAGTATCACCCATGGACCAAAAATTATCTTCCTCGTCCAATCGCACAAGTCGATCTGGTGAAATGCCGATCTTGGATGACCAAATTTCTGCTGCCTCGTCGTCTTCCCTAAAAACAGAAATCCATAGTTTGTCTTTCTCTAGGCCCAGCTCTTGGGTTAAAAAATTCCAAGCCAACTCAATGGCATGCTCTTTAAAGTAATCTCCAAAACTGAAATTTCCAAGCATTTCAAAGAAGGTATGATGCCTTAGGGTGTAGCCCACATTCTCAAGATCGTTATGCTTGCCGCCAGCTCGAATGCATCGTTGACTTGTGGTGGCGCGCTGATAAGGCCTCTTATCTGTTCCTAGGAATACATCTTTAAATTGCACCATGCCGGCATTTGTGAACAACAGTGTCTCATCATTTAATGGGACCAAAGGACCGGACTCCACAATCTCGTGGTCATGCTTTGCAAAGTATTCTAAAAACTTAGCTCTAATTTCACTGGTTAACATTATCAAACACTTCCTTTAAAAAATTAGTCATGGCGATCCAAGAACGCTTATCACTATGATGATTATAAACTGTTCCCATTTCAATATCGTTAGCTTCTGGATTGGTGAAGGCATGGTGGGTATTGCCATAACTAATAAACTGCCAATCTGCCTCTGATTGTGTCATCTCGTCTTGCAAGGCTAGAATTTGCTCTGATGAGACCATGGGATCAAGGTCGCCATGCAGGACTAATAGCTTTGAGCGCACCTGATTAAAAGTTTCAGTAGACTGGTTTAATAGACCATGAAAACTAACGCATCCCGCTAAGTCATAGCCTGAGCGAGCAAGCTCGATAGAGGCAAGGCCACCAAAACAAAATCCAATCATTGCAATTTTTGAGGCATCAACTCCCTCGAGACCTTTGCCGAATTCAACAGCACTAATAAGGCGCTGACGAAATAACTGTCTATCTGCCATAAAAGGCTCAATGAGAGCTTGATTCTCTTGAGGGCTCTGACCATTCACTCCTCCACCATAAATATCGATCGATAGAGCGGCATACCCAAGTGAATTTAATGCCTGCGCCTTCTCATCTTCAAACTTAGAGCGACCCTTCCAAGTATGAGCAACTAACACCAAGGGCAGTGGCGTGGGTGACTCTGGTATGGATAAATGGCCGATACACTCAACAGCACCATCAAAATAACTTACAGTCTTAACTATCATTCCCGTTGCCCAAGGCTGCTTTGTATCTTTTGTAGTTTGCGATGTAATAATGAGCATTTAACGATGGTATTAACTGCTCTTCCGCCGACAGCTCTTTCTTAATTTTTCCTGGCATACCCAGCACCATTGAGCCGTCAGGAACGACCATCCCCTCTGTGATCAAAGCCTTGGCTCCAATAATGCAGTTTTTGCCAATTTTGGCTCCATTTAAAATGACAGAACCTATTCCAATAAGAGTGCCATCTCCTATCTCGCAACCGTGCAGCATCACCATGTGCCCGACGGTAACGAATTTTCCGATGGTGCAGCCAAAGCCAAGGTCGGTGTGAATCACTGAATTATCTTGAATGTTGGTTCCTTCTCCCAAAATAATGGGTTCATTATCTCCCCTAATAGTGCAATGAAACCAAATGCTGGCGTCTTTAGCCATCTGAACATCCCCAATCACCGTGGCGTCTGGAGCAATCCAAAAATCTTCATTTTCGGTGCGTAATCTTTTGTTGTTCATTTCGATAATCATGGCGCTCTATCCCTCTAATATTTCTATGTTTGCATCAAAACAAACATTTAAAAAGTTTACTGTAATCATGGCTGTCAAACCCCAAATTTTTTGATTTTTTAAATTCCATGTTGGCACCAACCAAACGCCGCCCTGCCTTTCAATGCGCTCTCGCTCCATGTTATTAGCATCCAATAGAAAACTGAGTGGTACCGTAAAAATTTCTTGAATCTCTTCATTGGGTTGAAGATCTTGAGGTTGATCAACAGATGCGACAAAAGGATTTACTTCAATCTTATGACGTGAAATTAAATAATCTAATTTACCCAGCTCAGTTACATCCTTGCTTTGTAAGCTCATTTCTTCATTGGACTCTCTGAGCGCTGTCTCAAAAAGACTGGCATCTTCTTCGTTTGCTTTGCCACCAGGGAAACTGACCTCCCCTGAATGAGAGGAAAGATGATTGGAGCGCTGAGTATAGATTAATTCAGGTGACTCAATAAATTTTCCATAGTTTAAAATTGCAATCAAGACAGATGCTTGTGGGCGACCGCTTGGCTTTTCAAAATTATTAGATTTTAGTTTATACTTGATCTCTTCAATCATTGCGTAAGTTTAACTTCTTACAACATTTAATTCTCTAACAAAGGAGTACTTTTGAGATATTGTTCAAAATGCGGAAGTGATCAAATTGACTTCAAAGTTCCTGATAATGACACCATCAAGCGCTACATTTGCTCTGCATGTGATTCAATCTTCTATACCAACCCCAACGTCATTGTGGGAACGATATGCGTAAAAGATGACCAGGTCTTACTTTGCAAAAGAAATATTGAACCTCGATTTGGACTATGGACTCTTCCAGCTGGATTTATGGAGAATTCAGAAACGCTTCAAGAGGGAGCTCTAAGAGAGACGAAAGAGGAAACCCAAGCATCACCAACCATCACATCTCCTTATGCTGCTTTTAGCCTTACTCACATTAGTCAGGTTCACCTCTTTTACCTAGCGGACCTCAGAGATGAGAACTTTGGCCCTACCTCGGAAAGCTCAGAAGTTGAGTTATTTTATGAAAAAGATATTCCATGGGATCAAATAGCCTTTCCAACCGTTACAAAAACACTGGAATACTACTTCAAAGATAAGAAAGAAGGGGTCTACCCATTTCGAGAGGAAGGGTTAAAGCTTTGGTAATGCTTAACAGGGAATTTATGAGCCTTTCGTGAATTGATATGCATTTAAAAAGATTTGCATCCATGGGGAATATTCCTTCCAAGCAGATGGTTTCCAAGACAATTGTTGCGCCCTAAATACCCTCTCAGGGTGAGGCATCATGATGGTTGCTCGGCCATCTTTCGAGGTTAAGCCAGTGATTCCTTCTGGGGAGCCATTAGGGTTAGTGGGATAGATCGAAGTTGGGCTGCCTTTGCTGTTAGTGAATTGAACAGCTATCTGATTATGCAAGCGAAGATTGTTAATTGATCCATCTTGAAATGAAGCTCTGCCTTCACCATGAGCTACCGCCACAGGTATTTGCCATCCTTCCATGCCTTTGAGTAGAATTGAGTTAGATTGAGAGATGGTTACTTGAGATAAACGTGCCTCAAATTGATCGGACTCATTCCATAAAAATTTTGGCCAATCCTCAGCGCCAGGAATTAAATCTTTCAAATGTGACAACATCTGACATCCATTGCAGACTCCAAGGGTAAAAGTGTCAGGGCGGCCAAAGAAGCTCTCAAAAGCATCTCTCACTTGCGCGTTATAACTGATGCTTGAAGACCAGCCGCCTCCGGCTCCCAAAACATCTCCATAAGAAAAGCCACCGCATGCTGCTATCCCTTGAAAAGATGAAAGTAAATTAGGGTTATCTAAAATATCCTGCATGTGCACATCTTGCGCCTCGAATCCTGCCAACATAAAAGCAGCAGCCATCTCATTTTGACCATTCACTCCTTGCTCTCTAACAATTGCAATCTTAGGCTTAATACCAGCATTAAGAGCTGGCAGCTTGGAGGAAAATTGAAAATTATCTTCAGCAACGAGGCCCTCATCATCATATCGCTCAATCAGATCATATTCCTGCTGAGCGCTCTCTGGATTATCTCTAAGAGATTTGATAGCAAAGGAAGTTTCATTCCAAATTTTTTCTAAAGAAACAACAGATTCCTTAAATTTGATATTCTTATTCTGGACAATAGAGATTTGGGGGTCCAAGTCTTGGATCGCACATTTTCGATGCTCTATATTGTGTTGCTTGATGAATTCAAGCGCCTGCTCTTCATGGGCTGCATGAAGTTGAATCACAACACTCGTTTCTTCGGAGAAAAGCGCCTCAAAAATTTGCGCCTCATTCTGAGAATCATCTGATAATAAAATGGTCATGCCGATCTTGTTGGTAAAAGCCAGCTCAACCAGAGTTGTAAGTAAGCCTCCATCAGACACATCATGCAGCGATGTAATCCAGCCACGCTGAATTAATTCTTGAATCACATTGAAGAGATTTTTAAATACTTCAATGTCTTCAATGTCAGGTGTCTCGCACATGAGAGATTCGGTTACCTCCTCCAAAATAGACCCACCCATTCTAGATCTCTCACTTAGCCTTAGATGATAAAAATTAGAAGAACCGTTAGGATTTAATTCAGTGGTAACTGCTTTCGACACATCTGGCACGGGAGCCATAGCAGTAATGACACCCGACAAAGGGCTTTTAACTTCAAAATTTTCTTGATCTTCTGACCATCTTGTTCTCATAGACAAAGAGTCTTTTCCAACGGGGATAGCAATTCCAAGTTGAGTGCACATCTTAGAAACTGCCTCAACTCCATCCCTTAGAGCATGATCATCCTCAGCATCCCCGCAGGCAGCCATCCAGTTAGCTGACAACCTTACTAAGTTTAACTTTGTAATAGGAACGGCAACTAAGTTCATCAAAGCTTCTGCTAATGCCATGCGAAGCGAAGCGGCTGGATTGTGAACGGCTATAGTAGGCTTTTCGCCTATGGATAAAACCTCGCCTGCATTGGAAATAAAAGATCTGGTCGACATGGAGTAGTTAGAGGTAGGAATTTGATATCTACCCACCAGTTGATCTCTTGCAACTAAACCCCCTACCGTTCTGTCGCCGATAGTAATTAAAAATGATTTAGATGCTACGGATGGATGTGATAAGACTCTGTGCACCGCATCAGAGAGACTAATATCATAATTTTTAACTTCTGCAGAAGTAACGCTGTTAGCCTTGGTGAGCTCAATATCTTGAATAGGTAGATCTCCAAATAACATAGACAGAGGAACCTGAACTGGATACTCATCTCGCTCTGGGTCATACACCTCGACAAAATCAGATAATGTTGTGATGCCAACAAATGCAACGGGGCACCTCTCGCGTCGACAAATACTTTCAAATATTTCTTTGTTAGATGGTTTGATAGCAAGCACGTAACGTTCTTGGGATTCATTGGACCAAACTTCCATTGGAGATAGGCTTGGATCAGCAACAGGGATTAAGCTGAGGTCTATCTTTACCCCAAGATTACAATCTTTAGCTAACTCTGGAATTGCATTGGACAGGCCTCCAGCCCCCACATCATGAATAAATTCAATTAAATTGGGAGACTCAAAGGTGCATTGATTAATTACTTCTTGACATCTTCTTTCCATTTCAGCGTTTTCTCTTTGCACTGATGCAAAGTCTAGATCTTCATTGCTCTCTCCAGAGGACATGGATGATGCGGCGCCGCCACCTAAACCTATCAGCATCGAAGGACCACCCAAAACAACGACCAGATCCCCTTCTTGTATAGAATTTTTTAGACTATTGCGATCCTTAACCTCGCCTATTCCTCCGGCCAACATGATCGGTTTATGAAAACCATAGGCGTAATTATCTGTGATCGATTTTTCAAAGACTCTAAAATAACCAACAGTGCTCGGCCTTCCAAACTCATTGTTAAAAGCGGCTGCACCAATTGGGGCTTCTATCATAATTTGGAGAGGAGAGGCAATTCTGTGTGGTTTGTTTAAAGGTTTTTCCCACCAGCGAGGAAATTTTTCTAGTCTTAAATTAGATACGTTAAATCCAACCAATCCCATTTTAGGCTTAGCCCCAGTTCCAGTGGCGCCCTCGTCTCTTATCTCGCCGCCTGAGCCAGTCGCTGCACCAGGAAAAGGAGAGATGGCTGTTGGATGATTGTGCGTTTCTACTTTTAAAGTAGAGTTTAATTTTTCTTTTACAAAGCTATATTGATTATCTAGATTTCTATTCAAGGCTAGAACTTCAGCTCCCTCTATTACAGCTGCATTATCTTTATAGGCCGAAATCAGGTCGGGTTTATTGCCATGACTGGTTTTTTTAATGAGATCAAAAAGAGAGTGCTC
This sequence comes from Proteobacteria bacterium UBA3413, assembly GCA_002358345.1. Taxonomy (GTDB): domain Bacteria; phylum Pseudomonadota; class Gammaproteobacteria; order Magnimaribacterales; family D2472; genus D2472. The sequence continues at coordinate 50,323 of DEOR01000003.1, read as the reverse complement.
TTGAGCAACAGAATCAATCTTCCAGCCAGCATTAAAGATTTTATGTCGGCAATGCTCAGAGTTTGCTTGAGCAAACATCATTAATTCAGCATCCGTGGGGTTGCGATTAACTAAAGAATAAAAATTCTCCAAGTAGGCAATCTCATCACTGGACAGTGCTAACCCTAGCTCTGTATTTGCTTTAACTAAAGCGTCATTCGCAGAGTTAGAAATATCAATAAATTGCAAAGGTCTTCTATCTGGAATAAGCCCTAAACTTGGAAGAGACTCCTTGTAATAAAAGACTGCTTGAGTCATTCGATCATAAAGATCGGTGATAATTAACTCGCTAATGTCAGTTGCGCCATCTATAAAATATCCAAAATATCTCTCAATACTCTGAACCCCTTGAATATGAACATTCGCAATAATTTCTTTTGTTTTCGATGACCAGGGACTAATAATCCCTGCTCTAGGACCAATAAAAAAATGAGGAGCCTGAGATTGCTCGGTTGCATTAAGCAAGTTCAGTAATGTTGAGTGATCAGTAAAATCTTGCTGAGCAGTCACTGAGTAATACTCCATGCATGTCAGCTTTAAATTTTGTAAATTATTACTTTGATTGAGTTTTAAATTCTGAGAAGAAACTTTAGACGGCGAAAAAATTGAATGACCTTGAAAAAGCAAGTTTAAATTTTTTGACACCAGCTCTCTATTAAAATATTGTGATAGCTAATTATAAGGATGTTTAAAATTAAAAAAATACAAACGGTCAAATTCCTTGCAAAAAATACAATAATTTTGTGTGCATTTGTTACTTTTCTTGGGTGTGCTAAAGAGCCTGTAGTTACTCCAGTATCAGTTTATTGCAATATTATCAGCGAAAAATTGCTGGCATTTTCTCGCCTTAGTAATTTTGAAAAACAGAAATTTAAAGAATTATCCTCCACTCGCTTGCAAAAATATAAAGAAGATTTTATTGAGGCTGCTGAAACTTTTGAACTGGAATGGGAGCTCTTGGCGGCCGTAGCTTTTCAAGAATCTCAATGGAACCCAAAGGCACGTTCAGCGACTCAGGTAAAAGGCATGATGATGTTAACACTACCTACTGCTGCATCTGTTGGAGTAACCGATAGACTAGATCCCATTCAAAGTATCTTTGGAGGAGCACAATACCTTGCGGAACTTAATCAAATAGTAGAGTTTGGAACTTCCTCGGGGGATAAAATAGCTTTTGTATTAGCAGCCTATAACCTGGGAATAACCAATGTAAATAATGCAATTGAAGGGCTCAATAGAAATCCTACAAAAGTCACTTGGTTAGATCTAGAGGAGTATTTAATAAAAATGGAGTCCTCCATGGATTCTCGGAGCTACTCTAGGGGACAACAAACAGTTGATTTTGTAGAAAGAGTTAGAGATTACTACTACCTTCTTCTAGGGCAAAACTGCAAGTGATATCTTAAGAGTTAATTAGTTGCCACTTTAAATTTTTGATTTGATCTCTGCAGAATGCAGCTTTTTCGTATTCTGTCTGCTTGGCATAAACATACATTTGCTCTTCAAGTTTAGTGATTGATTTAGAAATTTTATCTGGGCCATCTGCTTCAATTTTAAAAGGTAAGTCTTCCTCAAAGTATTTAGGTTGAGTTTTTTTAGCTTTTTTGTTGACCCTGGCTCCTTCCATGATGTCTTTAATATCTTTGGTGATCGACCTGGGTGTAATCTTATGCTTGTTGTTGTATTCCACTTGAATTTTTCGTCGACGAGTCATCTCATCCATGGCTCGTTGCATTGAGCCTGTTACCTTGTCTCCATACAAAATAGCGCATCCTTTAATATTCCTTGCCGCCCTACCAACTGTTTGAATAATTGTGACCTCGGATCTTAAAAAACCCTCTTTATCAGCGTCTAAAATTGCGACCAAGGAAACCTCTGGAATATCTAAGCCCTCTCTTAGCAAATTAATACCTACCAGCACATCAAAATATCCCAGCCTCAAATCTCTGATAATCTCTGTTCTCTCGACAGTATCAACATCTGAATGCATGTACCTTGTTCGAATGCCATTTTCTTCGAGATAATCAGTGAGATCTTCGGCCATACGCTTGGTTAAAGTGGTTATCAAAACCCTTTCCTTTAATGCAGCTCTTGCATTGCATTCACCTATCACATCATCAATCTGAGAGGTTGCCGGTCTTACCTCTACCTGGGGATCGATTAAGCCTGTTGGTCTCACCAATAACTCTGCCATGTTGTCTGCATGCTCTAACTCATACTTGCTCGGAGTCGCTGAAACATAAATTTTTTGTGGTGTAACTTCTTCCCATTCCTCAAACCTCAAGGGTCGATTATCCAGGGCTGAAGGCAACCTAAATCCGTAATCTACCAACGTTTCTTTTCTGGAGCGATCACCTTTATACATTCCGCCAATCTGGGGAACTGAAACATGAGATTCATCCATAAAAACAATGGCATTTTTTGGTAAATAGTCAAATAAGCATGGGGGAGGCTCACCAATGCCTCTGCCTGAAAGGTAGCGTGAATAATTCTCTATGCCCTGACAATATCCAAGTTCTTGCATCATCTCAAGGTCGTAGGTGGTTCGCTCCTGCAATCTTTGTGCTTCAACTAACTTATTGTTGTCTTTTAAGTAAATCAGCCGATCTTTAAGCTCTTCTCTGACGGCTTTCAAGCATCCTAGCACTGTTTCTTTTGGAGTCACGTAATGCGTTTTGGGGTATATCGTAGCCCTGGGAGTCTCTTGAATGACTTCACCGGTCAGTGGGTCGATCCAAAGCAATCGCTCAATCTCGTCTCCAAATAATTCAATTCTCAAAGCATCTCTCTCTGAGTCAGCAGGATAGATGTCGATAACATCGCCTCGCACTCTAAAAGTGGCTCTTCGAAAATCGATATCGTTTCGAGTGTATTGCATCGCTGAAAGGCGACGAAGAATAGCGCGTTGATCAATGGCTTCCCCTCGATCAAGATGCAGAATCATATTCAAATATGCTTCTGGGGCACCCAAGCCATAAATAGCAGAGACTGTTGCAACAACAATGGTGTCATTTCTCTCTAACAGAGCTTTGGTTGCAGAGAGACGCATTTGCTCGATATGCTCATTGATAGACGCATCTTTTGCAATATAGGTATCAGAGGTTGGGACATAGGCTTCTGGCTGATAATAATCATAATAAGACACAAAGTATTCAACCGAGTTTGATGGAAAAAAGTCTTTTAATTCGCCATACAACTGCGCTGCTAAAGTCTTATTGGGCGCCATAATGACAGCCGGTCTTTGCGTCGACTCAATCACTTTGGCCATGGTGTAGGTCTTACCTGAGCCAGTGACCCCAAGCAATACTTGGTGCAATAATCCATCATTCAAACCTTTAACTAAGCTCTCAATTGCTGCTGGCTGATGTCCTGCTGGCTCAAATGGAGACTGAACAATTAAGTTTTTTGTCATTATCCTGTATTACTTTCTAATTTTTAATTTATAATTCACGACTTATTCCCTGATAGCTCAGCGGTAGAGCAGTTGACTGTTAATCAATTGGTCCGTGGTTCGATCCCACGTCAGGGAGCCATTTCCTTAACTGACCATCGATTTTAATCTATTTACTCACTGCATGCATGATGAGTTTATTTATCATGCTCAATACTAAGGCTTTGAACTTTATTTCTCTTTTACTTCCCTTTGGGTAATAATTATTCAATGAAAAGATTGCAAGACAAAGTAGCGATTATTACCGGGGCCGCTAGCGGCATTGGCAAAGAAACAGCATTATTATTTCTAGAGCATGGCGCAAATGTTGTGCTTGCTGATATGAATCAGGTTACTCTCGAAGAAACTTTTGAGCTGATCAAACAGAAAAATTTTGAGCAGAATGCATGTATATGCCTAACTGATGTATCTGTGGAGCAAGATATTGAAAAGCTAGTCAGTATGGCAATGGAGCAATTCGGCTCTTTGGATATTTTATTTAATAATGCTGGGATTGGGGGCGCGGTAGGCCCAATTACTCATATCAACGCAGATGAGTGGGATCGATCTTTCCAAATTCTTCTTAAATCGGTCTTTCTTGGCTCTAAGCATGCTGCCAGGGTCATGAAAAAAAATACCACGGGCGGCTCAATTATAAATACTGCATCGATAGCAGGAATGGGAGGTGGTTCTGGTCCTCTTGCTTATTCTGCAGCGAAAGCTGGAGTTATTAATTTTTGTAAAAATGCTGCCATTGAATTGGGTCCAGATAAGATTCGGGTAAATGCTATTTCCCCCGGGGCAATCAATACCCCTCTGTTAGCGACTGCAATTGAAGATAGTGAACTTGGGCAACCAATCAAAGATTTTGGTATGCCAATTGATATTGCCAATACAGCATTATTTCTTGCTTCAGATGAATCGAGGTTTATTACAGGAATCAATATATGTGTTGACGGTGGCTTAACATTGGATCAATCAGGTTTAATGACTGACGCAGCAGCACATTATGCAAAAATGGGAATTGAAAGAGTGGTTGGTATGAATATGGGGTCAACTGGTGTTGAGTCTGTAATTAAAAACTTGGAAGAGTAGCTGCTTTAAGATTTTTTCCAGGTTGTCCCTTCGCTGCTGTCATCTAAAATAATTCCCTGTTTCAGTAAACTCTCACGGATCTGATCTGCAGTTTGAAAATCTTTGGTGTCTCTTGCCTTATTCCTGAGAGCAATTTGTTGCTCAATCTCCTCGTCCAGCAAAAGAGATCCAAACTGGAAAAAAACCTTCGGGTCATCTTGTAACAAGCCTAAAACCCCGCTTAATTCTTTGAGGGTTGCAGCGTACTTTGCTGTCTGCGCTGAATCTGAGGAATTATTTATTAATTTAGCTAGCTGGAATAATATGCTGAGCGCTTCAGGTGTATTTAAATCATCATTCATCACCTCTGAGAACTGCTTCATCATATCTTGATCTAACTCATGACCCATGCCTTCAACTGACGCCAGCGCTTGATATAACCTTGCTAATGCAGACCGAGCCTGATCTAAAGATGCATTATCAAAATTTAAAGAACTCCTGTAATGGCTGGAGACTAGGTAGTAACGCAAAACTTCAGGATGGTAAGACACAAATAAATCTTTGAGCATGGCAAAATTTCCTAACGATTTTGACATTTTCTCGCCATTAATTTTTAGCAAGCCTGAGTGCAGCCAATAGTTAGCAAATTGCTTTCCTGAGGAACATTCTGATTGAGCAATTTCATTTTCATGGTGGGGAAATAGTAAGTCTGGGCCGCCACCATGAATATCAAAATGCTCTCCTAGATTTTTTAATGACATAACAGAGCATTCAATATGCCAACCAGGCCTGCCTTTCCCCCATGGTGAATCCCAGGAAGGCTCACCTTCTTTGGCACTTTTCCATAAAACAAAATCCAGAGGATCTTGTTTGGATTCGTCTTCTGCAATTCGAGAGCCAGGATTCAAATCATCGATATTCTTATTAGATAATTTGCCATACTCTGGAAAAGTTCTTACCGCAAAGAAAACATCTCCACCAGACGAATGATACGCATGCCCCTTCTCAATTAAATCCTGAATCATCTCAACCATGCCTGAAATATGATCAGTGGCTCTAGGCTCAGCAGTTGGTAATTCAAGACCTAATTTTAAAAAGTCTTCGTGCATACTAGAAATTGTTCTCTGTGTTAAATCACTAATTAACTCATTATTCTGTATAGCTCTCTCAATAATCTTGTCATCAACATCTGTAATATTTCGAATAAAATTTACTTTATAGCCCTGATTTTTTAGATATCTCACCAGAATATCAAATGCCATCATTGCTCGAGCATGACCTAAATGACAGCTGTCATATACTGTCATTCCACATACATACATACCAACTTCGCCCTCATGAATCGGTATAAAATCTTCTTTTTTATTGGTTAGAGAATTATAAAATCTTAATGCCATCTGTTATTTGATATGTGAATCACTTATTATAGAGAACTTAAATTGAATGTAGGTTTTATTAATGTCAAAAACACAAATTACTTTTCTGGTAGTCGTTGTAGCTGCCATTGCTTTAATCTTCTTTCTACCACTCTCTGATCACAAAGATCAGAGCACATATTATCCACAGGAGGATCAAATGTCACTCGTAACTATCTCTACCTCAGCCGGAGACATTCACATAGAGCTGAATGCTGATCAAGCACCTATCACTGTGGCAAACTTTTTAAAACTTGCAGAAGATGGGTACTACAATGGTACTATTTTTCATAGAATCATCGATGGTTTCATGGTTCAAGGTGGTGGGTTAGATGAAAATATGGTGCCAAAACCAACCGGAACAGAGCCCATTCAAAATGAAGCAAATAATGGATTGAAAAATGATCGTGGCACTCTTGCAATGGCTAGAACTATGGATCCCCACTCTGCAACGGGTCAATTTTTTATTAACCATAAAGACAATGATTTTCTTAATCACACAGCTGAGACATCTCAGGGCTGGGGTTATGCTGTTTTTGGCTCCGTCATTAATGGGATGGAAGTCGTAGATCAAATTGCGCTCAGCACCACTGCTACTGTAGGTGGTTATGCTGATGCTCCGCTTGAGCCAACAATCATTAACTCCATTACAGTGAGTGAATGAAGTTAGGATTCATCTCGGATCTTCATTTATCTGAAAAAACCCCTTCAACTACTGAAGGTTTTTTTAAATTTTTAAAAGCAGCTGAGCAAGAATTCTCTCACCTATATATTTTAGGTGATTTATTTGAGGCATGGATTGGCGATGATGATGACTCGCCTTTTGCATTAGGGGTTGTAAAAGCAATAAAAGATGCAACTCGAAGCGGCTTAGAGATTTTTTTCATGCATGGCAATCGAGATTTTTTATGTAGTGAAAAATTTTCTGAAGATGCGCATATAATCATGCTGCCAGATCCATTTTTTATAGACTACTTTGATCAAAAGATTGCTCTCTCGCATGGAGATGATTTTTGCACGGATGATTTAGAGTACGTAAAATTTAAAAAAGAAGTGCGCTCTTTGCCGTGGCAACAAAATTTTTTAAGTCAGCCTCTCGAGGATCGTCGCGACATTGCGTCCAATATGAGGGATGTTAGTCAGGCCCATAATAATAATAAAGCCACCTCAATCATGGATGTTGCGCCCAACTCGATTCAGGAATTTTTTACAGAACATCAAATTGATTTGCTAATTCATGGTCATACTCATCGCCCTAATACTCATAAGGCCATAGCACCAAATATTCATGGTGTGCGTATTGTTTTGGGTGACTGGCATGAAACAGGTTGGTGCCTAACACTTGAGGATCAGGAAAGAAGATTGGAGGAATTTAAACTCTAAAAACTCTTGCGTCTCAATTTTTAATACTGTATAAATATACAGTATTTTAAAACCCCATGACTATTAATTATCTCGGTTCAATATCGGTGGATGATCTGCCGGCAACTTTTACAAAATTTTTTTTGGAGCCGGTCTCGGTTGGATTTCCAAGCCCGGCAAATGACTATTTAGAGAGCCCTATAGATCTCAATAAATATCTGATCAAAAATAATGTAGCAACTTTTTTAATAAGAGTGTCAGGGGAATCAATGATTAATGCCAATATTGGAGATCAAGCAATCTTAATAGTGGATAGAAGTCTTAAACCAAGGCATGGGAGCATTGTTGTCGCATCATTAGATGGGGAATTTGTATGTAAAAGATTGCAGCTCAAACCACGTCTTTGCTTGCTACCAGAAAACCCAGCGTATAAACCTATTTATGTGCAGCATGGTCAAGACCTAGACATCATGGGCACGGTCACTGCTGCGATTAATAAATTTGAATGACGTTATTAGCATTGATAGATTGTGATAATTTCTATGCGTCTTGTGAGAGAGTGTTTAGGCCTGATTTGCGAACAAAGCCTATTGTTGTGTTATCTAATAATGATGGGTGCGTGATAGCTAGAAGCAAAGAAGCCAAAGCCATGGGTATAAAAATGGGAGTACCATGGTTTCAAATTGAGCGCACCTATTTAGCCCAAGGAGGTCAGGTGTTCTCCTCAAACTTTGCTCTATATGGGGATCTATCAGGTAGAGTCATGCATATCTTAGAAGGCATGGTAAACAATATTGAGGTGTACAGTATTGATGAGGCATTTTTAGATCTGCAGCATATGCAAGCTAACAGTCATGCCTATGAATTTGGCATTCATTGTAGAAATATCGTACGCCAATGGGTTGGCATCCCTGTTCGCATTGGTATCGCTTCTACAAAAACACTGGCAAAAATTGCCAGTCATATTACAAAGCAAAAGATTGGGGGAACGGGGGTGCTTTGTTTGCGCCAACAACATCATATTGACCATGCTTTAAAAAATTTACCAGTCCATGAGATTTGGGGGGTTGGTCGAAATTTATCAAAGCGTCTCAATGATCTAAATATTTACTCAGGCTATGATTTAATGCAAAGCGATACTAGGTTTATCAGGGATAAATTTAGCATTGTATTAGAACGTACTGTGCGAGAGCTTAGGGGGGAGCAATGTTTAAAAATACAAAGCCGTGCTGAGCTTAAAAAACAAATTATTGTTAGTCGCAGCTTCAAAAAACGAATTAATGATTTAGAACAGCTTAGACCTTTGGTAAGTAATTTTGCCGTTAGAGCCAGCGAGAAACTCAGGCATGAGGGACAAAAATGCTTGCAGGTATCAGTTTTAATTTTTACTAGCCCCTTTAGCAATCATGCGCAATACAAAGGGTTTCATAGCATTCAATTCTCTAGCCCAGTCAGCGATACCAGAAGTATTTTAGCAGGAGTCAAAAAAGCTCTAAATAATTGTTTTAGGCCAGGTTACTCATACGCAAAAGCAGGGGTAGTGCTGAGTCAATTCTCGCAACACTCGATAATTCAGGGGTCACTCTTTGATGAGATGGATCAATCTATTGAAGCCAAGCAAGATGATGGGTTGATGCGCTGCATAGATGCGATGAATGCGAAACAAGCTCAAGTATATTACGCCTCGCAATTTCCGGGTCAGCTGTCATCAACGAGCAAAATGATGACGTCGCCAAAATATACTACTAATTGGCTAGATTTACCGATCGCTAACTAAAAAATAGCGCTGGTAATGCGCTTCAGATAATTCTAAAAATTCTAGATAAATTTGATTTTTAAGCTCCTCTAAATCTATGGGCGCATGCAAAGTAATGCCAAATTGCTCTAAATCTAGTGGTTGAGAACCAGCCGCACGTAAAAGATCGAAAATCCAAGTCAAAGGATCTAGCGCATCATTAAAATTAATACCTTTTTCATTGAGCTTAGATGCCAGCAAGTCGGAATTAGAGACAGAGAGCCTATCTCGCAAGACCGTTAGCTTAAAATCTTCTAAACGAGTATTCACAAGCTCTTTCTCTAAAATAGAGTACTTGTTCCAATTAATAACTTCGTGCACGAAACGTTTGCAGCCTTTGCAGACATTATCACCATATGTGGTAGAGCATATTCCAAGACATGGGGTGGAAGCTTTATTCTTCTTCATATTTTCGATAATACATGATTTTATAAAAGTAAATGAGAGGAATCGATTGATGAGCTTGGGTATTTAGAGATACCGCAGTAAAATGAAGGTCTCAGGAGAAAAATATGCTTGAAGATTACAAAATACACTGCCAAGAGAGAACAAAATTAGGAATACCACCCCTTCCACTATCAGCTCAACAAACATCTGAGCTAGTAGATCTGTTAAAAGAGGAGCATGGGGAATCTAAATTCCTACTTGATCTCTTGAAAGAAAGAACCCCAGCAGGCGTCGATCAAGCGGCCTATGTAAAAGCTGGCTTTCTTGCTGATATCACCACAGGCAAAACAAGCAGCCCATATATCCCGAAGAAAGAGGCTGTAATGATTCTGGGCACAATGCTGGGCGGCTATAATATTCAACCTTTAATTCATTGTCTAAAAGATGCTGAGCTTGGAGCAGAGGCAGCAAATGCTTTGAGCACAACCTTGTTAATTTTTGATGCTTTTAATGATGTTCTAGAGCTCTCGAAAACTAATCCAAATGCTAAAAAAGTAATTGATGCATGGGCAGAAGGATTATGGTTTACAGAAAAAAAAGAGATTCCAAGTCAAATTAAACTTACCGTTTATAAGGTCCGAGGAGAAATCAATACTGATGATTTATCGCCAGCAACAGATGCATGGTCTAGACCAGATATTCCTCTACATGCCTTAGCAATGTTTAAGATGCCAAGAGAAGGTTTGGAAAAGCCATTAGAGACCATTGAGGAACTAAAGAAAAAAGGTAATCCTCTAGCGTTTGTAGGAGATGTTGTAGGCACTGGCTCGTCTAGAAAATCTGCCGTAAACTCAGTGCTATGGCATATGGGAGATGACATTCCAGCAATCCCAAACAAAAAAGAAGGCGGCTTTTGTTTTGGAGGAAAGATTGCTCCAATCTTTTTTAATACTCTAGAAGACTCAGGGGCATTCCCAGTGGAATGCGATGTATCGCAATTAAATATGGGGCAGGAGATTATTTTTGAGCCATTTAATGGAAAAATATTAGATGCGAATAGTGGCGAAGTGCTTTCTAGTTTTGAACTTAAAACACCAGTGCTGCTCGATGAAGTGAGAGCGAATGGTCGAATTCCTTTGATTATTGGAAGACAGCTAACAGATAAAACAAGAGACGCATTAGGGTTAGATCCAACGGATATTTTTACAAGACCTGACGCAGAAGATGCTTCTGATAAAGGGTTCACTCTCGCACAAAAAATGGTTGGGAAGGCTTGCGGTGTTGCTGGCATACGACCAGGAACATATTGCGAGCCACGGATGACCACGGTCGGCTCGCAAGATACAACCGGCCCAATGACTCGAGACGAGTTAAAAGAACTCGCATGTTTGGGATTTTCTGCTGACTTAGTGATGCAATCTTTTTGTCATACTGCCGCTTATCCCAAACCTGTAGATATTGATACCCAACACACATTACCTGATTTTATTATGAATCGTGGTGGGGTATCTCTGAAGCCAGGAGATGGAATTATTCACTCTTGGTTGAATAGAATGCTCTTGCCTGATGGCGTTGGTACAGGTGGTGATAGCCATACACGCTTCCCAATAGGCATCAGCTTTCCTGCTGGCTCTGGGTTAGTGGCTTTTGCAGCAGCCTTGGGAGTCATGCCTCTGGATATGCCAGAATCTGTATTGGTTAGATTTAAAGGAGAAATGCAGCCTGGGATCACTCTAAGAGACCTAGTGAATGCTATTCCCTACGTGGCTATTCAGAAAGGCTTATTAACTGTTTCAAAAGAAGGTAAGAAAAATATTTTTTCAGGTCGCTGTTTAGAAATTGAAGGCTTACCGAATCTTAAGGTGGAGCAAGCATTTGAGCTATCTGATGCTTCTGCAGAGAGATCAGCATCCGGTTGCACAGTGCGACTCAATAAAGAGCCGATTATTGAATACCTGCAATCTAACATTGTCATGCTTAGATGGATGATAGGTAGTGGTTATAAAAATGAGAAAACCTTAGAAAGAAGAGCTCAGGCCATGGAAGAGTGGATTGCAAACCCAGAGTTACTAGAGCCTGATGCCGATGCTGAATATGCTGAAATTATTGAAATTGATCTTAATGAAATTAAAGAACCTTTACTGGCGTGTCCTAATGACCCAGATGATATCAAGCCCCTTTCAGAGGTCTGTGACACTAAAATTGATGAAGTTTTTATTGGTTCGTGTATGACTAATATTGGTCATTTTAGAGCGGCCGGTCATTTGCTCAAAAAACATAATGGTACGAAAGCTAGATTATGGATTGTTCCTCCAACTAAAATGGATGAAAAGCAACTGATGGAAGAAGGTATCTACAATGTATTTGGTACCTCGGGTGCGCGAACAGAAATGCCTGGGTGCTCACTGTGCATGGGAAATCAAGCTAGGGTGCTAGCAAACTCAACAGTGGTCTCAACCTCTACCAGAAACTTCCCAAATCGTCTGGGTGATGGTGCGGACGTGTTTCTTGCATCAGCAGAACTTGCTGCAATTTCATCAATTCTAGGAAAGTTACCCAGTCCTGAGGAATATTTAAAATACATGGAAGAGATTAACCCTCTAGCAGACGACATATATCGTTACTTAAATTTTAATGAAATAGAGACTTATGTAGAGACTGCAGGGAGTGCAAAAATCCCATCTATCAATATAGTGAGTGTCTAACTTAATCGTTCTCTAGAAAGCTTGTTGCTATCTTGTCGACTAGCTTCTAGGTCTTGAAGATACTCTTTGCTAATAGGGGTGGGGTACTCGCCATTAAAAATAGAAATTTCAAATTTCTTAATTGAAGGATTGCCCTCTTGAGCCGAAGCAATGAGATCCTCTAGATCTTGATAGATTAGCCAATCTGCCCCAATAGCCTCCGCAACCTCTTCCTCCGTCTTATTGGAAGCAATCAATTCGCTCGTAGCCGCCATATCTATTCCATACAGATTCTGGAATTTGACTGGAGGTGCTGCTGAAGAGAAATATACTTTATTTGCACCCGCCTCTTTAGCCATCTCTATAATTTTTTGGCTCGTGGTACCGCGCACAATTGAATCGTCAACCAAAAGAACATTTTTGCCTTGAAACTCAAGATCTAAAATATTTAATTTACGCCTCACTGATTTTTTTCGCTCTTCTTGATAGGGCATGATAAATGTTCGACCTATGTATCTATTTTTAACAAACCCATCTCTATAAGGGATATTGAGCTCTGTGGCTACTTGTAATGCAGCGGTAGTAGAGCTATCTGGTATAGGAATAACTACATCAATATCATGGTTCGGATTAATTCTCATAATTTTATTCGCGAGCTTCTTACCCATTCTCATCCGCGCCTTATAGACAGAAATTTGATCTAAAGTAGCGTCTGGTCTTGCTAAATAAACGTACTCGAACAAGCAAGGCATAGGCTCAGGGTTATCAGCGCATTGCTCGCTATGAAGCTGCCCATTGAGATCAATAAACACTGCTTCTCCAGGCCCAACATCTCGAAGAGTTTGGAAACCTAAAGCTGAAAAAGAAGCATTCTCAGAAGCGATGATGTACTCCTTATGATTTTTGCCTTCCCTCTCCCCGATCACTAAAGGGCGAATGCCTTTGGGATCCCTAAAAGCCAATAGCCCAAACCCCGTAATCAGAGTCACAACAGCGTATGCTCCATGGCATCTAGAATGAGTTTTTTTTACGGCTTGAAAAAAATGTTCTGTAGATGGCAGGATGGCTCTTTGCTTTGCCAATTCGTGAGCAAAGATATTAAGTAAGACCTCAGAGTCAGAGTCAGTATTTAAATGTCTCATTTCTGCGTGAAATAATTCACGAGCGAGAGCCTTGGAATTAGTTAGATTGCCATTGTGTGCCAAGCTAATTCCATAAGGTGAATTAACATACATTGGTTGCGCAAAATCTTTACCAGAGCCTCCAGAAGTCGGGTATCTTACATGCCCAATACCGTAATGGCCTTCTAATTTATTCATATGCCTTTGCTGAAAGACATCTCGAACATAGCCCATTGATTTTCTACTATGCAGTCTTCCATTTTGATCGCATACAACCATGCCTGCAGCGTCTTGGCCCCTATGCTGCAACATCAATAAAGATTCGTAAATTGAGCTAGCTACATGAGTCTCAGAAAGGATGCCTACAATTCCACACATTATGATTTATTGGTTGGAGTAATATTGGAATCAAGCATAACTGAATTTGTATTGGAGATCATATCTTTAAAAAAAATTTCAATCTCAGGAGAAAATTGATCTAGCATTGGTGCGCTTTTAGATTCGGAAATAAACGCTGATTGCTTAATATCTGATGGCAGTATCAGGTAAATAATAACAATTAAAATAAGCCCTCTCACACATCCAAATAAAGCCCCGAGGACTCTATCTAGCCCGCCCATTCCCGACCAATGAATCAGACTTCTCAGCATTTTTATTGCAAAGCCGCCTGTGAATATAATAATAACAAAGACCGCAAGCAGTGAGATCATTCTTCTTAGCTCAGGATTCACTATGTATTCAGAGATATAAGGGCCTAAATACTCAGCTAGAAACATTGAGGCCAGAAAAGCAAAAACCCACAATACTAAAGATAATGCTTCCTGAATAAATCCTCGAAAAAGTGCAACTGTACCAGAAAGAACAATGATTCCCATTAAGAGCAAATCGAAGTGCGCAAAATTTAAGGAGTCCAAGTTAAGATCTCTCCTTGAGAAATTCCTGCGATAGTATTCAAAACTTTTTGATTTTTTGTAATATCCTCCTCTGAAACAAAGGGTCCCACCAAAACAGTCGTCAATGATTGATTCGATTGATTGATTTCAGTAAATGCGGGGAATCCTGCATCACTGTATAGCTGTATAACTTTAGTGATGGTTTGGGAGGACCCAAATGCACCGATTTTATATACATATAAATTAAAATCTGTATTTTCTACGATGGATTTAGCCGAGGAAATGGTATCTTCAATCTTAATATTGAGATTAGTATTTTCTAGCTCATAAGGCTGAATCTCCAAGACTTCTTCAGAAAGAGTAGATGAGATAGGCAAACCAGGAATGGTCATTGATGTCAGTGACTGATATTTAGGCTGCGGGGAAAGTGCGAACATTAAGATCCAGATAGCAAATGTAATAGCAATAAAAATTCCAGCAAGACGGTTGGCACTCATTGGCTCTGTGGGTATAGCTTAGACAAAAGGCTGAAAACTTTCTGTCGCAATTCCTTGCGATGAACAATCATATCAATGGCACCATGCTCTAAAAGAAATTCAGATTTTTGGAAGTCCTCTGGTAAATCTACTCTCACCGTTTGCTCAATCACCCTTCGTCCTGCAAATCCTACAAGTGCTTTAGGTTCAGCAATATTGATATCTCCCAGCATTGCTAGGCTGGCAGACACGCCCCCATAAATTGGATCAACCATCACTGAAATATAGGGAAGCTTTACTGCTTTTAACTTTTCTAAGGCTGCAGCAGTTTTAGCCATCTGCATTAATGAAATCATGGATTCTTGCATGCGAGCACCCCCGCTAGTAGAAAAACACACAAAAGGGACTTTGTTTGCTATCGCCGCATCAACACCGTGAACAAACTTAGTGCCAACCACGCCGCCCATTGAGCCTCCCATATACCTAAACTCAAATGCAGCAACAACAATACCCCTGCCCTCTAATTTTCCCTTCCCAATTAGTATTGCCTCCTCTTCTCCAGTCAAGGCTACAGCCTCTTTAATCCTTTGAGAGTAGGGTTTAGTGTCCTTAAAATTCAGAATATCTTTGGTAGTAATATTGGTCGCCAACTCCTCAAATATCCCGCCATCAAAAAAATATGACATTCTTGTTCGAGCGCCAATTCTCAGGTGATGATCACACTTTGGGCAGACAAATAAAGACTTCTCTAATTCTGGTTGGTACAAAATTGCCTCACAAGCAGGACAGTTATTCCATAGGCCATTAGGTACCTTGCTGATGGGTGTTGCAGGATCCTTATTTGCTCCAATAGATGGAATTAATTTAGTTAACCAATTCATTGTGTTATAGCCACAGAGATTTCATTAAGATAAGTATATATATTTTTGTAATCTTTTTGAGAAGATTGCTGGTGAATCATGTCCACTAAAACTGAGCCAATCACCACCCCATCAGATACCTTGCTTAACTCTTGAGCATCAACTGAGGTTTTGATACCAAAGCCAGCCAATACTGGTAGAGCGGTATGCATTCTAATATTGGTAATATTTGTTTCAATTTCATTTACATCTAAGTTAGAGGCACCTGTCACTCCTCTAAGAGTGACATAATAAATAAAACCAGAGCTGGTCTGACAAATTTTCTCAATACGCTGGCGATCTGTTGTGGGAGATATCAAAGAAACGGAAGCGATATTTGTATTGTTGATTCCTATTTGCGCAAGGGTACTTTCACCCGGAATATCAACAATTAATACTGCATCTGTACCTCTTTCATGGATGGACTCCAAAGCTAGGGAATTGGCTAAGAATGTATTGATGTAGCCCATTAAGATGATCGGGGTATCTGAATCCTTTGTTCTGAATTCCTCTACAAGGTCAAAGATATTATCAAGCGAAGTGCTGGTCTGAAGGGCTCTATCATGAGCAGCCTGAATAATTGGACCTTCGGCAATAGGATCTGTGAATGGCACACCTAATTCAATAATATCTACGCCAGATGCCACAAACCCATGCATTAATTCCAAGGTGGTTTCTAAATCAGGATCTCCGGCCACTAAATAGGCAACCAAAGCTTTTTTTGATGCAACTCGTAATTCGCTCAGCTTTTGTTCAAGTCTACTCAAGAGAAATACCATCCATGGTTGCAACTGTATTGATGTCTTTATCGCCTCTTCCAGAAACATTGACCACAATGTTGTCAGTGTCGCTAAATGTATCTGTAAGATAATCCAGCGCAGCGAATGCATGAGCTGTTTCTAATGCCGGCATAATGCCCTCCAATCGAGTAACCATGTGAAATGCACGTAATGCTTCTTCATCATTTACAGCTAAGTATTTTGCTCGCCCTGAATCTTTTAAATTAGAGTGCTCTGGACCGACCCCGGGGTAATCCAAACCAGCAGAAATAGAATGAGTATCTAGGACTTGGCCATTCTTATCTTGCATCAAATAACTCTTGGCCCCATGTAAAATACCTGGCTGGCCGTCATTCAATGGGGCCGCATGCTTGCCTGTTTCAATGCCACTACCAGCTGCCTCCACCCCAAATAACTGAACTTCAGTTTCTTTAATAAAAGGATAAAAAATGCCCATGGCATTTGAGCCGCCACCTACACATGCAATGATTGCCTCGGGAAATCCACCAAAGAGTGTGACAGACTGCTCCCTTAACTCTCTTCCAACAATAGAATTAAAATCTCTAACAATCATGGGGTATGGGTGCGGGCCTGTAACACTACCGATAATGTAGTAAGTGTCGTCTATGTTTGTTACCCAGTCCCTCAAAGCTTCATTTAATGCATCTTTTAAGGTTGCTGTTCCAGAATCAACCGGGTGAACTGTTGCCCCAAGCAACTTGATACGGTAAACATTTAATGATTGTCTTTGGACGTCTGCGGCACCCATGTAAATATGACACTCTAAGCCTAATCGCGCAGCAACGGTTGCAGTCGCAACGCCATGCTGTCCAGCGCCAGTTTCTGCAATAATTCGTTTCTTGCCCATCGCTTTTGCTAATAATATCTGACCAACGGTATTATTGATTTTGTGAGCACCAGTATGATTTAAGTCTTCCCGCTTTAACCAGATTTGAGGTCCCCTGTAATGCTGGGTTAGTCTCTCTGCAAAATATAGCGGGGAAGGTCTTCCTACAAATTGAGTTAAATCATGATCGAATGTTTTAAGAAAATCCGGGTCCTTTTTAAGTCTGGCATAAGTCTCTTCTAGCTCCTGCAAAGCAAACATCAAGGTTTCAGGAACAAATTTTCCGCCATACTCCCCAAAGAAACCTTCGGCATTTGGTAAATCAGTTAAATTATCCATGGTTAAATCTCTGCATGATCTCGGTCATTAATAAGGTGTCTTTTAATCCAAGCTGTGATTCTACCCCAGAGTTTATATCAATACACCATGGATTCAGAGAAATAGCGGCATCAATATTAGCGGCATTAATCCCTCCAGCTAAAACATATCCGTTACTCAAATTGATGTCTTTAATAATATCCCAGTCAAAAGTTTGACCTGTGCCTCCATCAAGATTTACAGAGAATGTTTCTAATAAAATCGCTTGTGCTGAAGGGTGTCCGTTGCTTAAAATTAATGGCAGAGACGAGGCGTCTTTAACTGCAACGCTTTTCCAAAAAGGTTTATTGAATTGACTGCAAAATTGATCAGATTCATCTCCATGAAATTGCAAGATGGCAGTTGGCAGACTCGCAATAACTTGCTCCACAAATACAGCTGATGGATTGACAAATACGCAGACGGGAATGGTTTGATGGAAGTTAAATGAGGCTAATTGGTCCATAAACTCTTGATTGACTTTTCTAGGGCTGCGATCAGCGAATATAAATCCAGCGTAATGAGCGCCTAGGTCGCATGCATGCTTGAGAGAATTTAGAGTGCTCAGACCACAAAATTTTAGCTTCATTGTATGCCTAAGAGACTGCTAAACAATGAAGCTGGATGCACGGGATCAGGCAACGAAATATCTTTGTATTCAGCTCCTAAAAAAAATAAACCTTGGGATTGTGCCGTTTTACCTGCATTAAGCCTATTTTCTGATTTTAAAATGTCTAACATGCTGCCTTGTAACCTTCCTGTCGCTATATCCATTAAAGTTCCCACTATAATTCTGACCATATTATACAAATAGGCATTTGCTGAGATAGTAATCACAATAAAGTCTTCTTTCTGCTGTATCTCAATGTATTCAATGGTCCTGGTGGGGTTATTGGCCGTGCATTTAGATCCTCGAAATGCGCTAAAGTTATGCTGGCCTATCATATGAGCCGCTTCTGCTTTCATTACGTTAATATCTAATTTATTTTTTTCCCAAAATACATAATCTTTTAGAAATATAGGTCGCGTTTTACCTGTATAGATGATGTATGCATACTTTCTTTTAATAGCATCAAACCTTGAATGAAAACCTTCAGAAATTTCTTGCAGAGAGATTACAGCAATAGAATCAGGTAAAGCTGAATTTATTCCCTTCAGCCACTGATCAATCGTTCGGCTATCGGTTGATTTAAAATCAAATACTTGACCTAAGGCGTGCACTCCAGCATCAGTTCTGCCAGAATAATTCATTCTCTCCGTTACCTGACCTACAGATATAATTGCTTTTTCGAGCGCGTCTTGAACTGAGCTAGCATTTGGTTGCGACTGAAATCCAGAAAAACTAGACCCATCATATTGACAGACTCCAACAAATTTCACAGGTTAGGTCTGTTTCTCTAGAATTTCCTTTGCTTCAGCCACTATCTCTACACTGGAAGAATGTAAAATTAATTTTTGAAGAATTTTTTCGGCATTCTCCCAATCACCCATATCAACGTAGGTGCGAACTAAATCTAACTCCTGAGTCTCAATATCATTTGAAATACTGAGATTAGCTTGAAAGGTAGTTGCATTCTCCTCGGATAGATCTTCCTCAACTGCTGTTTTGGTAAATGAAGAGTGGCGATTAAAGCGAATCAGTATCAAGGCTATAAAAAATCCTAGGATCAAAGAAAGAAAGCCTACCCAAAAAAGATCTTTTAACTGAAATGCTTGTGCAGCATTAGATTCTGAAGGTAAAGATTCTGGCAACTCAGTACCCTCAAGATTCAACGAGATAATGGAGGTATTTTTATCTATTATCTCATCGCCTGAAAGATTGATATTATCTTGAAGTAAGTCAGGACTGGGGATCTCAAGCTCAGGATCGGTTGTTAAATTCATTGGCTCTTTTCTTGGTGCTATCTGAGTGTTCTTAGGAGCAGTTAAAATTAATTGGCCACTAGAAATCAACGATTTGCTTGCAGTGCGAGAAGACATAAAATTAACTGCAGACTTTGCATCCGCCCCGCTTGTGGATTGCACTAATTCTGAAGAAGGTATTACTAGATCTACATCATTTCTCACTAAATTAATATTCTCATCAATAAAAGCATTAGGATTTTCTAAATAAAAAGCCCACATGAGCTGGTAAATAGAGGCATTGAAATCCTTTTCAACAGATTTCGCCACGCTCCATATTGTTTCAACCTGGTCACTCCTTATTTTTTGAGGAGCCAGCTGCAATTGAATTTCAGAAGAGGAATTGATTTCAGCGCTCGAGACAAGGGTTGGTTTATTTTCAACTATTTCATTAGGGCTAGATTCCGAAGTCCCAGACAGAGCGGCCTGGATATCATATCGCTGAAACTGACCAGATATTTTCTTAGCTGGCAATTTAAAAGATAATTCTTGCTCCTGGGATTCTCGAAGGGTATTTTGTGGCAAAAAGATGAATATATCTTTGGAGAGCTGCGGGCCTGCTTGTAATCGAAATGAAAAATATGATTCTTGAAAAGTTGTAGGCAAAGCTAGAGTTAATCTTTGAAAACTCTCTAAATCTTCAAATAAGAAATATTGCAATGTCTTCTCTGGCAAAGAATCTGTTGATTTAAAATCCATTAACTGAATATCCGCCTCAGTCAGAGAAGGAGTATCTTTAATTTGAATAGTGATTAGAAAATTACCCTGAGAGTTTACTGAAACTTCAGGGCTCCCAATGATACCTTGAGCATTAACGGTGGTAATCAGAAACGCAAGTAGAACAAATATTTTTTTCATCTAAAATTTATTGGAGTTAAATAGCCTCTCAGCAATTTGAACTGCATTTAGTGCAGCGCCCTTACCATATACATTATCAGCAACAATCCACAAGGAAACCCAAGTATCTCCTGCTAACTCTTGCACCCTAATTCTTCCTACAAAAACATCCTCTGTATCATTGGCATGCTCCACAGGGGTTGGATATTCAAGTTTTTGGGGATTATCAATCACTTTAATTCCCTCAGCATTATTTAAAATACTAATAATATGATCGCGTGAGCTCTTGTGCGAGACCTTAAAGAATACAGCCTCTGAATGACCATTGAACACGGGAACTCTGACGCAGGTTGCTTGAACAAAAATCTTAGGATCTAAAATTTTATGAGTTTCCCAGGTTAATTTCATTTCTTCTTTGGTGAAATCATTATCAAGAAAAACATCACATTGAGGAATAACATTAAAAGCTATCTGCTTTGGGTAAACAGATGGTAATTGAGGGGAGTCTTGAAAATAGGTTTGATTGTGGAGCTCCTCTAGTGCTGCCTTGCCAGTCCCTGAAACTGCTTGATAGGTTGCGACATTCATTAGCTCAATATTGAGCTCATCATGGATAGGCTTAAGCGCCATTAATAATTGTGCGGTAGAGCAATTAGGATTTGCTATCAAGCTTGGCTTTTCTAGCTGATCCAACAGATAGCCATTTATTTCTGGAATAACTAAGGGGACATCGTCCTGGTAACGAAAATGAGAAGAGAGATCAATAACATAAGCTCCTGCTTTCACAAAAGCTCTAGCATAAGTATCTGCAACAGCAGAACCAGCTGCAAAAATAATTAAATCAACCGATGTTGGTTCAAAAGATTCTAAAGATTGGACAATATAATCTTCGCTGTTCAGACTAATGCTATTGCCCACCGTTGAATGTCCCAAGGGGATAAAATTAGCCAAAGGAAAAGATTTTTTTTCTAACAGCTTAATAATTTTTGCCCCTACGACCCCGGTAGCTCCAACTAAAGCAAGATTAATGGGTAAATTATTCATTTTTAAGAAAGCGAATCAGGATTGGGGCTACTTCATGAGTTTTAATGAAGTCTGCGCTTGTTGTTATATCTTTAGTTCTATGGCCCTCGTCAATAAAAGCTTTGATTGCGGACTCAATCTTCACCGCCAGATCTTTTCGATCCAATGAGTACTCTAGGGCCATGGCTAAAGAAGAAATCATAGCCAAAGGATTAGCAACGCCTTGCCCAGCAATATCGGGAGCACTGCCGTGGCATGGTTCATACATTCCTTGCCCAGAGCTATTCAGCGATGCAGAAGGGAGCATTCCAATGGACCCAGTGAGAGTGGCCGCTATATCAGATAAAATATCTCCGAATAGATTGCCGGAAACAATCACATCATATTGGTTAGGGTTAAGTACAAGCTGCATAGCCGTGTTATCAGCAAGTTGGTGTGAAAGCTCAACCTCTGGATATTCCGGGCCCATCTCTGTCACTATGTCTCGCCAAAATTTTGATACTTCTAGAACATTTGCTTTTTCTACAGAACATAATTTCTTATTCCTATTCATTGCAGCCTCAAATGCAACCTTTGCAATACGTCTAATCTCATCTTCATTATAAACCATGGTATTAAAGGCATATTTTGGACTTGCATCTTCAACTAAACCTCTGGGCTCACCAAAATAGACTCCACCCGTCAGCTCTCTGACAATTAAAATGTCTAGGTTTTCAATAATATGATTTTTTAAAGGGGACGCAGAAGCCAGATCATTAAATAAAAATGCTGGTCTAAGATTTGCAAATAAACCAAGTGATTTTCTGAGACCTAGTAATGCCTGTTCTGGCCGAACATCCCAACCCAGATGATCCCATTGCGGGCCGCCCACTGCTCCAAATAATACTGCATCTGATTTTTTTGCTATTTCTAAAGTTTCGTCAGTTAGAGGCTTGCCATGCAGATCATAAGACGTTCCCCCTACTTCTTTCTCTAGCACTTGAAAATCTAAATTATGAGCTTCAATAAGATAATTCAGAACCTCTACAGCAGATGCTGTAACTTCTTTGCCAATGCCATCTCCAGGCAGTATTAAAATTTGCTTAGTCATAGTTCTCTCAAGTATTAAATTTATTCAAAAATCCAAGGTCTTGCGTTTCTTCTGTTCATCTCAAATAACTCAATGCGTTCTTTATTTTTTAAAGTGATATCAATATCATCTAAGTTGTGAATGATCCGATTGATTTGATTGGCCTCAACCTCAAAAGACATAGAAATGTTCCCAGCTTTAATCTCTTGTTCAATCAAGCTAATTTCAAAACTTTGAGGACCAAGGGTTGATAGCTCAAATAGCAGGGTAATGTTTTCTTTAGAAATTTGAATTGGAAGAATTTGATTTTTAAAACAATTATTATAAAAAATATCGCCAAATGAGCTTGCTATCACGGCTTGAAATCCAAAATCTCTAAGCGCCCAAACTGCGTGCTCTCGACTTGAGCCGCATCCAAAATTATCACGAGTCAGAAGTATGGTGGAGCTCTGAAAAGCAGGCTGATTGAGAATGAACTCTTGATTAATAGATCTCTCGCTAGGGATCATGCCGAGGCGGCCTTGATCCAGATACCTCCATCCATCAAACAAGTAATCTCCAAACCCAAATTTTTTAATTGATTTGAGGTATTCGGTTGGGATGATTTGATCGGTATCAATATTATCTCTATCAAATGGGGCTACTACCCCCTGGATACTTGAATTGCTCATGAGGGATCAGAGATGGTGCCATGGATAGCAGTTAATGCAGCCATGATTGGACTCATTAAATGAGTTCTACCTAAATTACCCTGCCTGCCCTCAAAATTTCTATTAGAAGTAGAAGCGCATCTTTCATAAGGCTTCAATTGATCTGGGTTCATTCCTAAGCACATTGAGCAGCCAGGGTCTCGCCATAAAAAACCTGCCTCTTTAAAGATTGTATCAAGACCTTCGGCCTCTGCCTGCGCTTTTACCATTCCTGAGCCTGGAACCACAATTGCTTCAGTAATTTTCTCAGAAACTTTCTGGCCTTTGATAACGCCTGCAGCCAATCTTAAATCCTCAATTCTAGAATTGGTACACGAACCAATAAATACACGATTAAAGCTAAGATCTTTCAGCGTTTCAGCATCTTCAAGGCCCATATAGGCTTTAGCTAATTTAAAATTTTCTAACTCATCTTTTGGTGTATTGGATTCAACAGGAATCTTTGCATCAAAATCAATGGTCATCTCAGGCGAAGTTCCCCATGTAACTTGAGGTTTGATCAAAGCAACATCAATATTAATCTTTTTATCAAAAATCGCTCCATCATCAGATCTCAGTGTCTTCCAAAAATTTTGAGCAAGGTTAAGGTTTTCGCTAGAGAGAGAGCTATGAGACTTTACATAATCTAAAGTAATTTGATCTACGCCAATTAAGCCAACTTTAGCGCCTGCCTCAATTGCCATATTGCAGATTGTCATTCTTGATTCCATGGATATAGAATCAATATAGGAACCAGAGAACTCCATTGCGTGACTTGTGCCCCCTGCCGTGCCAATTAATTTAATTAAATACAGAACAATGTCTTTTGAAGTGACACCGGCTCGGGGTTGCCCCTCAAAGATAACTTGCATGTTTTTTAATTTAGAGATTTGTAAACACTGGGTAGCTAGCACATGCTCAACCTCAGAGGTGCCAATGCCCATTGCCAAGCAACCAAATGCTCCGTGAGTAGAGGTGTGGGAGTCCCCACATACAATTGTCATGCCAGGGAGTGTATAACCAAGCTCAGGGCCCATGACATGAACTATTCCTTGCTCTGGTGATTCGATATCAAATTGCTGAATATTAAACTCATGGCAATTTTTATCTAATTCGACAACTTGAATTTTAGATATTTCATCTTCGATGGAATCCGCGGTAAATGATTTTCCTCGGGTGGTAGGGACATTGTGGTCTGGGGTAGCAATATTTGCATTAAGTCTCCATGGCACTAAGTTTTTATACCTTAATCCTTCAAAAGCTTGTGGAGATGTCACCTCATGAAGGTAGTGCCGGTCAATATAAATTAAAGCCTCGCCGGAATCATTGGCATGAACAAGATGCTCATTCCAAAGCTTATCGTAAAGCGTGCTTTTCATATTATTTTTTAAATGGCAGAGATTGTTCTATATCCCCACATTGAGCGCGATTTCTAAGAAAATGATCCATGATGACTAAATTAGACATAGCTTCTGCTATGGGCACTGCTCTTAGGCCAACGCAAGGATCATGCCTGCCTGCAACCTCAATATCGACCTCTTCCCCATCAGTATTAATGCTTTGGCCCTTGGTTTTAATGCTAGAGGTTGGCTTGATAAGAAACTCAATGTTGATAGAATCGCCATTGGAAATGCCACCTAAAATTCCGCCGGCATTATTCGAAACAAAGCCATCTGAACGAATCTCATCTCTAATTTCTGAACCCTTAAGATCCAAGATGCCAGCTACATTACCAATTGATACAGATTTAACTGCATTAATGCTCATAATGGCTTTTGCCAAATCAGCATCTAACTTGTCAAATACTGGCGCCCCAAGCCCGACTGGGCAATTTTCAATACACACTCCCAATTTAGCCCCAACAGAATTACCTTCTTTGATTAACTCTGCAAACATCTGATCTAGATCTGAAATCTTTTGAGTATCAGCAAAAAAATATTTATTTGTTATGGCATCCTGCGGCTGAATAGAATCTGCTTTGATGGAACCTATTTGGCTTACATAACCTGTGGTTTGAACTCCAAGAGAGTTTAAATATTTTTTTGCTACAGCTCCCGCAGCAACTCTCATCGCTGTTTCTCTAGCGCTCGAGCGGCCACCGCCCCTGTAATCTCTATGACCATATTTTGCGTGATAAGTAATATCAGCGTGATTGGGTCTGAATGTATCCTGAAGATTAGCATAATCCCCTGATCTTTGATCTTCATTATAGATAATCAAACTTATAGGGGTTCCTGTGGTCTTGCCT
>DEOR01000003.1:8752-24790 GCA_002358345.1 Proteobacteria bacterium UBA3413 | reverse complement strand
TGAATATCCTGAGTTGTGATTTCTAATTGAGGAGGGCATCCATCAATGATGCACCCAAGGGCTTTACCATGACTTTCGCCATAAGTAGTAACTTTAAAAAATGTTCCGAATGTATTCCCTGACATAGTCGAAATTATAGACTATAAAATTGAATCCATCTTCACCTAATCGTTGATAATCCGCCATCTACGGAGATAGTTTGCCCAGTAATCCAGTTATCTTTTGCAGATAACAAACCATAGATAACTCTAGCCAATGCTTTGGGGTCACCTATAGAATTTAATGGGTGCCTTTCTTCTGATGCTTTGATGCGCTTTTCATCGCTTAAAAGATTTGCAGCAAGAGGGGTATTTGTTAGAGATGGCGCAATACAATTTACAGCAACTCTTGGTGCTAATTCAGCTGCTAGGCTTCTTGAAAAACCCTCGAGAGCTCCTTTGGATGCAGCAATGGATGTATGAAAGGTCATGCCTGTATTAACCGCAACAGAAGAAATAAAGACCACAGATGCTCCAGCATCTTTTTTTAAGTTAGGAAGTACTTTTTTTATAATATTGAAAGCTCCTTCAAAATTAATTTTCATATCGGCCTGCACCTCAGTTAAATCCATTCTCTGTATGGATTTCAGAGAGATGGATCCTGGACAATACAATAAAGCATCAATGGAGTCAGGTAATTCATCTAAGGTTGACAAATCCTCATTAGGATCTAATTGAAAAAAGCTCCCGTCTTCGACTTCCATGTGCGACCTAGAGGTCACAATAGGATGATCACCAGCTGCTTTAATTAATGCTACGACCTCTTGGCCGATCAAAGAGCTGCCACCGATAACTAATATTTTTTTTTGCATGTTAATAATTTTTTTCTTAATAAAGCTAATACAATAATTAATTGTGATGATTCAGATAAATTCAACCCCGACTACTCACTTGATTCTGCTTTGCCTTGCACTTATTTTCAGCGCATGTTCCACCACCAATGATTCAGTTCATTCAAACCTAAATCAATATGAGGTCAAAATTCATAGGGATTTTTGGGGTGTGCCTCATATCAAGGGGAAAACAGATATTGATGTGGCCTATGGAATTGGTCTCTCGCATGCTGAGGATGCATACGATGATTTAACTGAGCTGATGCCTCTTTACAGAGGGCGTAATGCTGTTGCTAATGGCTTAAATAGTATCGAGACAGATTACCTGGTGAGGCTATTAAAAGTTCACACCAAAGTAGAAGAAGTGGCTAAAAAACAACTATCGCCTCAAATACTTGCGATGGCTCAAGCATACGCGGACGGGATTAACGCATTCGCCTATAAAAATCCCACCAAGGTTAATCTAGCTCTCCACCCCATTAGGGCGGAAGATGTGATTGCGGGCTCTTATATTCAACATCTATTCTTTGCAGGTCTAGAAAGAGATCTGGCGCAAATAACCAATCATGTAAAACAATCTATTCCCACTGGGTCTAATGCCATAGCTGTTAATGGCGCAAAGACTACCTCTGAATCTTCATTTTTACTGATTAACTCTCATCAACCTCTAGCCGGTCCAGTCGGGTGGTATGAGTTAAACGTTGAAAGTGAGACGGGGTGGCAAGCACATGGTGGAAATTTTCCAGGATCATTTTTAATTAATGTTGGGTTTAATGCGGATGTTGGCTGGGGTGCAACCGTCAATAGGCCAGATGTGCTTGATATATTTAAACTAACAGTCAATCCAGTTAATCAAAATGAATACTTGCTGAACAATGAATGGGTAGCCTTTGATATTGAAGAAGATTATTTGGAATTCAAAATACTTGGCTTCTTAAAACTGAAAACAAAACAAAAATTTAGATATTCAAAGTTTGGTCCAGTGCTGGAGGCTAATGGACAATTTTTTGCTCTGAAACATTCAACGGAAAATTCATTTCGTGAGATTGAAGGTTGGCATCAACTCAGCAGAACAAAGGACGTCTTTGAATTTGAGAAAATTCTAGCTCAAAGAAAAATTCCTAGCTTTAATTTTGTAGCCATGGACTCTAAAGAGAATATAGGTTTTTTCTACAATGGAAGAATTCCTTATCGGTCTGATGCCAAGATGGCCAGAGGTATTATTGATGACACAAGCTTAGAATATATCTGGTCTGAAAAAAAATTGGTGACTGATTTACCAGCCTTTATTAATCCAGACAATGGTTGGATTCAAAGCACCAATCAAAACCCTTTCTCAGTCATGGGAAATTACTCACTACAATATAAAGCACCAAAAAAATATGTTGCCTACGAGCAAAGATTAACCAATCGATCACATGTCGCCAATGAGCTATTAAGCCCGTTAAGCCCAATTGATCTTGATGAGTTTATTAAAATAAAATTTGATAACTCTTACTCCAAAAACTCAAGGCAATTTTTATTTTTAAATTCAATGTCAGTCCATGATCCTGTGGTACAAAACCTAGTAGCAGAATGGGACAGAAACACTGATATGAATAATGTAAATGCTGGATTAGGTGTCTGTCTGATGGCTCAGGAATGGATTGCTGAAATGAACTCTCAACCAACTCCAAGTTTCCAGACTGTAAAAAAAGCTTGTGATGGACTGTTTAATACAATTGGTCGTGCTCCCAATGAAAGATGGTCTGCCATGAACACAATTAGTCGAAGAGATAGATCTTATGGTATGCAAGGCTCAGTAGATACCTTGCGAGCAGTCTATGGAACTCCCAAAGCAGAAACCAAAAGCTTAGATATGTCAGGAGGTGATGGGCTCTTTTATATTATTGCTCAACAAAATGACGTGAGAACAGTTTATGGGATGCATAATTTTGGAGCATCCAGAAACCCTGAATCAGTTCACTACTCAGATCAAGTATTCCTATTCAGCAAAGAGGCTTTGCGGTATATACCTGCAAATCTCTAGAAAGAATTTTTCTCAACGACCAACATCGCTTGAAAATCTAAAACACTCATAGCTTCTAAAGATTCTTGATCTAAACACTTAGCCAAAATCTTATCTACTACTGAAACATCAAAACTTTTTAGTAGATTGTTTTTAAATTTCTGCTCTAAAACAGGTATGCCCTCTACTCTCCTTCTTTTGTGCCCAATCGGATACTCCACTTCTACGACTTCAGTAGACGAGCCATCATTAAAGAAAATTTGAATTCTATTTGCAATCGATCGTTTATCGGCTTCAAGATATTCTTGTGTATACCTTTTGTCTTCGTGGATCGTCATTTTCTCTCGCAATGCGTCAACCCTAGGATCTGAAGCAACATCATCTTCATAGTGCTCTGCAATCAAATCACCATGAATTAACCCAATTGCAATCATATATTGCAAGCAGTGATCTCTATCTGCAGGGTTATTTAAAGCCCCAGATTTAGAGATAATTCTAATTGCAGATTCATGAGTTGTAACTTCTATCTTGGTAATATCATCCAGTCTATTAATGATTTGAGAGTGAAGAGTAACCGCTGCCTCTACAGCAGTTTGAGCATGAAACTCTGCAGGAAAACTAATTTTAAACAGCACATTCTCCATAACATAACTTCCAAGAGGCTGACTTAAAACAAGTTTTTTCCCTCCGAAAGATACATCTTCAAAGCCCCATGTTGGCGCAGAAAGTGCGCCGGGATAACCCATTTCACCAGACAAAGTAATCAGCGCTAATCGAACCGCTCTACTTGTTGCATCGCCAGCGGCCCAACTCTTTCTAGAGCCTGCATTGGGTGAGTGACGATATGTTCTTAAACTCTGGCCATCAACCCAGGCCTGACTTACAGCATCAATGATTTGCTCTGAAGTCCCACCCAGTAATTTGGTAACCACAGCGGTGGAAGCAACTTTAACAAGCACCACGTGATCTAAGCCAACTCGATTAAAGCTATTGGTTAATGCTAGGACGCCTTGAATCTCATGAGCCATGATCATGCACTCCAATACATCTCTCATGGTTAAAGAGTTTTTTCCTGATGCTACATTTTGCTGGGAAACATAATCTGCGATTGATAAAATAGCCCCTAAATTATCTGAAGGATGCCCCCATTCCGCAGCTAACCAAGTATCGTTATAGTCCAACCACCGAATAATACAACCAATATCAAAAGCTCCCTTCACAGGGTCCAATAAGAAGTTGGTGCCCGGCACTCTTACTCCATTGGGAACAGATGTGCCTGGAACAATGGGTCCAAGCATTTTTGTACAAGCAGGAAAGGTCAGCGCTAAAAGCCCGCACCCTATGGTATCTATTAAACAATTTCTAGCCGTGGATAGAGCTAACTCTGAATTAATTTCTTGTTTCGAAACGTAATCTGCAATTTCGACAAGCAGGGAATCTGGTTCCGGCCTGACATTGACCTCTACATTATTTGACATGCCTTACTCCCTATCTTCAATATCAACCCACACAGAGCTCTCTGGACCTATGTAGTCTGCGCTTGGCCTAATGATTCTATTGTTAGCTCGCTGTTCCATGCAGTGCGCGGTCCAACCTGTCACACGAGACATCACAAAAATTGGAGTAAAGAGTTTGGTAGGAATGCCTAAATAAAAATATGCGGATGCATGAAAGAAATCAGCATTGGGAAATAATTTTTTTTCATCCCACATCACTTTCTCTACTTCCTCTGAGACTTGGTATAGAGAATCATCCCCATGCTCTAAAGACAGTTCTTTTGAAAACTCTTTAATGATCGCATTGCGTGGATCACTCTCTGAATATATGGCATGGCCAAATCCCATGATCTTACTTTTATTAGCCAGCATATCTAATGTTTTTTCTCTGGCCTCGTCTCTGGTTGTCCAGTTCTCAATCATCTCCATTGCAGCTTCATTAGCGCCTCCATGCAAGGGTCCTTTAAGAGATCCAATGGCCGCAACGACACAAGAAAAGATGTCAGACATAGTTGATGCACAGACTCTTGCTGTAAATGTTGAAGCATTAAATTCATGCTCGGCATATAGAACCAAGGATGCGTCCATCACTCTTCTATGAAGCTCTGATGGAGTTTTACCATGAAGGATATGAAGAAAATGGCCTGCCATAGTATCCTCATCATTCACCAGGCTAATATCTACATTGTCGTGAGTGAACTTATACCAATAAGTCACAATCGATGGCATGGTAGCAACCATTCTGTTAATTGAATGCATCTGATTCTCAATAGAATCTTCAGGCTCAAGGTTTCCTAACATGGAGCAACCAGTCGCCATGACTGCCATGGGATGAGCTGTTCCAGGGATTTCTCTTAGAACTTTCTTTAAGACATCTGGAAGATCTCTTTGGCTTTTTAATAAATTTTTATATTCAGCTAGCTCTGATGTGTTAGGCAACTTGCCATACAGCAAAAGATAAGCAACCTCTTCAAAAGTTCCTTTCTCCGCTAAAATCTCAATTTTATGACCTCGATATGCCAAACCTTCTTCCTGCCCAACCGTGCAGAGTGAAGTCTCACCTGCAACTTGACCACGTAAACCCGCGCCTTCTAATTTCTTTACCATTTTACTTGTTCCCCTTTCTTGAAAATAATTCATCGAGTTTTTGTTCGAAAGAATGATAGTTTAAATATTCATACAGCTCATCCCGAGTTTGCATAAGTTCGATTGATTTTTTTTGAGTGCCATTCGCTGCAATGTCTTTGTAAACAGACTCAGCAGCTTTATTCATAGCCCTAAATGCTGAAAGTGGAAATAGCATGATGTCAACGCCCGCAGACGCTAGTTCCTCGGCTGTAAACAGTGGAGTTTGCCCAAACTCAGTAATATTAGCCAAGACGGGAACCTTCAAAGCATCTTTGAGACTTCGGTAGTCTTCAAGGCTATTTACTGCCTCTAAAAATAATCCATCAGCTCCAGCTGCTATGTATTCTTCACAACGATCAATCGCACCGCTCATGCCCTCATTTGCAAAAGAATCTGTTCTTGCCATTATAAAAAAGCTCTCGTCCGTTCTGCCGTCTACAGCAGCTTTAATACGATCACTCATTTCAATTTTATCCACCAGACTCTTGTTAGGCCTATGGCCGCATCTCTTCTGTGCGACTTGGTCTTCAATGTGAACGGCAGCAACATCTGCCGCAATCATCTCCTTGATCGTCCTAGCAATGCTAAATGCTCCGCCAAACCCAGTATCAATATCAAGTAAAAGAGGTAAGTCAGTTGCTTGCGTAATTCTTCTAGCATCTTCAACCACATCATTTAAAGTCGTTATAGCTAGGTCAGGCAACCCAAAAGATGCATTAGCCACACCGGCACCAGATAAATACAGCGCTTTGTGTCCTGCAGATTCAGCCATTTTGGCACAATATGCATTAACAGCCCCAACAACCACCAAAGGGTTGCTATCAGCAATGGCCTGTCTTAATTTTTTACCTGGGGTGTTCATTGATTGTTATTGTACTTTGCAGAGATAGTGTTTCCCAAATTAATTATAGAATTTAATTCCTCTGATAATTCGATCTTTGTGATTGGCTTGTCGCCATTTGTTAGTATCTCTGAGGCTGTAGACGCATCCACAATACTCCTGCTGATAAAATTCTTCTCGCTTAGAAATCTCAATCATGCGAGCTGCGCCGCCCTTTTTTCGCCAATTAAAGTCCCAATATTGCACATCCTTGTATCTGTCCGCTGCTTTATGACCAGAGTCATTGATTTGGTTCATGTCTTTCCAGCGAGAGATGCCTAAAGTTGTGGCGTAAACCTTAAAATTATTTTCTTGAGCGAACAAAGCAGATCTTTCAAACCTCATATCAAAACATTGCGTGCATCGTGCGCCCCTTTCCGGCTCATCCTCAAGACCCTTGATTCTTTCAAACCAATTATCTTTATCATAATCAGCGTCAATAAAATTAAACCCTAACTTGTCACAAAACCTCTTATTTTCATCTTTGCGAATTTCATACTCTTCTTGAGGATGAATATTAGGGTTATAGAAAAATACAGTCGTTTCAATTTTAGAAATTGCCACAGCCTCCATGATTTCTCCTGCGCATGGAGCACAACAACTATGGAGTAATAATTTATTTTCTCCTCCCGGCAATTCAAGCTCTGGTCTTGAATAATTTTGTACAGAAAAAGGATTGCTCATCATCTTGATTGATTTGCTATTAGAGCTTCTAAGAGATCTGGATAACTATGAAAACTTGGGATCTTTGGGAGAGAGCTTGAGATACTCTCTGGCGCATTAATAAAAAATCCATGATCTGCGACTTCAAACATTTGAGTGTCATTATAGGAATCTCCAGCTGCTAAACACTTGTAGCCCATTGCTTGAAAGCCCAGGATGGCCTGTTTTTTTGCTTGCGGGTGCCTTAGCTTATAGCCAAGAATATTCCCCTTATCATCTACATCAAGTGTATGGCAGAGCAGTAATGGGTGACCCATTTTTTCCATTAGGGGGAAGGCAATTTCATGAAAAGTATCAGATAAAATTACTACTTGGAAAGTTTTTCGTACTTCATCAAGAAAATCCAATGCTCCATCAAGCAACTCTAATTTTTTAGCAGCCACGAGGATATCTGGCAGCTTAAGATTGTGCTGAGCCATAATTCTAAGGCGATAATCCATTAAATCAGAGTAAGAGGGAATATCTCTAGTAGTTTTATTGAGCTCTTCTAAGCCGGTATCTAGGGCTACTTGCTCCCATATCTCTGGGGTGAGTGTGCCCTCCATATCAAAACAAACAATATCCATTTTATTTCCTATTTTTAATCCCGAATGGTACATGAGCAGAAGTCACTTTTGCAGATGCATCCTCAATATTTTGCTGTTGGTCATCAAAGAAAATATCAGCCTTGAATGATTGAAGAAATTCTGCTTTATTCATTCCGCCTAAAAAAAGAGACTCATCAATGCGCACGCCCCATTTTCTTAAGGTTTTAATTACTCTTTTATGAGAAGGCGCAGACCTTGCTGTTACTAATGCTGTACGTATCGGGCAATCATCCTGATTTAATTCAGACTGTAACTTATTGAGCTCCACTAAAAATGATTTGAATGGACCAGCCTTTAGCATGGATTTCTTTTTACGCTCATTATCCATAAAAGCCTGCAAACCTTCTTCCGCATAAATTTTCTCAGATTCATCTGAGAAAATAACTGAGTCTCCATCAAAAGCTATCCTTAATAACTCATCAGACTTTTGAGATTTTTTAGCTTTAGAGGGAATAATCCTAGCTGAAGGAACACCATTTTCAATCGCCATTTGAACATCATCTTTGCTGCTAGATAAAAATAAATCTACCCCAAATGCTTTCACATATTTATATGGGCTTTCGCCTCCACAAAACACAGCTCGACTGATTTTTAATTTATGCGCTTCAATGGAATTAAAAACACGGAGGCCGGTATCAGCAGTATTCCGCGATAGCAAGATAACTTCAACCCTATCCTGCTTCTCATAAAAATTATTAATCTTTAAAATCTTAGTGACCAAATTGAATGCTTCACCAGGGTCAAGGACCTGATCCTCATTTTGTATTTGGTATTCCCTATAAGCTTCAATGCCCTCTTTTTCAAAGATTTGATGGCTTTGATTTAAATCAAAAAGCGCGCGCGAAGATATACCAACAACTAATTTTGAATTCATATTAAATAAGTAAAGTTGTCATTAAGGCTTAAAATTTATATACTGTAAAAATATACAGTATAAATATTATGAAAGAATTAACAAAACAACAATCAAAAGTTCTAGCTTGTGTAGAAGTTTATCTTAATAAAACAGGTTTTCCACCAACCAGAGCTGAAATCTGTAAAGAGCTGGGATTTAAATCGCCTAATGCCGCAGAGATGCATTTAAGAGCGCTGGAAAAAAAGGGGTATATTGCTATTCAAAGTGGCTCCTCTAGAGGTTTATCAATTATAAAAAGTCAGCAGTCATTCGAATCGATGCATGACAGCATGCCAGTTATTGGTCTAGTTGCTGCGGGCTCCCCGACCCTGGCTGAAGAAAACATCGAAAAAAGAATTCCGTGCGATCCAAGTCTTTTTTCTGAAGGTTTTGATTATTTTTTAAAGGTTAAGGGTTTAAGCATGATTGATGCAGGTATTCATGAGGATGACTTGGTTGCGATCAAAAAAACAACACTAGTAAAAAACGGTGACTTAGTTGTTGTTAGAATAGAAGATGAAGTAACCTTAAAATACTTTCATCAACAAGATCATCTGCTGGAATTAATTCCAGCTAATAAAGATTTTGCCACAATTAAGATCGACCTAAGAGAACAAGAAGCTTTTGTTGAAGGCAAGAGTGTAGGCCTAATTAGAACTCACTAATGTAAGGTGATTGGTTTTTTGCGCAAGCTTTTCTGCTTGCTATCAAAAAAATCATCGAAATCAATTGCGTTGCCACTGACACTGACACTTTCTATGCCAGCGCGAATCATTTCTTTTGCAACAGATAACTCTTCCCCATTTAAAAACTCTTTGGACTCTCCAGAGAATTCAATTTTTACAATTGGGTGCTCATGATCATCAGAGCGTCTAAGCACAATAGTGCCATCTGGTAGTTGAGTTAATTCTAAATAATTTGACATAAGTATATATTCCTTAAACTGTACCACTCTTCAAATTGAGAGTGAAGATCCAATGCTCAGTTACTTATATGGGAATAAAATGTCGCAATTCAAGTGATGACTACTTGGAAATCTCAACCCACTTAGCGCCATTGTGAGTGGCAGTATTACCAGTTTTTTTGCTATCTTTTTCAGAAGCAAGATAATGAGTATCTTCAACTTTATTGTAACGGATGATATAAGGGTTCCCTTCTGAATCTTTTTTTGGCGCCTCAAGAAGATGTAAGTGCTTCATCGGGTCTTCGAGGTATTTACATGCATCTATCAGGCTATCCTTTGATACTGCTAAAAGGAATTCTTGAGCTGATGGTGCGCGCGTCTCTCTATTTTTTGGATACTTACTTGCGGCTAAAAATAAGCCTTTCATGCTATCTCGGAGCAAATAAAAATCTTCAAACTTGGTGCAGGGAATGTCAGTGGTTATAGGCTCCATCATTATTGGCTTAGGCTCGCCATTTCGCTGAAGTGCGCGGGTCGTGCCGCAATTATCATTCATGCAACCAAAATACTTACCAAACCGACCCGTTTTTAATTGCATCTCTGAGCCGCATTTGTGACAAGAAAGGGTTGGGCCATCGTAACCTTTAATCTTAAAAGCGCCTTCTTCAACTTCAAAGCCATCGCAATCTGGATTATTTGAGCAAACATGGAGTTTATGATGCTCATCAAGCAGGTAGTTATCCATGCTGAGATCGCATTTACTACACCTTAACTTGGTCACTAGGTTCTGAGCTTCCTCTTGATCATCAATGCTAACAGCCTCATCACCAGAGATTAAGTTTAGTGTTTTCTTGCATTGCTCATCATCAGGCAGGCTGTAACCTGCGCAACCTAAAAATACGCCATTGCTCGCATTGCGGATGGTTAATTTATTCTTTTTGCAATCAGGGCAATTAATATTTGTCAGAGTTGGCAGATTGGGTAACATGCCTGTCTCTTCGTCCAGAGCCTTTAACAGGTCTTCTTGAAATGCTGCATAGTAAGAATCTAGCACTTCTTTCCAGTTCAATTCGCCCTTAGCTACGCGATCAAGTTCATTTTCAAAATTAGCTGTAAAGCTATAATCCATAATATCGTCAAACGAACTGACTAATCGATCTGACACAATCATGCCAATTTTTTTAACAAAAAAGCGTCTATTTTGAACTTCAACATAACCGCGATCTTGAATCGTAGATATGATATTGGCATAAGTGGAAGGTCGGCCAATGCCTTTTTTCTCAAGCTCCTTAACAAGTGCAGCTTCTGAAAAACGTGCCGGGGGCTTGGTGTATTTTTGTTTATTATCTAGTTCAGCTAGAGACAAACTTTGTCCATTTTGCAGGCTAGGTAAAATTAAAGCATCTGGATCATCTGACCTAGGTTTAACAACTCTTGTGTAACCATCAAAGACCACTTCGCGCCCAGTAGCTGAGAAAACATAGTCTTCTAGATGAATTTTTGCATTGGTAGCTAAATACTCCGCATCTGGAAGTTGAGAGCCAATAAATTGCTGCCATATGAGTTCATATAACCTCTTCTCTTCATCAGAAGAAGAAAGTAATGCTTCGGATTTAGTTGACGCATTCGTTGGTCGAATGGCTTCGTGAGCCTCTTGAGCATTTTCACTGCTTGAATATATTCTTGGGGCATTGGTCAGGTACTGCTCACCCAACTTGGTTTCAATATACATTCTTGCGTCTGCAATTGACTCTGCTGATAAAGCTGGCGCATCAGTCCTCATGTATGTAATGAGCCCATTTTCATACAATTTTTGAGCTGTTCTCATGGTCCGTCTTACATTGAAGCCTAATTTTGTACTGGCTGCTTGTTGCAGTGTGGATGTAATAAATGGGGGTTTGGGCTTAGATTTAACTGGCTTTTGGGTTACCTCATGCACTAAAAGCTCAGATGATGAGATAAGGTTCTCAATTTTCTTGGCTTCTTCTGACTGCAGCAAAGGATCACTTTTCCTGCGGTTTAGATTAAAAGCAATCTTAGCGCTCTGTTGATCCTGAGCAATAAAGGAGATTTCCCAAAACTCTTCTGGCTTAAATTTTTGAATGCTGTGCTCTCTCTCAACCAATAATCTTAAGGCAACTGATTGAACTCGCCCAGCAGATAAATTCCTGGCAACTTTTGCCCATAGCAATGGAGATAACTCGAACCCAACCACTCGATCTAAAAATCTTCTGGCTTGCTGCGCATCAACCAAGTTAATATCTATCTCTTTGGGATCTTCAAAAGATTTTAAGATGGCATCTTTTGTGATTTGATTAAATCTAACTCTGGCGTAATTATATTTATCAGCCCCTAAAGCCTCTCTTAAATGCCATGCGATTGCCTCCCCCTCTCTATCTAAGTCTGTTGCAAGGAATATAGTATCAACAGATTTAGCAGCGGCTTTTAATTCCTTAATAACCTTTTCTTTTTCTGGGATAATCTCATAATTTGCGGCCCACCCATTATCTGGATCAATTCCCATTCGTCGAACGAGCCTTTTCCGCTCATGGATTTTTTTAAGCAACCGTTTCTCGTCTTCAGGTAAATCTTTTGGAATTGTATTTCTCTCAACGGGTGTTTTTGACTTTCCTTTAGGCAAATCCCTAATATGTCCAACGCTAGATTTAACGATGTAGTCAGATCCCAAATATTTTGAAATTGTCTTTGCTTTTGAGGGCGATTCAACTATGACTAAGGTCTTGGGCATTTTCTTTTTTTACAGTTAACAGTTTTATTTAATTGCATATCTTTAAAATCGCAGTCTTCATCCTTAAGAGCTCTTCTGGGCCCAGCATCTCATCCCAGACGATTGCTATATTGGACTTAAAAAAAATAATTTCAAGTATAGAAGCTGGCAATGAAAGAATTTGATCCTGAATTACTGGAAACTGTTTATCGTATTTTAGAGACATAGGCGAGTATAGCTCCAGAGCTCCATCACGCTTAATATAATGCAAGTCTTCATAGGCAGAGGTATTTTTAATTTGATAAATTGCGACTCGTGCATCCCAATTTTTAAATTTTTTTCTTAGCTGAGGAGTGGAACCAATTTTAAAACCTTCTTTGCTCGCAAGTAATCTAATGTCGCTCAAGGCTTTCATCTTTTTTGATGGTTTTAAAAAACTGATAGCTCCAATCAAAAATAAAATTACAAAAATGATGATCAGAAATTCATTAGCGAGCATATTAATTAAGTAATTTAGATACTATGCCAGGGCCTTCATAAATAAAACTGGTATAGATCTGCACCAAAGAAGCGCCGGATTCTAACTTCTGATTAAAGTCCCTGAAGGTAAAAACGCCCCCGACCCCAATTTTAATTAAATTTGGATCATGCTGATGAATAGATTGAAGTAACTCATTGGATTTGCTAAACAGGGGCCTGCCTGAAAGACCGCCAGCTACTTTACTGTCTTGGCGCCCAGCCAGTGCTGTGTGATCAGTGGTGGTATTCGAGGCAATAATGCCATCAAACTCATATTCCTTGATTGCATTAATAATATCTATGATTGTTTCCTGGCTTTCATCTGGAGATAATTTTATAAAGACTGGGTTCATAAAATGTGACGTTGCTCGAGTAACTTTGAGAGCAGCAAAGAGCGGTTCAAAATTCTCTCTTGAATGTAAAGCTCTTAAATTAGGTGTGTTGGGAGAAGAAATATTAACTGTTATGTAATCCGCATAGGGAGAAACTTTATTGAAGCATTCTACATAATCATCTATACGTTTTTGGCCTTCTGAATCTTTATTGGCCCCAATATTCACGCCTAAAATGCCTGAAAATTTTCTAGATTTTAATTTTTGAACGAGGTAATCAAGGCCTTTATTATTAAAACCAAGTTTATTAATAATGGCCTTCTGCTTAAAAAAACGAAATATTCTGGGCTTAGGATTGCCTGGCTGTGCTAACGGAGTGATTGTTCCAACCTCTATAAATCCAAACCCAAGAGAGCCAAGAGAATCGATATAGTCACCATTCTTATCAAGGCCCGCTGCAATACCCAACCTATTATTAAAAGTTAAATTCTTGTAAATAAAAGAATCTGCATTCACTGGCATTGGAAACAAAAATTTACTCAGCCCTAGTGCATAAAAAAGATTTAGAGAGTTTAGAGCGATTGAGTGCGCTAACTCAGGAGGCAATAATCTTAAAAGTGAGATTAATAATGGCACTATCTAATCATCAACATTAACGCTTATGTGGCCAGGATATTTTTTGCTAGATGGGTAATAGCCTCTGCGTAACCATGCCTTGAGCCGCAGTCAAACTTTAAACCCTCATAGAGATGACCATATACTTGTTGGTCTTTTAGCATTAACTTAATTGCATCAGTAAGCTGCACCTCACCACCAACACTTGGATCTAAATTTTCCAAGTAATCAAAAATTTTACTAGACAGAATATACCTACCGACAACAGCAAGGTTAGAAGGG
This sequence comes from Proteobacteria bacterium UBA3413, assembly GCA_002358345.1. Classification (GTDB taxonomy): domain Bacteria; phylum Pseudomonadota; class Gammaproteobacteria; order Magnimaribacterales; family D2472; genus D2472. Next base: position 10,822 of record DEOR01000003.1, on the reverse strand, counting down.
GGATTGCTTTCTGGTTTTTCAACAATGTCCTTAACCACAAAGGTGCGCTTTGAGCTACCAACATCATCGCTAGCTATCACACCATATTTATTAGTTTTATTGAGAGGGACCTGATTTAATCCAATAACCGTACAGTGTTTTTCTTCATATAAATCTATCAACTGAGAAATGCATGATGGCTCATTTAAAATTAAGTCATCGGCCAGCAATACGGCAAAGGCTTCATCTTGAATTAAATGCCTAGCATGAAGAATGGCGTCACCTAAACCTTTTTGAGATTTTTGGCGCACGTATGTAAATTTAATATTTTTAAAAATTTGAGGATTAATCTTTTCAAGATAGTCTTGCTTTCCAGATTCAACCAGCTTAGCTTCAAGCTCAAAATTTTGATCAAAATGATCTTCAATTGCTCTTTTTGTATGACTGGTAATAAAGATAATCTCTGTGATTCCAGCCAGGACTGCTTCCTCAACCGCATACTCAATTAGAGGCTTGTCAATAATAGGCAGCATTTCTTTTGGAATTGCTTTAGTTGCAGGTAGGAAGCGAGTTCCAAGCCCAGCAACTGGAAAAACAGCTTTAGTAATTTTGGTCATATCTTTAAAGTTTAAAACTATATTTTGCAATTAAGCCTATTATAAATCCTGCAATCATACCAACTAAATGAGCTGTATTAGCAATATTACCAAACCCAAAAATATTTAAAATACCAGTAAAACCGACCAGCAACCAAATAAACATAAACAAATAGAGAGCTTCAGGTAAATTATATCTCGATCTTTTTTTATCTAACTCAAGAATAAAACAGTAGCCTAGTAGACCGTAAACTGCGCCGCTCAGCCCACCAAACATATATTGTTGGGACCATAGCAATTGCCCGGCATTGCTGAGCACGCTAGTTAAAAAAAAGACCATTACAAAAAGTGCTCTGCCATCCATGCGCTCAATCTTAGAGCCCAAAATATAAATCCATAGACTATTAAAAGCTAGATGAGTGATTGAAAAATGTAAGAAAGTGGGGGTTATCAATCTCCACCACTCATTGTTTATTAAGTAAGTATGCTCAAGGGAAGAATATATTGAACCAAAGCTCGGCTTAATAAATAAGAAAGACTCAAGAGACCCATGGTTGCCAAAATTAGTAAAGAGGGTTAAGAAAATAGCGGTAGCTATAATATAAAAATATGCACTTTTAGTATTCAAATAAATTAAGTTTTATTAGCTGTAATATCTAAACTCCAACCAAGCTTTTCTCGACAAGCTTCATAAAAATCATTGTCAGCGGGATGAATGATTCTAAGCGCAGTATCTTTTTTTCTAATAATAATTGACTCATTATATTGGATGGGCATATCTTGTTGCCCATCAACGCAAACCATCGCATGATCAAGGGGGCCTTGAATTAATTGAACCTCTAAAGATTTTTTATTTGAGACTATTAAAGGCCTTGAAGAAAGACTTTGAGACATCATGGGAATAATATTCCAAAGATTTAACTCCGGATGAATGATTGATCCTCCGGCTGACAAGGCATAAGCAGTTGAGCCTGTAGGTGTAGCAACTATCAAACCATCAGATCGCTGCTCATAAATCATCTGCCCGTCTATTAACAACCTATATCTCATTAACTGCACATAGGACCCTGAATGAATTAAAATTTCATTGAGGCCAAAAACTTCCTTGTTTGCAAAATGCGCTTCGACCAAACTTCGTTCTTCTACAACATACTCACCTTTTAAGATGTCCTGAATAACACTCTCGAAGTTCTCAATATTAATATCGGTTAAAAAACCAAGCGTGCCTAGATTTATTCCAAGCAACGGAATCTCCGAGGCAATAAACTTTCTAGCTGCTCCCAGCAACGTTCCATCACCACCAAAGACTATTAGAAGATCAATTTGATGCTTAAAATCCTCATTATTTTTTTCAATTGTCAAGGATAAATTCGCGCCCTCTTCAGCGAATATATTTAAGGCATTTTTAGCCAGGACAGTAATTAAATCCTGAACTACAGAGCGCTCATCCAAAGATGCATTTTTTTTTAAAACAACGCCTATATTTTTAAACATG
>DEOR01000003.1:6830-8509 GCA_002358345.1 Proteobacteria bacterium UBA3413 | reverse complement strand
ACAGAGTCTGGCCTGCCTGATTTTAGAAGTGAAGGTGGTTTTTGGACAAAAAATCAACCTATTCAGTTTCAAGACTTTGTAAAGAGTGAAGATCAACAAAGATTATCATGGTTACGGAATATTGAGCTTCATAATTTACTCAGAACTATCTATCCAAATTCTGGGCATGAGCTGGTAGTAAAAATTCTCTCAATGAGCCCTCATAATTTTCTAATCACTCAAAATATTGATGGGCTGCACCAAGAGTCTGGTGTGAGACAGGATCAAATCATAGAGATCCATGGAAATGCTAAAAAAGCTGCTTGTTTAGACTGCCTGAAAGAGAATCCAATTCAGGATTTTCATGATGCAGTAACAATGAACAAGATCTTGCCACGCTGTTCTTTCTGCAAAGGTCTTGTAAAAGTTGCCACCATTTCATTTGGCCAGCCTTTAAATGAAGAGCATATGCAGAAAGCTACTGAGCTATCTGAAACATGCGATTTATTAATAGTAATAGGCTCGTCATTAAAAGTTATGCCAGCTGGAAAGCTACCAGGCTTGACGCTTGCCAAGGGTGGAAAAGTTGTAATCTTCAATCGAGAGCAAACTCGTTACGACTCAAAATCTCAAGTCGTCATCAATGATGAGCTAAAAAATATCTGCAAAAAACTAAATGATTTAATTTAGTCATGCATAAGAGCGGCCCTACCAAGAATTTTACCGTTTTTTAGATCCTCTAAGGTTTGATTGGCTTCAGATGCAGGTCTTTTTTCAACTGGGATAGGGTCAATCTTGCCCGATCGAACTAACTCCATGAGCTCATGCATGTCACCTGGGCTGCCGGTGTAAGATCCCTGAATGCCTCTTTCCATGATTGGTATAAGTGGTAAAGGTAGCTTTAGCTCACCGCCGTAAAGACCAACAATAATATATTTACCACCTTTTCTTAACAGATTGATTCCAAAGGCTGTCGATAGCTCAGACCCGACAAAATCAATGGCCACTGCAGCATTGCCACCGGTGATTTCAAAGATCTTCATAAATGCATCCTCGTCGGTAGGATTAATGGCTGCTGAGGCGCCACTTTCTAGAGCTAATTTAAGCTTACTTTCATCCACATCCACCACAATTGGATTGCAGTTAAATGCTGCTTTAGCTATTTGGAGTCCCATCATCCCAACTCCACCAGCTCCAATTATTATTAAGCTATGATTTGAAGTGTAGGGTGCTCCTTTTTTTAGTGCACTGTAAGCAGTCAACCCAGAGCAAGCATAACTGCCAGCCAAATGTTCAGGTGTATCTCCAGCATCATGGAGATATTTGGAATCTGGGACAATTACATGATCGCCGAAACCACCTGGTTGCATGACCCCAATCACAGGACCAGAATTACATAAATGCTCCTCTCCTGAATTGCAGACCTCACATTCACCGCAACCAATCCATGGATACACTATTCTTCTGTCTCCAATACTGACATTGCTAGCATCGGGTCCAACTGCAACTACCTCTCCAAAAATCTCATGCCCTAGAGTAAAAGGCTTTGGAACAGGAACAGGTAACTCATTGCCTCCACCCAAATCAAAGGCACCAGAGTGAATATGAACATCTGAATGACATACACCACATGCAATCGTCCTTATGAGCACTTCCTTGCCAGTAGGTTCTGGCGTTTGACTTTCAACAACCTCTAAGGG
>DEOR01000003.1:4843-6676 GCA_002358345.1 Proteobacteria bacterium UBA3413 | reverse complement strand
TAGAACTATTTAGACAAGAAGTCAGAGAATGGCTCGAAGAAAACTGCCCTCCTTCTATGAGAACACCCTTGGTTCCAGAGGAAGAAGTATGGGGTGGGAGAAATGCAGAATACGTAAATCCTGAATCTAAATTATGGCTTGATAGAATGGGTGCCAAAGGCTGGACTGCTCCAGAACTTCCAACAGAATATGGTGGAGGTGGTCTTGATAGAGACCAAACAAAAGTATTGCATCAAGAGCTTTTTAAAATTAAGGCTAGATCTCCGTTAAACAGCTTTGGCATTTGGATGTTAGCTCCTTGTATCATCGAGTTTGGGAGTGAAGAGCAAAAACACGAACATCTGCCTAAAATTATTAAAGGTGAGATTAGATGGTGCCAAGGATATTCTGAACCGGGTTCAGGATCAGATCTTGCCAGCCTTTCAACAAAAGCCGTAGATATGGGTGATCACTATCTAGTTAATGGTCAAAAAGTTTGGACTTCCTATGCAGACAAAGCAGACTGGATTTTTGCGCTAGTGCGCACAGGCCCTCAGGAACCCAAGCACAATGGCATTAGTTTTTTACTCATAGACATGGCAACCGAAGGAGTAAGCACTAAACCTATTCCTTTAATCAGTGGTAAATCGCCTTTCTGCGAAACATTTTTTGATGATGTTAAAGTACCTAAAGAAAACTTAGTAGGTGTTGAGAATTCCGGCTGGACTATTGCAAAGAAACTCTTGCAGCATGAACGTAATTTTATATCTGCTTTTGGTCTTGCGGGTGGTGGCAGTGGCTCTGGAGCAGATGTGGTGAGCATCGCAAAAAAATATCTTGGCGAAGAGAACGGTAAAATAGCTCACCCAAGCCACAGAGATAGTATTACTCTTCATAAAATGAAAGAACACACATTCTCTTTAACCCTGCAGCGATCGAATGATGAGGGTGGCAAGGCTTCTGCTGCTTCTTCAATGTTTAAATATTACGGAACTGAGCACAACAAAGATCGTTATGAGCTAATGATTGCATCTATGGGGAATAAAGGTCTTGGTTGGAGTGATCAGGGTTTTTCTGATGATGAGCAAGCCATTACTAAAGCTTGGCTCAGAACAAAGGCGAATTCAATTGAGGGCGGCACCTCAGAAGTTCAATTAAATGTGATTTCTAGACGCGTGCTAGATTTACCTAACTAGGATTATACAAATGAAACTCATACTCTCAGAAGAACAGCAATTTCTTAAAGATACGGCTCTAAGCTTTGCTAGAGATAAAACTCCAGTGACACATTTTAGAGGTTTGAGAGATGCCTCCAATTCTAACTGTTGGGATAGCTCTATTTGGCAGGAGATGGTGGGGCTGGGATGGTCAGGTATTTTGGTGCCTGAAGAGTTTGGCGGCTCAGACTTTGGAATTGGCGGAATTAGCGTCATCATGCAAGAGCTTGGGAAGACGCTAACCCCCTCTCCTTTATTGGCAACTGCTGTATTGGGCGTGTCAGCAATCAAGATGCTGGGCACAGAAGATCATAAAAAAACTTATCTTCCAAAAATTGTCTCTGGTGAAATAACAACCGCCTTAGCAATCGATGAAGGTCATCACCATAGTCCATTTAATATCGAAGCATCTGCGACCTTATCTGGTGAGCATTGGGTTCTGAATGGTCAGAAAGTTTTTGTACTCGATGGTGCTAGCGCTAACACGATACTAATTGTTGCTCGTACTTCTGGAAAATCTGGCGAGTCAAATGGTCTTTCAGTCTTCATGGCTGACAAGGATTCTGATGGTCTTGAAATCTCAAAAATCTCTACTGCAGATTGTCGCAACTATGCCAACATCTCAATGAACAATCTT
>DEOR01000003.1:2543-4669 GCA_002358345.1 Proteobacteria bacterium UBA3413 | reverse complement strand
GAGAAGGTATTGGATCTAGGAAGAATAGCCATGGCTGCTGAGATGCTCGGAAATATGGAAGAAGCTTTTGAGGTCACGGTTAACTATTTAAAAGAAAGAAAGCAGTTTGGTGTGGCGATTGGTTCTTTTCAAGCTTTGCAGCACAGGGCAGCAAAAATGTTCTGCGAAATTGAGCTAACAAAATCAGCTGTGATGGCTGCAATGCATGCTGCAGATGAAAATTCTAATGAGCTTGAAAGGCTTTCTAGTCTAGCAAAATTTCAAGCAGGTGAAACGCTTCACTTGGTTAGCAACGAAGCCATACAGATGCATGGTGGAATTGGTGTCACAGATGAATATGATATTGGTTTTTACCTTAAGAGAGCTCGCGTGGCAGAGCAAATCTTTGGTACCTCAGAATATCACCAAGCTAGGTATGCAGATATAAGCGGTTTTTAGTATGTCATCAGTTCAATCCTTGCTCGATACAATGCAAAAACTTCGAGACAAGGACTTGGGATGCCCGTGGGATATTGAGCAGACCTTTCAGTCTTTATCCAAACACTTGATTGAAGAAGCTTATGAGGTTACTGATGCAATTAACCGTAAAGACTACCCCAATCTCCAAGAGGAATTAGGAGATGTTCTGTTGCAGGTAATTTTTCACTCACAGATTGCTAGTGAACTAGAATTATTCAACTTCGATGAGGTTGCAGATACCTTGAACCAAAAGCTAATCAGGCGTCATCCCCATGTATTTGCTAGGGGTGTTGCGCCCGAATCAGCTGAAGAGCAAGCAGTCATTTGGGAGGCTGTTAAAAAAGAAGAGAGAAAGGAGGATCGTCCACAGCCCACCTTTGCAGATATTCCTAGCTCAATGCCGCCAACCCTTAGGGCTGAGAGAATTCAAAAGCAAGCCTCTAAAAAAGGTTTTGACTGGGCCAGCGCCCATGATGTCATACTCAAGGTAGAAGAAGAGATAGCGGAATTAAAATTAGCTATCAGCAATAATGATCCGGATAATATAGAGGAAGAATTAGGGGATTTATTATTTACAGTTATTAATGTTGGTCGTCATTTAAATATCGATGCTAACGATGCTTTGGCTCGCTCAAATAATAAATTTATCTCTCGATTTCACTCCTTGGAAAAGGAATTAGAGGTATCTGAGCAAAGCTTTGAAGGTACTTCCCCTCAGGAATTAGAGAAAATATGGGATAGAATTAAACTTGATGAATAAGCTCAAAAAATCTTTTATTGGAATAATCACTCTTATTTCTATTACATTGATTCTATCCATGGGTGTTTTATTTCTTTCGCTCATTAACCTTCCGAGGATAATTCCTAGCAAGCCATTAAAAAAAATTCTAGGAGCTATCTCGAATAGAACTGGCAGTAAGATGGTGGGGCTCATTACTGGAACTCTGCAATTACTGCATAACTTGAAATGGGAATTTGATATTCCAGATCACCTGGATACAGAGACCTGGTATATAGCTATGAGTAACCACCAATCATGGGCTGATATTTTTATTCTCTTGGCAGCCGGGCATAAAAAGATGCCGCTATTAAAATTTTTTATGAAAAAAGAGCTGCAATGGATACCCATTATTTACTTGGTCCACAAAACAATTGATATGCCATTTTTAAATAGGCATTCGCAGAAACAAATACAAGACAATCCTGAGTTAAAAAAATTGGATTATGAGAATGCTCAAAAAGCTGCCAAAAGATTCTCTAGAAATCCAGCTACAGCATTCAGTTTTGCAGAGGGTACTAGGTGGACATCGGATAAACATTTGGCTCAAAACTCACCTTACCCTAACTTTTTAAAACCCAAGGTTGGTGCCTTAGCTATTGCCCTGTCAGGTATGCCACAAGTAAAGGAGCTCGTAGACTTTACTGTGGTCTACTCTTCAACCAAAAGATCAACCTGGAATTTTTTATGTGGCGAGATGAGTCAAGCCAAGGTGGAGGCAAGAAGCTACCAAATCCCGCTCAGCCTCAAGAATAAAACCTTTGAGCAAGAGAATGAGTATCGAGAAGAATTTAAAAACTTTATTGAAGAAATTTGGATAAAAAAACAAAAAAGATATTCTGAATTAGAGTTCCAGCTTTCTGTCGGCAACTAACCAGCCATTTTCATC
>DEOR01000003.1:0-2369 GCA_002358345.1 Proteobacteria bacterium UBA3413 | reverse complement strand
CTGCCTCTAGCAAAAATACCTAGGTCCATAGTCTTTAATATCTCCACATCTCTCACATAACCATTAACAACAATGCCTGCCCAGTTATTTAGCAATGCTGATTCAGCGATTTGATCTCCAACCATCGAAGCATGAGCCACACCAACGGCATCTACAACCAATACCTTATTCTCTCCTTTTTGCTCCAAAATAGATTTCACAATCGAGTTATCGTCTGCACAAGAAACTGTATAAATCTCTCCTGATATTGAGCGTTTCTTCCCGTAAGTATTCAAGGCAAGCTTACCAATTTGAATAATGTCAGCATACTGATCTGATAGGTCAGGCAACGAGCTCATAAGGCTTTAAGGTTGAGATTATCAATTTCATCAAGGATATGATGTCGCCTTGGATCGCTGGCCAAGTCTTCCCAGCTGACCGTTTTAGATGCTTTTAAGAGGGGAAGCCTGGCAGACTGAGATATGTTATTTTTAAGCATAAAGTCTAATGCCTGATTTGCTCCAGTTCGATCATTGCATATCAAAACCATGGTGCAGCCAGATTGAAGAGCTTGACGGGTTTTGATCACGATATCACCAAGAAAATCTGTGCCTTTCATAGTGAGATCATCGCTAAAAATTACTCCTGTAAATTCTATTTTTTGCCTAAGGATTTCTTGCAGCCAAAATTTTGAAAAGGTTGGGATGTCGCTATCAATCTCAGGGAAGGAAACATGAGCGGTCATGATGCCGCCTAATTTATTCTGCAATAAGCTAAATGGAAGCAGGTCATGCTGCTCCAATTCTGCAAGAGACCGATGATCTTCAGAGTAGCTTAGATGTGTATCTGCTTGTATTCCTCCATGACCTGGAAAATGCTTGCCAATAGCCTGCATGCCAGCTTCGTTCATGCCTGCTATATAAGCGCTTGCGATAGCAATGACCTCATCTGGGATCTCTCCAAGAGATCGATCGCCAATAATAGAGCTCGTTTCATGATCCAGATCTAGTACCGGGGCAAAGCTAATATCTAAACCAGATGCTATGACTTCTGATGCCATTAACCAGCCCAAATGATTAGCAAGTTCTATGCCTGCCTTCCTATTTTGAGAAACATATTGACCTAATCTTTGCATGGAAGGCAAGCTTGTATAACCCTCTGCTAGACGCTGGATTCTTCCGCCCTCTTGATCCACGGCAATAAGCAAGCATGGATTTATATCTTTAATTTCCTGGCAAAGAGAAATCACTTGATTGCTCGAAAAGATATTCCGAGAGAATAAAATCACTCCACCAACCTGGGGGTTTTGTAATATATGTTTTTCTTCGTCTGTAAGAGAGTGGCTATCTAAATCTAGCATTAGCCTACCCAACAAGTTTTTTTGCATCACGCTTTGCAGTTAATTGGTATTTTTAATTATGCTACTGATGCTATCTTTCTCCAAGGTGAAGTGACCAATAAATGGTTGGCTAGAAAATTGGCAAGTTAATCATCAAGGTTTACTAACTTTTTAATGACTTGATGAGCTCAGCAGTAACAGACGGGTCTCCAGAAAAAATGGAGGGAGCAATTCTTGTGGCAATGCTGCCATATCGATCAAAGATTTGCTTTGAAACTTCTACAGGCGTTCCACTGACTGCAATACTTTCAAGCATCTCATCTGTAATCAGAGCTGCAATATCTTGCCATTGTCCTTTTTTAGTTAGTTGGTTTAGCTCAAGTTGTATGCCTTCCCAACCATGTTGCTCTAGCACCACTTTATAAGCTGGGGTTGAGCCATAAAAACCAATCTGTGCTTTACAGGCATCTCTAGCAGCTGAAATCTCTTCATCATTCATGCCTGTTGCAATCATGACGCCAACCGAGACATCAAAGGTTTTTTTTGCTGCTAATTTTAAGCCCTTTTCAAGAGACGGGGTTGTAACATTTTTAAGAAACTTAGTTGTGTGAAAAGGATGCACAAGAAAACCATCCGCTGATTCTGCTGCAGCCTGTGTCATCAGTGGGCCAACGCCTGCAACATAAATTTTTGGCAACCCAAATGGATTCTTTCCTGGGTTAAAAAATGGGGTCATCAAAGTATGTTTATAAAACTCCCCTTCAAAATTTAATTCCTCGCCGTCATGCCAGGAGCTCCAAATAGCTTTAATAGCATTTACCATTTCCTGCATCCTTTTGGCTGGAGAAGACCAAGGCATAGAATATCTTTTTTCAATATGGGGTTTAATTTGAGAGCCAAGGCCTAGGGTAAATCTACCTTGAGACATAAGCTGGAGGTCATATCCAAGATTTGCCAGAGTCATGGGATTTCTAGAAAATGCAACTGCAATTGAGGTTAAAAGTTCCAGCTTTTTAGTTGCAAGAGCTGCTGCTGCAAGTGGCAAAAAAGG
>DEOR01000030.1:5216-5650 GCA_002358345.1 Proteobacteria bacterium UBA3413 | reverse complement strand
ATGTTTAAAACTCTTCGAGGCATGGGTTATGAATTGCCAGCGGATCTAAGCAAGATTAATGAATACATATCAGATCTTCATGCAAAAAAAGAATTACCAGTCAGTCTAGTTGGCTGCCCCCTCATGCATGGGACTGGAATGTGGTTAGGTTGCTTCGTTCCTCACAACCTTGGAGGAGCAGTTGCCACCATTCCAGGATTAGGATTTGATCCAGATAAAATCTGGCAAGAATGTTCGCGGGTCAATGTAACCAACATAGTGATAGTGGGTGATGCATTTGCAAGGCCTATGTTAAATGCATTGGAAATTGCTAAGGAAAATAATCAGCCTTATGACCTCAGCTCACTCAAGCAAATTACATCAAGTGGTGTCATGTGGAGCGCTGAAGTAAAAGCAGGTCTCTTAAAGCATCATGACATGAGGTTAATGGATAC
>DEOR01000030.1:3241-4996 GCA_002358345.1 Proteobacteria bacterium UBA3413 | reverse complement strand
ACTGGCTTGCTTGGCATTAGCGGTGACATGGCGATGATTCCAATTGGCTATTACAAGGATGCTAAAAAATCTGCCGAAACATTTAGAGAATACAAAGGCACGCGATACAGCTTTCCTGGAGATTACGCAAAGATTGAGTCTGATGGAAGTATTATTCTTCTAGGTAGAGGCAGTAATTGCATTAACTCTGCGGGTGAGAAAATATATCCTGAGGAAGTTGAGGAGGCTCTAAAAAAAGATCCCTTAATCTTCGACTGCTTGGTTGTCGGAATGCCAGATGAGCGTTTTGGGCAAAAAATTGTGGCTATCGTCTCAACCGTAGGTAATAAAATTATTGATGAGTCAGAGATACTAGCTAATGTACGAGAAAGATTGGCAGGCTACAAGCTACCAAAAATTATTCTTTTTTCTGAGATTGTCGAGAGAGCCCCTAATGGAAAAGCAAATTATAAGTGGGCAAAATTATTTGCAGCGCAAAAGTTAAACTGATCAAACAAAACTATATTAAACTCTAATCTTTATAGGATTCTCTATCTAAGTGAAAAGATTTAAAAATAAAATAGCTCTTGTGACGGGGGCTGGATCAGGTATTGGAAGATCAACTGCGATAAGGCTCGATCAAGAAGGTGCAACTTTGATTATTGCAGATATCAATGAGGGCCATCTCCAAGAAACTAAAGCCATGCTATCAAATGATAGATCTTCAGCTATGACTCTAGATATCTCAGACTTGGCCCAAATAAAATCATGCTTTAAGAGCATCAAAGAGAATTATAAAAAGTTGGATGCCTTAATTAATGTAGCTGGCATTTTAAGATTTGATAACTCCCATGAGGTAAAGATAGATGACTGGAATAAAATTCTAGGGGTGAATTTAACGGGAACTTTTTTTATGTGTAATTTTGGATTGCCTATGCTTCTAGAATCAAAAGGTTATATTGTTAATGTTTCGTCTACAGCAGCCTTGGGCTCCCACGCCTGGACGGCAGCCTATAGTGCATCGAAAGGAGGTATCAGTGCTTTCTCTAAAACTTTAGCTGTGGAGTATGGAACTAAAGGTTTAAACGTAAACTGCGTCTGCCCTGCTTCCATTGATACGCCCATGACAGCAAACCCAAATCTTCCAGCTAATATAGATACCAGGCTGTTAAAAAAAATTATGCCTGTGGATGGCGTAAATCGTTCTCCAGATGATATTGCGAGCACAATCGCTTTCTTAGCTTCTGATGATGCAATTCATATTAATGGCATAGACCTAAGGGTGGATGGAGGCCTGCTTACTTAAAATGAAATTTTTTCTATCTTCTCTGTTAATTCTATCCTGCTCAATTGAATCTCAAATTTTTAACTCTCAAGCAATTGTTCACCCTAATGTTGGAAAAGACGGGATGGTTGTTACACAGCACTATCTTGCCACTGATGTTGGGCACTCAATTCTCCAAAAAGGTGGGAATGCTTATGATGCATCAATTGCGGTAGCCTTTGCACTTGCGGTGGTACTGCCCAGAGCTGGAAATATTGGTGGAGGTGGATTCATGTTGATGCATGATGGAGATACAAATAAGAACTACAGTATCGATTATCGTGAAATTGCACCCGCAGGAGCTACAAAAGATATGTATCTCAACAAGGATGGTTCGGTTGATAAAAAACGATCCACTCAAGGCGCTTTGGCGATTGGAGTGCCGGGAACAGTTTATGGTATGTGGGAGGTCCACAAAAAATTTGGAAGCTTGCCATGGAAAGAGCTGATAA
>DEOR01000030.1:1119-3069 GCA_002358345.1 Proteobacteria bacterium UBA3413 | reverse complement strand
AATAGTAGATACAAGAAACTTGGCCAGTTTCAGAATTTTAAAAAGATTTTCTATGCGGAATATCCTGTGGCCATGCACTCAAATCTTGTGCAGGTAGACTTAGCGAACACTTTAGAGATTATTGCTCATAAAGGAGCGGCAGGATTTTACGAAGGAGAAATCGCTGAATTAATCGCTGGTTATATGCAAAGTAATAATGGCCTGATAACTAAAACAGATCTTCGGAATTATAGACCTGTTTGGAGAGAACCAATTCAGGCTGACTACCGAGAATATCAAATCGTAACCATGCCCCCGCCCTCATCTGGAGGCATTCACATCATTCAAATGCTTAATATTTTAGAGCACTACGATCTAGCCGCGCTTGGGCATAACTCTCCAACATATACCGCTCTATTAACTGAGGTTATGAAATATGCATATGCAGACAGATCAAAATATTTAGGAGATCCAGATTTTTTTGATGTGCCGGTCAATGAGTTAATTAGCAAAACCTATGCAGATAAGATTCATCAGAGAATTGTGCTTAACAAGATCTCTCCATCTGAGGCAATTCTTCCTGGCGATGCTCTCCCACATGAAAGTCTAGATACTACCCATTTTTCGATTGCAGATAAACATGGGAATGTAGTCTCTAATACTTATACCCTTAATTCTGGCTTTGGTTCTGGGGTGGTCATTGATGGGACTGGCATCCTTATGAACAATGAAATGGATGATTTTGTATCTTCGCCGGGGGTGCCTAATCAATTTGGTTTAGTTGGAGGGGAGGCAAATAAAATTGAACCCTTTAAGCGCCCTCTTAGCTCCATGACGCCAACCCTTGTGTTTCAAGACAATCAACCAATTATTGCTACTGGTTCTCCTGGCGGATCCAGGATCATTACGGCTGTTCTTCAATTCCTATTAAATACATTAGATTTCAAAATGGAAATATCTGATGCGACAGTTGTTCCTAGAATTCACCACCAATGGAAGCCAGATGTGTTAATGCTAGAAAAAGGCTTTGATGCGATTCACGTTGAAACAATTAGATCTCTTGATCAAAAAGTCTATATTTCTGGTCCAGGCACTTCCCTGGAGAGCCTTGAAATAAAAAATAATTTATTCTATGGTTTTGGTGATACCAGAAGACCAGATTCAAAAGCAAAGGGGCTTTAATTAATGTTAGATAAACTCATGGTCATTTCTCTATATGCTGCGCCCACAATTTTATTTTTGGGGCTGTGCTTGTATTTAACCAAAAAGAAATAGCTGTCCTCTCATGGAGATTTTTCTCTCTCATCTACTGTATGTCAGCTTAGGCGGTTGTATTGGTAGCTTTGTGTCTATGTTAATTTATAGACTGCCAAATCCAAGTATTTCAGTCAACATATTATCCCCTAGATCTTTTTGTCCAAATTGTAAGATTCCATTGCATGTTACCGATTTAGTGCCTTTTATTGGGTACTTATCCAACAAAGGAAGGTGCTCTAAGTGCGGGGAAAAAATTGATAATCTTTATTTAGCCAATGAAATCCTTGCCGCCCTATTGATCGTCTTATTGGTAAACCTATATGGATTCTATAATCCCATCACTTGGCTGATATGTTTGATCATGTCAATCCTTTACGTTCAAGCAATGATGGATTTAAAAACTTTATTACTATCTCAACCATTAAGCTTTTTGCTCATTGCAATAGGCTGCATTGCCAATCTGGGCTTTCAATTTTTTACAGCTCCAATTGATTCAGTCCTAGGATTAATTTTTGGTTATGGTTTGCTCTTCTCTATCAATCTGTTTTATAGAATGCTCAAATCGCAAGAGGGAATTGGAAGTGGAGATTTCTTATTGCTCTCAGGGATTGGCTCTATCTTTGGAGCCTCAGCAATTGGGCCAATACTTTTGCTAGGCTCTAGCCTCACTATATCTCTCTATTTGATAGGGAAGAATCCAGTAACAAAACAACT
>DEOR01000030.1:0-951 GCA_002358345.1 Proteobacteria bacterium UBA3413 | reverse complement strand
GGCGCTTCGAAGCGCCTTTTTTTGTATGGAAATATTTTACCTGGAAGCTAATTTTAAATTTTGATAATGCTTCATGCATTGATTGTTATAAAGATTAGCTAAAGAAATATTTCCTTTACTTTCTAGAAATTTGACCTTGGAATCGCAGGTAAAATTTGAATCGATAATCCTAGAATCATTGTATTGAACATAATCAGCATAAAGGCCAAACAACACCACATCATGATGAATCTCGGAAATGTTCTCCAGCATATAAATTTTGCCTCCCTCCGCAGAGGTAAAGCAACCAACTGACCCTTTCGGACAGATGTCTGCAACCTTATTTTTATTGTATATAACGATTAGCTCCGAAGCTGGCGCTTCTATAAGAGCTTTAGCTTTTGCATAAAAAATATTTTCATCAGCAAAGATATTTGCTGATAATGCAAAGGCTACAAAAATTGTTAATGTTTTTAAGTTGATCATACTGTGTCTCCTGAGTGACAATTGTGTCATTTATGTAACGCTCAGGTTAATTATACGAAACTAAATTTAAAAATCAATACCCAGCAGTTAAAAGTTCGTAGATATGGAACTTATCTATTGCTAGAAGGTCCAAGTAACATGTTGGTTAATTTTTCCTCTAAAAAATTTCCCTAAAGCCAACTAGAACAGGCAAGAAATTGCCTGTTCGACTTATTTTTCACCCGCTTTTTCATACGAGCCACCAAGATATTATATTCAGGATGAAATATAATTAATTGCTATGCATATTTACTGGTTTCAGGATTCAAAAATTGGGCACTTGAACCAGGTGCAAGCGTTGTTAGGCGAGATGGCAAAAGAGATTGATTTCTCAATCACTAAAATTTCTTGCCAAGATAGAAAAATTCTTAATTGGCTTCAACCTTATTCTACTCCTGAGTATATAGAGGAGAGCGAGGACGAATTAACATTGCTAATTGGAGCTGG
>DEOR01000038.1:3298-19751 GCA_002358345.1 Proteobacteria bacterium UBA3413 | reverse complement strand
AAAAAAATTTACCAGGTTAATTCAACTTTGGAATGAGTTTTGGCGTAGTTTTTCGGTAGTTTTGATAAGCCTCAAGATGGCCCCATTTTTTATTTCCTCTGTCCTCCAGCATCCTAACGCCGCTGACATAGTTCAAAAGAATGTATGTAAAGATTGGTGAAAACAAGGCAAGATAATTTAATCCACTGAAAGATGAGATTGACATCACTGTGATTCCTGTCCATAAGGTAATCTCTCCAAAGTAATTTGGGTGCCTAGATCGAGCCCATAAACCTTCCGTTATAAAAGCATCCTTGTTTTTTGGATTCGAGCGAAAAGCTGATTTCTGATTGTCAGCAATAACCTCATAAATAAACCCAAAAATAAATACGCCTAAGCCCATATAAAAGAAAGCATTAATAACTATGCCGTCTGGTCTTGAAATTGCTACAAGGGCAGCAGAGGAGCAGATAAAAACCCAAAGTCCTTGGAGAGTCCATGTCATAAAAAATTGAGAAAAAGATGTTTTAATTGATCTAAATCTTTTATCTTCGCCGTCCTTAGCGATTCTACTAAAGAGAAACGATCCAAGCCTCATCGCCCACACAATGACTGCAAGCCCAAGTACAATATTGCCCACATGAAGCTCTTGCAAACTTTGTGTAGCCCATAAAATAAAAGTCATGACCGAGATATAAGTAATGCTTCCAGTTAAATCATAGAATTTTTCTGTTTTTAAGATAAAAGCCGGTATAAAAGCAAGCCATTGAATAGCAAAGGCGATCAGCATTGACTGCTTCACAAGATTTATTCCAGTGACTGATGGCATATTGAATGAAATAAAATAAGCATAATATCCTGCAAAAACAAATACCCCTGCAGCAATTAATAAGTTAATGACATGCTTCATTGGCATTTATCCTTCCCAACCGCAGGAGCGGCTGGCATTTTGCAGATCCAACCAATCCTTCAGGGGCTTGTAGTAATTAAGCATGGATTTGCCACTTAAGGTTCTGGTGCCTGTTAATGCTTCTAAAGCTACTTGCCACTCTTGACTTTGCCCTAGAGACAGCATTGCTCTTAACTGCTCTCCTGCAAGCTCATTATTGTAAATAGAGCATTCATGCAAAGGCCCTTCAAAGCCTATTTGATTACAAAGAGATTCATGGAATTGGTATTGCAGAATTTTGGCTAAGTAATATCTGGTATATGGAGTATTACCGGGGATATGGTATTTAGCACCTGGATCAAATGCATCAGCATCCCTTTCTCTCGGGGCTTTTATGCCTTGATAGTACTCTCTCAGCTCCCACCATGAATTATTTAGCTCTGCTTCTGATGTCTCTCCTGAGAATACTCCGGCCCTCCACTTATCAAGCATCAAGGTCCATGGAACTGATACTACTCCATCTAAGGCTTGTTGCATTAGCAAAGAAATTGGATCTGATTTTGCATTGATGGCCTCTGCCTCAGTAATCATGCCAATCTTATGGTAATAGTCTGGTGTAATAGACAACGTTAATAAGTCCCCCACCGCCTCATGAAAGCCATCATTGGCCCCGCCTTGAAAGATGCTAGGTTGCTGACTGTAGGCTTGGTAGTAAAAGATATGTCCCAGCTCATGGTGAATGGTAGAGAAGTCCTCTGCGTTGCGTTCAATGCACATTTTAACCCTCAGATCATTTGCATCTGAATCTAAATCCCAGGCGGATGCATGGCAGACCACATTATGATCTTGAGGCTTAATAAAAAGCGATCTCTCCCAAAAAGTTTTAGGCAGCGGCTCAAATCCAAGTGAAAGAAAGAAATTTTCAGCAATTTCTACCATTTCTATCTCACCAATATCTTTTTCTTCCAAGATTTTGGTTAAGTCAATGTTGGTATCAGCCGTAGGATTATCTGGTGTATAGACCAAGTCATAGATATTTGCCCATGATTGGCCCCACATGTTCCCAAGCACATGTGCTGGCATAGAGCCTTTTTTAGAAACAACTGCTTCTCCATAATGCTCAGATAGCTCATTTCGAACATGGCAATGCAATGCATCATAAAGGGGTTTCAGCTCATCCCAGACCCTATCTGTTTCGGCTAGAAAATCATCTGCTGGCATGTCGTATTGACTAAACCAAAGATCGGTAAGCCCATCATAACCAAGATCTTTTGCGCCTAGATTGCCAATTTCTACCATTCTTAAATACATGTCTTTCATGGGCTTGCCAATATTTCTCCAGCCTTCCCACGCTTTTAAAAGCTCATCAGGATCCCTAGAATTATCAATGACTGCTTCAAATGCCTCTAAGTCGTAACAATCACCCTCGCCAAAACAATGCTGTCCAGCACCATACATGGCATCAAGCTCGGCGCTAATGCCGGCAATCTCTCCTGCAAGCGCGTCATCAAGCGGAGATGGCATAACAAATGAATTTTTAATCAAATTAAGTTTTCGTCTATTTTCTTCAGAGACTAGCACTTTATCGAAAGTTGCGGCTTGTCTTGCGCGCTCTAGAGCTAGAAGTTGAAATCGTTTTCCATAATCTGCAACTACTTTCTGAGAATCATAGGTGATAAAATTAGAGCCTATCCAATAAGCGGAGCTTGCTACGGGACCAAGAGTTTTGTCTTCTAACTCAACTCTCTCAAGAAATGTTTCTACATCAGATTCATTTAAAGTGGAAGCTTGTTGACTAGAACAAGAAGAAATAACGACAATAGACAGTAATAAAGTAGATAATAATAATTTATGCATCCGAACAAACTCCTTAAGAAATAGCAGAAGAAAGTAAATCACACAATGAAAATATCAACAAGCCAATTTAAAAACGGACTCAAAATTATTATTAGTGGGCAACCTTGCTCAATCATCGAGCATGAGTTTCATAAGCCAGGCAAAGGCCAAGCTGTAATGCGTGTCAAGTTTAGGAACTTAATTACCGACAAGGTCATTGATAAGACCTATAAGTCCGGAGAATCTGTTGAAGAGGCGGATGTGAGCACCGCTGAAATGAGCTACCTCTACTCGGATGGTGATTTCTGGCATTTCATGAACTCTTCGACTTTTGAGCAAATTGCCATCACTGAAAAAGTAGTTGCTGAAGCAAAAAAATGGTTAATTGGTCAGGAAAATTGTGAAGTGGTTATTTGGAATGATGAGCCAATATCTGTTGAGCCTCCTGCATTTGTAGAATTGACTATCTCTCGATCTGATCCGGGCATTAAAGGAGACACTGTCTCTGGAGCAACCAAACCGGCTGAGCTAGAAACCGGGGTAACGATCCAGGTGCCTCTTTTTGTTGAAGAGGGCGAAAAGATTAGGGTGGATACTAGATCAGGGGAATACTCCGGAAGGGTTTAATTTTTGTTTACTCAACTCTCATTAGCGTTAAATAGTTTTATTGACAATGATCTGGGTCTTGCTGGCGGCCAGAAGAACCAGTTGCTTAAAAAACATAAGCTGCATCTTGCCGATTCCCTCGATAAAGGCCACTGGACCACAAACTTATGCCTTGTGGCTTCTGGTCTAACCAAAAAAAACCCCAGGGAGTTAGCAACAAAATTAGCGACGGTTATTCAATCAGCCGATGGTGTTGATAGGGTTGAGATTGCAGGCCCTGGCTTTGTGAACATCTTTCTAACTCAGCGCGCTTTTTTACAACAGGTAGAACAAGCGATGGACTTAATCCCAAGCGTTGATAACTCCCTTCAAAAAAAAATTCAAATAGAGTTTGTGTCTGCCAATCCCACTGGTCCCTTGCATGTTGGGCATGGTCGAGGAGCAGCTTATGGTGATGCAATTGCTAGAATTCTTTCTAGTCTCGGGCATCAAGTAGAAAAAGAATATTATGTGAATGATGCAGGTCGTCAAGTGGATATATTAGCTTGCAGTATCTTTTTAAGAAAATTCTCTTGTTTTGATGATGTTAGTTTTCCAGCCTCGGGGTACAAAGGCAGTTATGTCTTAGAGATCGCTGATTCCATTAAGTTGGATGACAGCGCTCCAAATATTCAAAAAGACCAATTATGCAAGGATCTTCCCGAGGAGCCAGAGGCTGAAATTGATGAATTAATTACACGCATTCAGTCAAGCTATTCGGATCTTTGGCTGGTCATTAGGTCTGGAGGATTGGCCTATGTCACTCAGTCCATTAAAGATGATTTAACTGCGTTTAAGGTTGAGTTTGATCAGTGGTTTTTTGAATCCTCTTTGGGAGAGTTATCTGATGAGACGTCAGACATTGCCAAAGCACTGCACAAAGTGAAACAAGAGCATGCCTATGAAAAAGCTGGTGCGGTATGGTTAGAGTCTACAAAATTTGGAGATGACAAAGACAGGGTCATTATTCGGGAGGATGGGAGAGGCACCTACTTATCTGCAGATTTGGCATACCATAAAAATAAATTAGACAGAGGCTTTGATACCATTATTAATGTTTGGGGCTCAGATCATCATGGTTACATCAAGCGTATCGAAGCAACCATTGAAGCAATGGGCTACAACAAAAATCAAATGCAAGTTCAGTTAGTTCAATTTGCTAATCTTTTAGAAGATGGTGCAAAGGTAAAGATGTCTACTCGCAGTGGTAATTTCTATACTCTTAAACAATTGATTGATGATATTGGGCCTGATGCTGCAAGATTCTATTATCTGTCCAAACAGGCTGATCAACACCTGGACTTTGATATCGGGGTGGCGAGAAGTCACTCCAAGGACAACCTCTACTATTATGTGCAATATGCTCATGCAAGAATTTGCTCAGTGCAAAAAAAATATATCTCTCTGGGTCACACTTTGCCCGAAGCATTTAAAGATTTTGATGAATTTCATGCGTGCGACGACTTGATTCAATTGGCGCTCAACTTCTCTTTTGTGGTTCAGAGTGCGGGTGAAAATCTTCAGCCACATTTGATCATTTACTACCTAAGAGACTTGGCGCAGGGATTCCATCATTTTTATAATGATACAAATATTTTAAAAGCTGCGGAGCAAGATCAGGTGAACATGTTAAGAGCTTTGGGTTTAGTAAAAAATGTCATAGCCTCTTCCCTTGAACTGATTGGCATTGACTCACTAGAGCAAATGTAAACCTCGTGAAAGATTTTGCAAAAAAACATCCTGTTAATTCTTCCAAGCGCAAAACACCCTCTGCATCACTGCGAGCGAAAAGACAGCTTGATCAACCAATAAAGTTAAAGCACTTCTTTATAATTGGCGGAATGGCTGCCCTACTTCTTCTGGCAGCCAACCTCATCTTAAAAACAGATGTCAAAAATTTGAGAGGGCATGTAGCTAACCCCACTGTGGAGATTTCCTATCCGATAGATTTAGAGCAAGATTCTATCTTTATAGAATTAGATGGCATTGTCACAGCAGAGAATTGTGAATATCGACTTCAAATTGAAACCTATGGCAAAAGAATCTACGCGCAAGAGCAGCTTGGAGCGATGCTCACTTTTGGACTAGAAGCATATGTAGAAAAAACATTTAGCTCTTCTATGCCAGATAAAACTCTGTTTAAGGTCATGTCCGGGCCTTATAAAACTAAATCAGAGGTTAACAATGCTCGTGAGGTTCTGATAAAAAATAATCGCCAGCCTTTGATTATAAAAACATGCATCAAAACATAACATCAAGAGTACGCGCCGTTCAGCAGGCTATTGATGTTGCCAGCCTCAAAGCAACAAATCGTTCTGGGCCTGTTACTTTAATCGCCGTGTCTAAAATGCAATCTCAAGCAACCATTGAAGAGGCTTATGGCACAGGTTTACGACACTTTGGTGAAAATTATGCGCAGGAGCTTGCTCAAAAAGCTGCGGGATGCCCAAAAGACATTGTCTGGCATTTTATTGGGCCGATTCAAACCAATAAACTCAAACTGATAGCCGAGTCAGCCTCTTGGGTTCACTCGCTGGATAGAGCCAAAGTCGCTAAAAAGCTAGATGAAGCTTGCAAAGACTTAAATAAAGAAATCTCTGTGCTCATTCAGGTCAATGTGGATGATGAAGTATCTAAATCTGGGGTCAGGTCAGAGGAGATGATAGATTTTGCCTCAGAGCTAAATACACATTACTCTAGCTTGAAACTTAAAGGGTTAATGTTCATGCCTAATATTCATGCAAGCGATCAGGAAAAATTAAAAACTTATGCGCGCATTCAAGATCTTCAAAGCTCGTTGCAAGAGATTTTGCCAGATTGCACAGAGCTCTCTCTGGGAACATCGGGAGACTTTGAGGAAGCCATCATCGCGGGATCATCCATGGTCAGAATTGGCGAGATGCTGCTGGGAGCTCGAACATGAAAATCTGTTTTTTAGGTGCTGGAAATATAGCGCAAGCTATTATTTCAGGTCTTCTAAAGGCTGAGGTCTTGCCAGCAGATATTGTATGCATTGAAAGAAATTCAGAAAAAATAGTCCTTCTAGAGAGTCAGCACATATCAGTGCAGTCGCTGGGGTCTTTGGCTGATAATATGTTTGATCTCATCATTCTTGCGGTTAAACCCAAAGATGCGATAGCTGCAGCTCAAGACCTTATGAATTTTGCCCCCCACACCCCAGTATTAACCCTGGTAGCTGGAATAGAAATCGCTCAGTACCCTAATCCTGATTTGATCATTCGAGCTATGCCAAATACAGCTGCTGCCTATAACAAAGGAATCACCGCGCTTTATGCTAACAATAAAGCACTGCATGCATTTCAACATTCAATCGAGTTATTTGAAAAAGTGGGTCATGTCATGATCATGGATAGGGAGGATGATATCCACATCTTTACTAGCATTGTAGGCAGCGGCCAAGCTTTCTTGTTTAAAATTTTAAATACCTACCTAACCAAGCTTAAAAAGTTGAGCAAAGGTAATGATGAGCAGGCCATTGAGATGTTTAAAGACTTTGTGGGAAGCCTTGGCGATTTATTTAACCAGGAAGGTGATTTTGAAATGTTAATAAATAAGATAAAATCACCCGGCGGAACCACTCAAGCAGGTCTTGAATCTCTTGAAAAAAATAATATAGATTTAGTGATTGAAGAAGCCTTTAAAGCTGCTGAGCAACGATCAATTGCAATCAATAATGAGAGCTAATTTTTTAATGGAGCTAACATGACAGGACCTCTCGCAATCATTCTTGGCTTTGCAAGCTACGCTTTTATCATTCTTGCAATGTTTAGACTCTTTAGAATTAACTACTTCAATCCCATAGTCAAAATATTTGCGACCTACTTGGAGCCAATCTCAAAATCAGCGTTCTTTTTTCTCAACCCTCTGCTGGCAGCCTTAGCGTTTGCCTTGTTATTAAAGTTTGTGTCCTTTTACATGATCTACTCGACAGGATATGAGCCCCTAGCCTTGCTTTTAATCGCGTCAGTGAATGTGATTAACTCTTGCTTTCGAATCCTATTTTATAGCGTCATTGGGTCAGTCATTTTAAGTTGGGTGGCACCTGGGAATAATCACCCCATGCTGCAAATTGTTGAAGAAATGTCAGGCGCTGTTCTGAACCCTATCCGAAAATATGTTCCTCCAATGGGCGGATTAGATTTCACTCCCATCATTGGCCTCATGCTATTAAATTTTATTAACACCTTGCTGATTCAGGTTCTCGGTTCGCTTGCATGAAAACTTGTACCGAAAAAATTTTTTTTGATCTACCTCTTACGCTTGAGTCTGGGTCGATACTTCCTTTTTTTGAGCTCATGGTTGAAACGTATGGTGAATTGAACTCCGTTAAGGATAATGCCGTGCTCGTGTGTCATGCTTTTTCTGGAAATCATCATGCCGCAGGCGAGAAAAGCGAAGAAACCAAGGCGGGTTGGTGGG
The DNA here is from genome assembly GCA_002358345.1 of Proteobacteria bacterium UBA3413. Classification (GTDB taxonomy): domain Bacteria; phylum Pseudomonadota; class Gammaproteobacteria; order Magnimaribacterales; family D2472; genus D2472. Next base: position 11,962 of record DEOR01000038.1, on the reverse strand, counting down.
ATCAGATGGTTGGGGATGGAAAAACAATTGATACCTCTAAGTATTTTGTGGTCTCTCTCAATAATCTTGGGGGTTGCCATGGTTCTTCTGGACCCATCTCGGTGGACCCAACAACAAATCTGCCTTTTGGCGCTGCTTTTCCAGCAGTCTCAGTTCAAGATTGGGTAAGCGCGCAAAAACATTTACTCGATCATTTTAAAATTGATTCCTGGGAAATGGTTGCTGGTGGAAGTTTAGGCGGAATGCAGGCTTTGCAATGGGCTATTAGTTATCCCGATAAGCTTAAAAAAGCTGCGATTATTGCTTCCTCATCAAAAATAAGTTCTCAAAATATAGCGCTTAATGAAGTGGCCCGAGAAATGATCAGGAAGGATGAGAATTTTTTTGATGGCAATTACCTTGCCCAAGGCTCTAAACCTAAACAAGGCCTTAAAGCTGCGCGCATGCTCGGGCACATCACCTACCTATCAGAATCTAGTATGAGCAAAAGATTTGGACGTAAACTGCAAAATCCAGAAACCAGGATTGATACAAAAGTGAGCTATGAGGTTGAGAACTATCTTCAGTACAAAGGAGAGCAGTTTGCAGAAACTTTTGATGCCAACAGCTACATCTTAATGACCAAGGCCATGGATACTTTTGATCCAGCAAAAGATTTTGGTCAAGACCTCGTGGAATGTTTTAAGCAAATTCAAGCCAAACTCTTTATCGCCTCTTTTAACTCAGACTGGCTTTTCCCAAAAGAGTACGGAAAAGATATTCAAATATCTGCAGTTAAAGCTGGGGTTAGAAGTTCATATGTTGAGCTTGAAGGTGAGTATGGTCATGACAGCTTTTTGTTTCACTCGGATAACTACTCAGCTAGTTTACAAAATTTTCTGGAGACCAACGATGAACTCTCTTGAGCACATTGTAATTAATTGGGTGGAGGCTAACTCAAAAGTTATAGACTTTGGGTGTGGAGATGGCTCGCTATTAAAATCTCTCAGCCGTGCAAAAGGCACCACGGGCTATGGCGTAGAAAATGATCCTCTGAAAATTCAAGACTGCATTAAAAATGGTATTTCGGTGATCCAACAAGACATTGATGCTGGGTTACTAGAATATAAAAATATGGGATTTGATGTCGCCATTATGGCCAGCTCCATTCAATGCCTACGCAAGCCCAAAGAGGCTCTGCAAAATATTTTAGAGGTCGCTAATCAGTGCGTGATTACTCTACCAAACTTTGGGAACTGGGAGCTAAGAACCGGTTTGTTAAAAGGCAAGATGCCCTCTTCTCCTCAATTGCCTGCGAAGTGGTATGAAACAACTAATTTACATTTATGCACCATTGCTGATTTTGAAGAGCTCTGTGCGGCTGAGCAATTTAATATTCATAAAAAAGTTTATCTGAATAGGCGCGGCAAAACATCCTGGCTCACCAATTGCTTTCCTAATTTTTTAGCTGCAGAGGCGGTATACCTTCTTGGAAAATAAGCCCAAGCTAATCATTGCAACTAGTAATCAAGGCAAGCTCATAGAGTTTGCACTCCTGCTTCCAGAATTTGCAGTGATCTCCCAAGACGCATTTGGTGTTGTTCCAGAAGAAGAGGTGGGCAAAACCTTTATTGAAAATAGCTTGCATAAAGCTAGGGTTGCCTCCCAAGCCACGGGCTTGGCTTCACTTGGAGATGATTCGGGCCTCATAGTTCCCGCCCTTAATAATATGCCAGGTCTCCACTCTGCAAGGTATGCAAAAGACGATGCCAGTGACGAAGAAAACCGACAGCGTCTCAAACAAGAACTTCAAAATATTAATCTCCAAGAGGCGAAAGCTTATTTTGTCTGTGTGCTTGCCATGATTAAAGATGCGTCAGATCCATTCCCGTTAATAGCAACAGGAACACTTGCAGGAACGGTTAAGCTCATCAAGCAAGGCAGTGGTGGTTTTGGGTATGATCCAATGTTTTACCCCGAAGGCTCTCCGCTTTCATTGGCGCAAATCACACCAGAAGAAAAATCAACATTAAGCCATCGCGGTCTTGCCACTAAGACTCTAAGACAAAAAATTCATACCTTTGTCTCTCTCTAAGCCACCGCTAAGTTTATATATTCATTTGCCCTGGTGTGAGGTGCAATGCCCATATTGTGATTTCTCTATCACCACTGAACCTGTGAAACAAAATGATCAAAAGCTGGCGCATGCAATTGCGCAAGATCTTGAGGATTCAGCTGCGTTAATTGATGGAAGAGAGTTTAGCAGTGTTTATTTTGGTGGCGGAACACCCTCGCTAGCTTCGGCGGAAGCCATTGCAATTATTTTAGATGCTGTAAAACAAAATCCTTTGAGTAAAGAGATGGAAATCACCTTTGAGATGAATCCAAGAGATGTGAGCGCGAACAAACTGAGTGATCTCTCTGCATTAGGCATTAATCGCTACTCACTAGGAGTACAAAGCTACAACGATCCAGAGCTGAAAGGTTTGGGCCGAAACCACGACAAGGCATCGGGAATTGAAGCCACCAACCTCCTCAAGGGCATGAATTCCACCATTGATTTAATTTATGGCACTGAGTATCAAACGGCGACTTCATTTCAAGAGACTCTTGAACAATTTATTGATTCTCAAACCAATCATTTGTCGCTGTACCAGCTTACTATTGAGCCAAATACTATCTTCTACAAAAAAGAATTAAAACTGCCAAACGAGGATCAGATTGAAGGAATGGAGCGACTTGCTCGTCAAATGTTAGAGAGCAATGGCTATCAGCAATATGAAGTATCCTCTTGGTCTAGGCCAGGATTTGAGAGCAGGCACAATTTAAACTATTGGCAATTTGGGGACTTTCTTGGCTTGGGCCCAGGCGCGCACAGCAAAATTACTGTGGGCCCAGAAATTACAAGGTTTAGAAAAATTAAACCTCTCAATGGCTACATAGCAAAGCAAACGATCGCAGATCATACAATCATTCAGGGAGAAGAGTTGGACATGGATCTGGCAATGAATTTATTAAGAATTAAAGACGGGATCTTGCCTGATCATTTAGGGGTCGAGCTTCCCAAGAGTTTCTTAAAAAAATATCAATTAGGCGTAAAGGAAGGATTATTGCTCGAAGACAAAATAGGGGCAACCGCAAGAGGCTATCAATACCTCAATGAAACCATTAAGTTATTTTTTTAGCGGTAAGTAAAAAGGTATGAATGATTCGACCTTCTCTTTGTGCACGATCCTGAAAGCGAGTAATCGGCATGCCTTCATTGGAAATCTTGGAGGCGCTAAATTGATGCTCTGCCTTGAGCGTTTCTTCATCTATAAATTCTGCATAGTTCTCCCAATCAGTTGAGATATAGATGGTGCCATTGGGATGCATGACTTGATGCAAGGTATTTAAAAAATTGCTATCTACCAATCTGCGTTTATGGTGCCTGGCTTTAGGCCATGGGTCTGGGCAAATGATATAAATTTCATGGAAGATGGGTTGCGCTAAATCTAAGAGAAGCTCTCGAACATCGTCATCAAAAATTTTAATGTGTTTGAATGAATGTTTAGCTATAGAAGCCAGCAAACTTCCAATGCCTGAACGATAGACCTCGGATGCAATGATGAGGGCCTCTGGATTTTTCTCTGCTAAATAAGAGGTATTTTCACCGTTGCCGAATCCTATTTCTAGAATAGCTTTTGGGTAGTCTGAGACTAGGCCAAGTAATTGCTCAGAGTCTTGTAAATGGAATTGGCTCAGTGATTCGAGTGCGTCTTTTTGAGCTAAGGTGATACGCCCAAGCCTTTTAACAAAACTGGCGAGATATGGTTTATCTTGATTGATTGATCTGTCCCGGGGTAAAGAAAATTGCCTGCTTAGGCAGCGTTAGACATAGCAGCTTTAAGTTTTTTTAACGCACCATTTTCTATTTGCCTAATTCTTTCAGCTGAAATTTGATATTCATCTGCAAGATCATGAAGAGTCTCTTTCTCATCGGCAAGATATCGCCTTGCAATAATGTCTTTGCTTCTTTCATCAAGCTGAGCCAATGCCATATATAACTCTTCAGAGTTATGATCAGACACTTCTTGTTCTGCAACTAAGATTTCTGGGCTAAATGACTTGTCTTCAAGGTACTGTGATGGAGACATAATATCGCTTTCGTCATCACTGCCCACTGGGCCGTCAAAGGATGAATCATGCGATGTAAGGCGATTTTCCATGTGCAGGACATCTTTAACTTGAACGTTTAAATCTTTTGCGATCTGCTCTGCTTCTTCCTTCGTAAACCAATCTAATGTTTTCTTTTTGCTGCGCAAGTTAAAAAATAATTTTCTTTGAGCTTTTGTTGTAGCAATTTTAACCATTCTCCAGTTTTTAAGAATGTATTCATGTATTTCTGCTTTGATCCAGTGCACTGCAAAAGATACAATTTTAACCCCTTTGTTTGGATCAAATCGATCGACCGCTTTCATTAAGCCAATGTTTCCTTCTTGAATGATATCGGCTAATGGAAGACCATAACCTGAGTATGATCTAGAAATATGAACCACAAACCTTAAGTGTGAAAGCACTAGCTGACGCGCTGCTTCAAGATCATTATTCTCAAATAGCTTCAAGGCAAGCTCTTTTTCTTGTTCTGGAGTTAGAATCGGGATCGCATGAACGCAAGACAAATAGGATTCTATATCCTTGCCTGGAGTTGCTAGCGTTATAGTCTGTAATTCTGTTCCCATATATATTTTATAAATAATTAATTATAACCATAGGTTATCTCAACTAATAATTATAGCAAATTTTTGCTAAAACCTCTTATTAGAGACAAGATTCTCTGTTTTTGGTTCAAATCACTTATCGCAATAAACATAGGGTTTAATATGCTATCTTTTTTACCATATTCAAGGGGTTCGAAGCTATCTATCAAGAAAATACCCCCGCCCTTTGCTCTAAGAACCGCATCAGCTGCAGCAATATCCCACTCTAAGGTAGGGCCAAATCTAGGGTAGATATCTGCTTTTTTATCGGCTAAAACACATATTTTTAAGGAACTGCCCTTGCTAATAGTGCTAATTTTGACATTATTTTTATCTAAATAGCTTAAAAACGCTGTATCTATAACAGTTTGATGACTTTTACTCATCACTATTTTCAATGCAGAACTTGAAGCTGCTGCCTTTAATTTGGTAGTTTTGGGTGTATGAGATGAAATACCAGACCAAATCTTATTGATTGCTGGTGCTCCAACCACGCCTAGGACCGGATGACCATTTTGAATTAATGCAATATTGGTTGTGAATTCACCCGAGCGATTAACAAATTCCTTGGTTCCATCAATAGGATCGACCAACCAGAACTCTTTTGCCGGTTTATAGCCTTTTTGCGTGAAACTCTCCTCTGAAACAATCGGAATGTCAGGGTAATGCTTATTTAAAAACTTGAGAATTAACTTATGGCCAAGCATGTCAGCCTTAGTGACTGGCGATCCATCTTTTTTATGCCTGGTCTTAAAATCTTTGTCTTCATAAATTTTTAATATTTCAGGAAATAAACTTAAGGTTAAGTCTTCTAATTGAGAGATAATAAGTTCTAAGTTTTTAGACTGCATAGTGTTCTTTTAATGACAAAATTCAATTCTACCACTGCTATTCTCTCAGATCTTGATGGGGTTATTCTAGATCTGAACTACGACATGAAGTTTTGGACAGATTGGCTACCAAATACATTGGCTCTTGAAACAGGCAAATCAAGCACTGAAGTTAAAGCTGATATAAAGTCCATGATGAGCGATCAGGAAGCCAGTTTAAACTGGTATGACCTGAATTATTGGGATGAACTGTTGGGCATTGATTCTTTGGAGATCATTAAAAATCAAGAAGAGAGATGTTCATTTTTAAAAGGGTCCGAAGATGCCTTAAAAAAAATTGCCTCTCTAAGCAATCCTAAATATATTCTTACTAACGGCGATCCTAGGTTATTTGATTTTAAGTCTGAGTCTGCAAACTTTCTTGATTACTTTGACTCACACATTTGCAGCATGCATTTAGGCTACGCAAAAGAGCAAAAAGAATTTTGGGCTCTTGCCGGCCAGTATTTAAAAGTAAATCTGAAAAACTCGATTTTTATTGATGATAATTTTAAGGTCGTAAACTCAGCAGTTAATGCTGGTGTTGGGCAGGTTTATTGGATTAACCCTGGTAGGACGAAAAATTTAGCCAATGGGGTGGTCACCTACCCTACCCTTGCAGAGCTAGTTGACGCAATTATTTGAATCTAGGTTCTCGTAGTCCAGAACTTCTAACATACGATCAAAAATTTCAGTGTTGTCCATGACACCAGAAAATTTTTCTGCTCCTGGTCCATAGGCATAAATATTAATTGATGATAAATCATGACTTGTCGTTGTCCATTGAGCTCTAACGCTAGAGCCTCTAGGTTTTTGCAAAACCAAGCCTCCAGTCGCATGATCTGCAGTAACTAAAATCAAAGTTTCTTTGTCCTGCTTTGCGAATTCTATTGCGGCTGCAACCGTATCATCAAAATCAGTAAACTCTGAAAGCATATACTTCACATTATTATCATGGCCAGCCCAATCAATTTGGCTGCCCTCAGACATTAAAAAGAATCCTGAGCAATTCGATGTTTTTGCATCTAAAAAATCTAATGCTTTCTCTGTCATGTGAAGTTGCGTTGGTGGAGCCAGTCTTCTATCCAGACCATCTTCAGCAAATAATCCAAGCACCCTTGCATGCTGAGTAAGCTTGTCTTGGTCCAGGGACTGCCCATTTTCGATTAGATGTATTGTTTGATCTGATAACGGCAATTTAAAAAATTCGGAGCCTCCGCCTAAAGCGATAGCTATGTCTGATTCAACAAGCATTTGAGCAATTTGCTTGTGCTTGGAGCGACTTTTAATGTGAGCATAAAAAGCTGCTGGGGTCGCATGCGTGATCGAAGAAGTTGCGACCAAGCCGGTTAAATAGCCCTTAGTGCTTAAAAGCTCTGGGATGGTTGGCAAGAATTTATTATCAGAATCAACAGACAAGTAGCCATTTTTTGTCTTAACTCCGGCGGCCCATGCGGTCGCAGCTGCAGCTGAGTCAGTATAGAGATTCTCAGCCGAGTGATTCAAAACAATGCCGGTGACAGGAAAATTTTCAAACGAGAGTCGATGGTTTGCTCCGCCAACAGCAAATCTTGCTAAAGCAACTTGATTGGGTCCCATGCCATCGCCAATAAATAAAATGATATTCTTAGCTTTGATGTTTGGATTTCGCTCTAAGGTTTCAGCTGCATTGGTTTCTGTGCCAATTAAAACTGCCTCCTCAACCACATTTCCATCTTGGCAAGATGCAAGAATGACAACGCTAAACAGCAACAAGTATTTTTTCATGGGGTTATCTTGAGGGTTGCAAAGAATTTATGCGAGTCTCGTGCACTTCATCTGGAGACAAGGAATAATCAAAGTTGTATAAAGCGCCTTCCCAGTCGCCGTAAGTTGTATTTTGAAGCATGAACCATTTGGCGCCCCAATATTCTTTGTAAGCCTGGACCATATCCTTTCTTTGATCTGGGGTCACAAGGTTATCTTTTGCATCCACAAAATCCCCAAGGTTATCTCCAATAAGCATCAGCACTCTGTGTTCTTCTGAAACAAGACTGCGTCTAGAACCTTTATCGCTTCCCCAGCCATTTTCGCCGCGCATTAAAATAGTGTCCTGTGATTGATCCCATGGTATTCCAAGCTTTGTAAGATTTTGTTGAGTAGCATTTTTGAGTTCTGCAACCCTGTTGGTAATATAAAAAATAGTCACGCCTTTAGATTGGGCATAGTTTAAAAAGTCTTTTGCTCCAGGAACCTCTGTTGCAGCCACTTCATTGCCCCAGGCAATCCAACCTGTTGGATAGCTTGTTCCATCTAAAATTCCGCGTGCCTGATAGGCCAAGTTATCTAAGACTGTTTCATCGACATCAAGAATGATGGCAGGCTTTTTATTTTTATACTTTGTTTGCCCTGGCAATGCGCTCCAAGTTGGATCTGCTAGCGCCTGATCTAAAACTTGTTGAGCTGCTTTGTATGTTTGAAGACTAGAAGCCAGACCCTCTGCTGAGGTTTGCTGAAATAAAACCGACATGATATTTTGCTCTTGAAGTGCCCTTATGTCTTTGTTTGACTCAGCTGCAAGAATAAATGTACTGCAAAAAATAACCTGCGCAGTAAATAAAGTTTGTAAGAGACGTGCTTTCATAGATTCAAGCCATTATAATTTTTTGTAAACGTAACCTATTGTAGCTATGAGCAAAGAAATAATCAGTAAATTAGATGAGTTAGATAACGGCCTTAAAAAGTTAAGCACCGACAGAAAAGTCGTGTTGCCGCATCACAAAACTTTTGAGTTGGTTGATCACTTAAGAGAAATTGTGAAAGATCTTAAAGAGGGAGCTAGTTCAAATGAGTAAGTACACATGTTTTGATGTGACCGTAAAAGATCACGTGGCCCATGTGGTCATGAACAGACCCGATGAATTTAATACAATGACTCGTCTGTTTTGGAAAGAATTGCCGGAACTAATTAAAGAATTAGATAAAAATGCTGAAGCAAGGGTTATTTTATTAAAAGGTGAAGGAAAGCATTTTAATGCAGGCATGGATTTAGCTAATTTTGCCCCTGCTGATAAGGGCGGTGTAAAAAAAGATCCTGC
>DEOR01000038.1:1450-3165 GCA_002358345.1 Proteobacteria bacterium UBA3413 | reverse complement strand
GCTGCTTGTGATATTAGGCATTGCTCATCGGATGCATTTTTTAAAATTGCAGAAGTAGATATTGGGCTGGCAGCAGATGTTGGGACGCTGCAACGATTGCCGACTTTAATGCCGCTGGGTGCCGTGAGAGAGCTCGCCTATACCGGCAGAAAATTTCTTCCAGATGAAGCCTTGTCGCTAGGTTTTATGAATAAGGTCTATGCGTCAAAGGAAGATCTGGAAGCAGGCTCACTGGCGCTGGCCAAAGACATCGCATCTAAATCACCACTTGTAACAAGGGTGATCAAAAAACAAATTAATTATGCTCGAGACCACAGCGTTAAAGAGTCGCTTGATTATCATGCAGCATGGAATTCATCATTGATTAGTGGCCAGGACATGGAAGCAGCCATGAAAGCTTTCATGGAAAAATCACAAGCTAATTATGATGACCTTGAGCCCACACACTCATTTTGGGAAAAAGACGGGTTACTTCCTTAAAAAAACGGGTTCTTCGGGTGTCGAATCTTTCTTCGAGTATTTGTAACCTTCCTCTTTAAAGTTCACGAGATCTTTTGCAGAGGTCACTTTGTTCTTGATGATCCAGTGGCTCATGTAGCCTCTCGCTTTTTTTGCATAGAAACTAATGAGTTTGTATTCACCATTTTTAAAATCTTTAAAGACCGGGGCCACGACTTCAATGTTCTCTGGCAAAGCGCCCACCACGGTAAAATATTCCTTCGAGGCTAGATTTACAATCAACTCAGATTTGTTAGCCTTGAGTTCTTTCAATAAATTATCTTTGATCTTAGAGCCCCAGAATTCATATAAATTTTTGCCCTTGCTGGTTGGCAGCTTGGTGCCCATTTCCAGTCGGTAAGGTTTAATAACATCCAAAGGTCTGATCTCGCCGTAAAGACCAGAGAGAATACGTAAATGTTTTTGAGCAAAAGCGATGTCCTTTTTATCAAAGGTTTCAGCTTTCAGTCCCTGGTACACATCTCCCTGAAAAACATACAGCGCCGGTTGGCTATCACTGCTGATGGACTTGGAAGCTTTCCAGCTTTGATAGCGATCAAAATTTAAGGCTGCCAGGTTGTCGCTGAGGCCCATGAGGCTGGCTATATCCTTGGGTTCCTTGGTTTTAAGTTCTTTGATGAGCTTCGAAGAGTCAGCCAAGAATGCTGGCGCAGTCGGCTTGACATCAAAGTCTTTGGTGTAATCAAGGGTTTTAGCTGGTGATAGTAGAATTAACATATTTCTTATTTTAAACAATTCTCTTTAATATACATAGCATGGATGATTTCTTGGGAAAATTTTTTGCGCGCTTGCTGCCAGTGTTGCTGGCATTGGTCATGATCGTTGTGATTAGTCGCTATTTTTTTGGCATGGGCCGAGCCGATATTCAAGAGCTGGCTTTGTACGCGCATGCATTAATTTTCTTAGGCTGTGCCGGTTGGGCCTACTCATCAGATGAGCACGTGAGAGTGGATATTTTTTATCGCAATGCTTCGTCTCAGTATCAAAAATTTGTGAACACCTTTGGGGTGATTTTTTTATTGGCACCCATGGTCGGGGTGATCGCTTATTACTCTATCGACTTCATCTTGGCTTCTTGGGCCGTTCAGGAAGTTTCAACTGAGCCTGGGGGGTTGAAGACCGTTTACATCCAAAAATCTTTGATCTTGCTACTGCCAGCAGTTCTAGGAATTGCAGGAATCAAGGAGCTCTATCGA
>DEOR01000038.1:0-1298 GCA_002358345.1 Proteobacteria bacterium UBA3413 | reverse complement strand
GCTGGGACCTCTATTTTATTTGCCCTGCTGGGAGCGTCGCTTGATTTCTTTGACCCCAACTTATTTAAAACAATCCCCATGAGAATTTTTGGGATCATGACCAACCAAACGCTGTTGGCTGTCCCCTTATTTGTCTTTATGGGTGTCGTGCTGGAGCGCTCAGGCATTGCAGCAAAAATGTTAAGAGACATGGCGCTAGTATTCAAGAACTCTAATTCTGGCTTGAGTATTTCTATTATTATCGTGGGGGCACTGCTAGCAGCCAGCACCGGCATAGTAGGTGCAACCGTTGTCACCATGGGCCTCATGTCTTTGCCTGCCATGCTTAAACAAGGCTACAGCAAAGAATTCTCTTCGGGGTTGGTTGCCTCCACTGGAACCTTAGGTCAAATCATTCCTCCTTCCATTGCGTTAGTGTTGCTGGGAGATGTCATGTCCAATGCCTATCAAAGGGCGCAAAATAACATGGGCGTCTTTTCCCAGGAAACAGTCTCTGTGGGTGACTTGTTTGTGGGAGCAATTATTCCAGGTCTTTTAATCGTGGTGGGCTATTTAATCTATGCCCTCTTCATCAATAGAAATAAAAAATTTGCGCCGCTTGAAGGCATTGAAGGTGAAGCCAATATTCTAAAAACTCTTTTGCCGCCGGCCACCTTAATCTTTGTGGTCTTGGGCTCAATCATCGCCGGCATTGCAACGCCAACCGAAGCTGCTGGCGTTGGCGCTCTGGGCGCCTTAGCCATCGCTGGGCTGAACGGCTATTTGAATTTAGAGTTGGTGCGAGAAACCAGTTACAAAGCGGCAACTGTGACCACTATGATTTTTAGCATCTTAATAGGGGCATCTATTTTTTCCTTAGTCTTTAGAGGCGTTGGGGGCGATCTGTTGGTGGAGCAAATCTTTGACATGATGCCAGGCGGAAAATATACAGCGCTGTTGTTTGTCATGCTCGCCATTTTTATCTTTGGGTTTATTTTAGATTTTATTGAGATCTGCTATGTGATTATTCCTTTGGTTGCTCCGCCGCTTTTGATGATGGGCTTTGATCCTGTCTGGCTTGGAATACTCATGGCGATTAACCTACAAACATCTTTCTTAACGCCACCTTTTGGTTTTTCTCTCTTCTACTTAAGAGGAGTGGCAGATGAAAGCATTAAAACCACTGATATCTATAAAGGTGTTGTGCCATTTATCTTCATTCAACTTTTAGTCCTTGCTCTCGTTATAATCTTTCCTTTTTTTATTATTTAAAATTCTATGAACTCTAACTCTCTTCTATTTGCTTTTGGCGCCATCAC
>DEOR01000059.1:2129-3631 GCA_002358345.1 Proteobacteria bacterium UBA3413 | reverse complement strand
TGCAATCATCTTTGCGCTAATTATCTTTTTAACCTCAATCCCAGCAGTGCAGGACAGCCTAGTAGGCACTGGAATAAAGAATCAATTTAACTCACAACCCGATCTTCATGATGACTCTTTAACAGCTCTTGTTTGCGGCTCACGCTCTCCAATACCAGCACCGGGAAGAGCTGAGGCATGCATCCTGGTTAATGCGGGTGGTAATTATTATGTTGTGGATAGTGGTGATGGGAGTGTAAGCAATCTCAGAAATTGGCAGGTTGACCCAAGTAAGATCAAAGCCTCTTTATTAACACACCTTCACTCAGATCATATTTCGGATCTAGCTGACTTACATCAGATGACATGGATTGGACAGTCCCGACCGAAATCCTTAGATGTTTATGGCCCGCAAGGAGTTGAGCGTGTTACCCAAGGCTTTGAAGATGCCTATCAGCTTGATTATGGATATAGACATGATCATCATGGAGATTCAGTAGCGCCGTTAGATGTGGTGGGATTTGATCCCCATCCCATAGATTTAACAAACCCAGTCATTGTTAATGAGGGCGGCTTGAGAATTACTGCATTTGCTGTGCAGCATGAGCCTGTGGAGCCAGCATTAGGATATAGATTCGATTATAAGGGAAGATCGCTTGTTATAAGCGGAGATACAAGATATAGCAAGAATTTAATTAAATATTCACAAGATGCAGATGTTCTATTTCATGAAGGACAAGCCAATCATATTTTGAAGTTGATGGAAGATGGCGCTAATGATGTGGGTAGACCCATGTTAGGAACAATTATGAAAGACATTTTAACTTATCACACCACTCCAGAGGAAGCTGCCCAAGCTGCTAACTTGGCAAATGTTGATCATTTGATGTTCTATCATTTAATACCAGCCCCAAGGAATGAGCTGATGGAAAGAATGTTTTTTAGAGGCGTTAATGCGATTAGAAAGAACTGGAGTTCAGCAGAGGATGGAACTATGGTTGTTTTACCTTTAGACTCAGATGAGATCAAAATTACTAAAATAAATTAATGGATGTAAAAAATAAAAGAGTTGTTGTTACCGGAGCCGCGAGTGGAATCGGCAAGGCTTTATGTGAAGCCTTTCATCAGGCTGGCGCTCAATCAATTGTTGCCGTTGACATGAACATAGAGGGCGCCCAAGAAACTGCCGATTCAGTTAATGGTATCGCTATTCAAGCTAATGTGGGGAAAGAAGAAGATATTATTAATGTCATTGAGAAAGCTAATGAGCACGCTGGTGGGATAGATATATTCTGTTCTAATGCAGGCATTGGTGGCGTGCCAGGATTTTTTGAGGTGAGCGCAGCCGATTGGCAAAATATCTGGGACGTGAATGTCCAAGGCCATATTTTTGCTGCCAAACATGTCTTACCTCAAATGATTGAGCGAGGAGAAGGCTATTTGGTGAACACATCTTCCGCCGCAGGTTTACTCACACAACTTGGAGCTGCAGGTTACTCAGTGACCAAGGCAGCAGCAGTTAG
>DEOR01000059.1:0-1900 GCA_002358345.1 Proteobacteria bacterium UBA3413 | reverse complement strand
TTAATTCTTCCTCACACTGAAGTTGCTGAATATGTTTCGAGAAAAGGCAATGACAGAGATAGATGGATTTCAGGCATGCAAAGACTTCAGAAGCAATACGAAGATTTTTTAACCCCAGTGGACATGAAATAAATAGGAGAAAACATGAAAACAAAAATTACAGAATTATTTGGTATAGAGCATCCAATCATACAAGGTGGAATGCATCATGTTGGCTTTGCAGAATTAGCTGCAGCAGTATCTAATGCTGGAGGACTGGGAACCATTACAGGTTTAACTCAGGGCACACCAGAAAAATTAGCTAACGAGATTGCACGCTGCCAAGAGATGACAGACAAGCCATTTGCTGTGAACCTAACCTTCTTGCCTTCACTAACTCCTCCTGATTATCCGGGCTTAGTTCAAGTTATTATTGATGCAGGAGTTCCGGTTGTTGAAACAGCCGGCAGAAACCCAGCCGAGTATTTACCAGCTCTCAAAGAGGCTGGAATTAAAGTGATTCATAAATGCACCTCAGTTAGACACTCTCTTAAGGCTCAATCTATTGGATGTGATGCGGTATCCGTCGATGGTTTTGAATGCGGTGGGCATCCAGGTGAGGATGATATCCCTAATTTTATTCTTTTACCTCGTGCTGCAGATGAGCTTGAAATTCCTTTTGTTGCCTCAGGCGGAATGGCTGATGCGAGGAGCTTGGTTGCAGCTCTGGCCCTTGGAGCTGAAGGCATAAATATGGGCACAAGATTTATCGCAACTCAAGATGCGCCTGTGCATCAAAATGTTAAAGAGGCCATTGTTAATGCATCAGAGCTAGATACTAGGTTGATCATGCGATCTCTTACCAACACTGAAAGAGTTCTTAACAATGCAGCAGTGGAGCGTTTGATAGAGAAAGAAAAGGCTCTAGGCGACAAACTGAGATTTGAAGACATTGTTGATGAGGTGGCTGGGGTTTACCCAAAAATTATGCATGAAGGCACCATGGAAGTTGGAGCTTGGTCATGTGGAATGGTTGCAGGATTGATTCATGATATCCCAACAGTAAAAGACCTGATCGACGGCATCATGACAGAAGCTGATAGCATTATTAACAAAAGATTAAGTAATTTTTAATACTTGATTTTATGAGTGATTCACCAACATATATCCCACCAAAAGTTTGGAAATGGGAAAATCAAAGTGGCGGCAAGTTTACCAATATCAATAGACCCATATCAGGTTCAACACATGACCAAGAATTGCCTATAGGCAAGCATCCTCTTCAACTATACTCTTTAGGCACTCCTAATGGCATTAAAATCACTGTGCTATTAGAAGAGTTGCTAGCTTTGGGGCATGCAGGAGCAGAATACGACGCTTTCTTAATCAACATTGGTGAAGGCGCACAATTTAGTAGTGGCTTTGTTGAAATCAACCCTAACTCTAAAATCCCTGCTTTATTAGATCTTAGTACCAAGCCATCTACTCGAGTATTTGAATCCGGCGCAATTATGCTTTACTTGGCTGAAAAGTTTGGAGAATTTCTACCGACAGATCCTTCTGAAAAAGCTGAATGCATGTCATGGTTTTTTTGGGGCATGGGTAGTTCGCCTTATTTGGGAGGTGGTTTTGGACATTTCTATGCGTATGCACCTGAAAAGTTCGAATACCCCATTAATCGTTTTGCCATGGAAGTAAAGCGCCAATTACATGTATTAGATCAAAATTTATCATCCAGAAAATACTTATCTGGAGATACCTTTAATATTTCTGACATAGCAGTGCATGCTTGGTATGGAACACTGATGTTGCGCAATGCCTATGATTCAGCGGTTTTCTTAGATTTGGCCTCCTATCGGCATGTTGCTCGATGGGCAGAAGAAATTGCAGATCGTCCAGCTTATAAAAGAGGCTCTAGAGT
>DEOR01000009.1:6341-35866 GCA_002358345.1 Proteobacteria bacterium UBA3413 | reverse complement strand
AATCCTTCTCAGAGCATTCGAAGTGTTGATTTAGATCATAAGCCTGAGCATAATGCTAAGCTTGAAAGCACCTTGTTTGAAATTGACAGTGCTCTGTCAGACACCATGAATATGGTGTTCTCTTATTCATACCATACACGTAACTACTTTGACACAGCAGATTATGACCATGCTGTTTCTGTTGTTCCTTATCAGATGGGGCCTATCACTGCTAACTTAGGCAAGGACTCTAACATTGGATATGGTGGTGTTGGATTACAAACATACACAAGCGACCAAGCTGTTGATCAGTCCACCAACGAATCTGAGTGGTCTCAAACAGAATTGAGATTCTCATCTGATTATGATGGTGCTTTTAACTTCACAGCTGGTTTATTTCATCAAACCACTTCAAGTGAAACAGATTATCGTATTGCAACACCTTACATGAGCTATTGGGGCGATACCTCGACCGGTCCTATCTGTGCAATTTTTGCATACTCATGTGGTCTTGGTGGGGCACCTTTTTGGTCACCCTTCTTTTCTGGATTGGCGGCAGCGGCAGCTCAGGCACCTGGTCTGATAGCGGCTGGAGTCATTACTCCTGCGCAAGCTCAAGGGTACGTTTTGAATGCAGCAGCAACTGCAGGTTCGGCAGCAGGTGTTCCTGCTTTAGCTGATTGGCAGAGCATGTTCCACAATGATAGTAATTTGAATAGAGATTCAAGCGCTGTATACGGTGAGCTTTATTATGCTATCTCAGATGCCACACGTATAACTCTCGGTGGTCGTTACAGTGAATATCGCATTCATGACTATACATACTCATCCTTGCTTGATCTGCAGGGCCAAGCAACTGGAAATTACTCAGGGGTTCAACCTGACCCAATTCACAGAATATATGAGGGTGATAAATTTACCTACAAACTTGCTTTAGATCATTCGTTGAATGATAACTCATTGCTTTATGCAACTTACTCAACAGGATTTAAGCCTGGAGGCGTAAACCCAACGGATGCTGAAAACGGTACTCCGTCTCTTTACGATCCGGAAATAGTGAATGTGTTTGAAGTTGGAATGAAAAATACATTAATGGATGGCAGGCTTCAGCTGAATCTTTCTGCATACCACAATGAGCTTGAAGGCTTGCAGCTTTCAAAGATTGTCAGACGTTCTTCAGTTAACGAAAATGCTGATGCTACCATCACAGGTGTTGAAGCTGAATTCACTTTCTTTGTTACCAATACCGTTATGATTGATGGCTTTGTAGCTCAGACCGATGCAACCATCGATGAGTTTGCTTCAGTAGATCCTATTAATCCTGGAGCGGCAACTCAGATATTACCTCTTGCACCTGGTGCAACAGGATTCTTGGGCGACTTTGCGCCACTTGCAGCTACATGTGATCCTCTTGTCTTTTTAGGGCAAGCAGCTCCTTCTGCGACATGTGGTCTTGGTCTAGCAGCTTCTAACGCTCAACTTGCAGCGCTGGTGAAATATGCAAATACTGACACTGGACCGGTGTTCAAGTCATTTGGACCTTTGTGTACGCAACCATTTTTTGGACTAAACTCTACAACGCTTCCTTGTCCTGCGACAAATGGAGTTGAGCAAGATCTATCAGGCAATAAACTTCCTGGATCTGCAGACCTTAACTACCGCTTGGGCGTGACTAAGTTTTTCGACACCACAGCAGGCACGTGGACTGCAAGAGCTGATTATTCTTATAGAGGGGACACTGAGTCAGATACCTTTAACAGAAAAATTGGGCATGTTGATGCTTACTCTCAAGTGGACGTATCTATGAGATACCAGCCTAATGACGGTGACTGGTATGTCGGCGCATACATCAGAAACTTAAGAGACGACGATCATATCTATGCGTACTATGCAACAGATCCAACCGTTGGTGGTTTCTCTAATGGTGTGGCGATTGATCCAAAAATTATGGGCATTAACTTTGGAATGAATTTCTAGTTAACAGCCATTTAGATATAATAAAAGCCCGGATTATTCCGGGCTTTTTTTTGCAATGAAAATATTTACTAAAAGATTCTACAAAACTTTATCCAAACTCCAGGATAGCTTTCTTATTGAGAATAGAGAAAATAAGAAAATGCTGGATGTCTATCTGCAGATGATGGATGGCACAGCAACCGACAAAGAAATTGAGCTAGCTAATTCTCAGTTACAACAAATACTAAAAAACCTAGGCTTGGGTATTTTAATTATCTTGCCCTTTAGTCCCATCACTTTGCCCTTCATTTTTTCAAAAGCTAAAGAGCTGAATATCGACTTGATTCCAAATTGGTATAAGGCTTTAACTAATAAAGATGATCGTTTAGAATAACCACTGACTAACTTTGGAATAAAAAATGAAAACAGCTGTAATCGTAGATAGTGTTAGAACAGGTTTAGCAAAATCACACAGAGGTGGTTTTAATATCACTCGCGCAGATGATATGTTGGCTCACATTATTAATGGCATGCTTGATAGAAACCCTAATTTAGACCCAGCCATGGTTGAAGATATTATTATGGGTTGCGGTAATCCAGAAGGACCTATGGGTCACAATATTGGAAGAAATGCTGCGGTATTATCCAATCTACCCATGACCACAGGCGGCACAACAGTTAATAGATACTGTTCATCAGGCCTGCAAACAATTTCTATGGCAGCCAGCCAGATTATGGCCGGTTGTTACGATACGATTATTGCCGGTGGCGTCGAGCAAATTACCATGCTTGCAGGACATAACAACATGCATGAATTTGTAAATCCAAAGTTAGCCGAAGAGCACCCTGGCATTTATTACCCAATGGGCATGACTGCTGAAACAGTGGCTAAGAGATACAACGTTTCTAGACAAGCCCAAGATGAGATTGCGTTTGAGAGCCAAAAAAGAACCGCTGCAGCGCAAGAGGCAGGCAAGTTCAATGATGAGATTATTCCTATGGCAACAAAAATGATGCTGATGAATAAAGAAACAGGCGATTCAAAAGAAGTGGATTATGTTGTCGATAAAGATGAGTGCAACAGACCTGGAACCACCATGGAAGCTCTGTCTGGTTTAAAGCCGGTCTTTGATCCAGAAAACGGTACTGTGACGGCAGGCAACTCTTCTCAACTATCAGATGGCGCCTCAGTCACCTTGGTGATGAGCGAAGAGAAAGCTCTGGAGCTTGGTCTAAAACCTTTGGCTTATTTTAGAGGATTTACAACCATGGGTTGTGAGCCAGATGAAATGGGAATCGGCCCAGTCTTCTCAGTGCCTAAGCTTTTAAAATCTCATAACATGAGCGTTGACGATGTTGATTTGTGGGAGCTAAATGAAGCTTTTGCTGTGCAGGTAGCCTACTGTCGTGATCAGCTTGGAATATCAATGGATAAGCTGAATGTAAACGGTGGGTCTATTTCTATCGGCCATCCATTTGGCATGACAGGATCTAGACAAGTGGGTCATATTGTTCGCGAGCTTCAAAATCAAGACAAGCAATTTGGTGTTGTGACCATGTGTGTTGGCGGCGGAATGGGCGCATCAGGCTTGTTTGAAAGATACCCAAGTTAAGATAAATTCAGAATTCACAATTATTAAGAAGTACCTATCAGGGATAGGTGCTGCTTATTTAAACTCTAATGGCGTTGAGCTTGCAGGGGGCGACGACTGCGCTGTTCTTGCTACCCAAGCTAAGCTCTTAATTAGCACTGATACCTCGGTTGCAGGCATCCATTTCTTAAAATCTATGCAGCCTCATGCCATTGCTTATAGAGCAGTGAGCACGGCTCTAAGTGATATTGCAGCCATGGGCGGCGTGCCCACAGCCTTTAATCTTTCTTTGGTCATTCCAACATTTGATCCATCCTGGATGAAGGACTTTAGGAAAGGGCTTATCAAAATATCTAAAGAACATAAAATTCCGCTGATTGGAGGCGATCTAGTGAAAGGCCCATTGCAAATTAGCGTCACGGTTCTTGGTCAGCCTGGTAGGAAGATCCTCTTAAGGTCTGGCGCAAAGCATGGAGATATTTTGTGTCTCTCGGGGGTTCTAGGACAAGCTTATATGGGCCTCAAGGAGTTTAAGGCCTCGTCTCTCATTAATGCTCAAACTAAACCCTATCTTTTTCCAAAAGCTCAGGTGGGCTATGCTCAAGCTATAGCCCCTTATGCCACTGCAGCCATTGATGTATCTGATGGCATATTCCAAGATCTATCTCACTTGATTGACCAATCAAATATTGGGTGTGAGCTTGATCTTGTAAAGGTGCCAGTGGCTGATAGCCTCTATCAAAAGCAATGCTTAGAATTTGGAGATGACTATCAATTACTTTTTACGGTCCCTCCTAACAAACTTGCTCTACTGCAAAGCAAGATTAAATCTATGGGTAAAAAATGCCATACTATCGGAGTGATAAAAGGAACAAGACTCAAGATTTTGAATAACCCCTTTAAGACCATTAAAAATTGGGATCATTTTAGATAACATGGAATTTCCAAACCTGCGACATCCTGCTCACCTGTTAGCTACGTGGTTTGGTGTGGGATTGCTTAGGCCTGCGCCTGGCACTTGGGGCACCTTAGCGGGTCTTGTGACCTGGTATTTCTTGCCCCAGGCTCATCCTTGGATTTGGCTTATCTTGCCTCTGTTTATTCTCTTATCTTGGTTTGTCTGCGAGCGAGCCAATCAGGCCAGTGACTCTGGAGATCACTCGTCCATTGTGATTGATGAGGTTGCTGGAATATTAGTTACTCTGGCATTTGTTCCACATACTTTATTTGCATATGGCTTAGCCTTTTTCTTATTTAGATTATTTGATATTTGGAAGCCATGGCCTATCTCCTGGGTGGATCAAAATATCAAAGGCGGCTGGGGGATTCTCTTTGATGACTTAATAGCCGGCTTCTTTGCAGGTGCTATAATCTTCACACTTTTTTATTATATTTAATACGCATGACCAATTGCTCATTCAAGGCTCAGTCCAAGCTTCCAACCAACCATGGCGAATTTACCTTGAGCGCATTTGAAGAAGACAATGGAAAAGAGCATCTCGCACTCACCTTTGGAGACGTAGAAGGTCAAGACGTGGCTTTGTGTCGAGTTCATTCAGAATGCCTAACAGGGGACGCTCTCTTGAGCTTGAGATGCGATTGTGGCCCACAACTCCAAGCAGCGCTGAAGATGATTGCAGAGCATCAATCAGGAATATTGCTTTATCTTAGGCAAGAGGGCAGAGGCATAGGCCTTGTGAATAAGATTAGGGCTTACGCTCTTCAAGACCAAGGGCATGATACTGTGGAAGCCAATGAGTCTCTTGGTTTTGCAGCAGACCTCAGGAATTATCAGATTTGCTCAGACATGTTAAAACACTTTAATATTTCAGCTGTGAATTTACTGACCAACAACCCCAAGAAGGTTCAAGCCTTAGAGGATGCGGGCATCAATGTCGCAAATAGGATGTCTTTGCATGTCGGAGAAAATGATAGCAACAAAGACTACCTAGAAACCAAGCGCGATAAGCTTGGACATTTAACTTAAATAATTCTTTATTTTTAAAAGGATGCTCGGAGCATCAAGCCCTGCCATCTTAATCATCTGGGTTCGAGTTGCGTGTTCTATAAATGCATCGGGAATGCCGCAGATCAAGACCGGAGTTTTAATTGCTTGATGTTGAGACCATTCACTGACAGCCGATCCTGCACCGCCAGCAACCGCTCCATCTTCAATGGTGACAATCAATGTTTTATTTTTTGAGTGATGCGCTAATAATTCTTCATCCATTGGCTTCACAAAGCGCATATCTAGAAGGGTGGCATTTTGTTCTATAGCCACCTCTTCTGCTATTTCAATGAGAGCACCAAAATTTACAATTAAAACCTCTCCATCTCTTTCATTGATCACTCGCCCTTTTCCAATGGGCAGTGAGTCGAGCTCCTTGCTAATGCTTGCATTTCTTCCTGCACCCCGTGGATATCTTACAGCTGCAGGGCCCTGATAGTGATAGGCAGATGTTAAGAGTTTTCTCGTTTCATCCTCATCAGATGGAACGGCAATCACCATGTTTGGAATACATCTGAGGTACGTGAGATCATAATTACCAGAATGCGTCGGGCCATCCTCACCTACCAGGCCAGCTCGATCAATTGCAAATAAAACATTTAGGTTCTGCAAGGCCACATCATGAATCAACTGATCATAGGCTCGCTGTAAAAAAGTTGAGTAAATAGCCACCACAGGCTTTTTATTTTCACAGGCCATGCCAGCAGCGAGAGTCACTGCATGCTGCTCTGCAATTGCCACATCAAAAAATCTTTCAGGAAATTCTTGGCTAAATTTAACCAAACCTGATCCCTCCCTCATGGCAGGAGTGATAGCCAGGAGATCTGGATCTACTTTGGCCATATCAACAATCCAATCCCCAAAGACATCTTGATATTTTGGACCACTCTTAGTAACGGCCTGTTGATCCAATGGTTGGACCTTGCCAATCGCATGAAATTCAATTCTATCTACCTCGGCTTCTGCTAAGCCTGCTCCTTTTTTAGTGATGATGTGGAGGAACTGCGGGCCATCGAAATCTTTAAGATTGCCAATCACAGCAATCAACTCATTGAGGTTATGGCCATCAATTGGACCAATGTAGTTCAAGCCCAATTCTTCAAAAATACTTCCTGGGGCTACCATGGCCTTCATCTGAGTCTCTACTTTCCTTGCAATATGATGGGCTTGAGGAAGGTTTTCTAAAAAACTTTTCCCACTCTTTCTAATGCCTTTGTATAACTTAGACGCCCAGATTCGAGAGAAGTAATTATTTAAACCTCCAACATTTTCTGAAATCGACATGTCATTATCATTAAGAATAATCAGCATATTGGCCTTAATATGGCCTGCATGGGCCAATCCTTCAAATGCCATCCCCGCGGTCATGGCCCCATCGCCAATAACGGCAACAACTTTTTTATCTGAGCCTTGAGACGCAATCGCCATTCCAAGTGCTGCGCTAATCGAGGTGCTCGAATGACCAACACCAAATGCATCAAAGGGGCTTTCTGATCTATTGGGGAAGGGGGCCAGGCCATCTTTTTGACGAATAGAGGTCAGCAGATTCTTCCTTCCTGTAAGAATTTTATGTGGATAAGCTTGATGCCCTACATCCCAAACAATCTTATCTTCGGGCGCGTTGTAAAGGTAATGCAATGCAACGGTGAGCTCAATAACACCCAACCCACCCCCAAGATGACCTCCGCTTTGCCCTACTGAGTATAAAAGGTGAGCCCTGACATCGTCTGCAAGCGACTGCAATTGAATGCTTGAGAGGTTTTTTATATCACTGGGTACATCAATTTTGTCTAGAGTAGGAGTCTCCGGAATGTCTGATGGGATGCTTGTAAAAATTTTCATTTCTTTCTTAATGCGATCTTGCAACCATGTAATGTGCCAACTCTATTAAATGCCTTGCTTGCGATTCGGTAAAGGTTTGATTGATTCTATCAGTGCACCAGGCCAATAATTCACCAGCTCTTCTCTCTGATTCAACCACTCCAAATACGCTGACATACGTCATCTTTTTATTTTCGATATCAGATGCATTGCTCTTGCCCAGCGTCCCTGAATCTGAAGAGGCCTCAAGAACATCATCCATGATTTGAAATGCCAGTCCTAATTTTTCTCCCAATTCATATAGCAGCGAATAGGGCGCTAAGCTTTGATTCTCGTCAAGATGAGGCATGGTTAACGCTACTTGAATTAACTTTGCGGTCTTGAGAGTGTGAATTCTTTCTATGTCATGAAATTTTTTGTGTTCCGCATCCAAGTCAAACTGCTGGCCTAGCACCATGCCTTGATGACCACAGGCAACAGCTAAAGACTTGATAATCTCAATCTTATGTTTGTCTTGAATATGAGCGGATGATGCTATGACTTCAAATGCCAAAGCCTGAAGTGCATCTCCTGCCAAGATAGACGTAGCCTCGTTAAAAACAATGTGATTAGAAGCTTGGCCTCTTCTCATATCGTCGTTATCCATTGCTGGTAAATCATCATGTATTAACGAATAAGTATGCATAAGCTCAATGCTAGCAGCCATGTCCACCAAAGCTAGATCAGATAGGCGTCCAGTTAAGTGGCCTGATGCAAAAACCAAACCTGATCGAATATATTTGCTATCGGCCAAAGCAGAATACTTCATTGATAAAGTTACCTGATTCTTGCCTTCAAGCAGAGAAGCCATTTTATGGAAGACTTTATCCTTGCACTCAGATAAAAAGGTTAATGACATGAGAGAGGGTTAGCTTTCTAGATCAATCGTCTCGCCATTACCCAAAAGTTTTTTTACTTTTAGCTCGGCCTCAGACAGCTGTTTCTGGCATTCTTTAACCAGGCCAATGCCTTCTTCAAAAGATTTAACGCTATCCTCTAAGTTGATATCCCCGCCCTCAAGCTTTCTAACTATTTGCTCAAGCTTCTCTAGAGAAGCTTCAAAATTTACTGTGTCTTTTTTTGTCATTTCTTATTGTAACTTATGCTGTTTTGATCATCACTTAACTTCAGTCGCAAATGAAGGAAACTTTTTTGCTAACCATGCTCTGATTCTTGAGGGCAGTATTAATGCAGCTGGCGTAAAAATTAAAGTCAGAACGGTGCTGAAGGCCAAGCCGAACACAATAGATGACGCTAGATTTTGCCACCAACCAACCACTCTACTGCCCACAACAATCTCTCTGCCAAGCACATCAATACTCAACCCAATCGCCAAAGGCAATAACCCGAAAATAGTGGTTGCAGTAGTTAAGAGGATGGGTCTCAATCGCTGTTTGCAGGTTTTGATAATTACATCTTCACGAGATAGATGTGCAAACTCTTCTTTTAAACGATTGAAGGTATCAATTAACACTATATTGTTATTGACCACAATTCCCGACAGGGCAACAACTGCGATCCCAGTCATGGTTGTGCTAAAAGGCTTGCCTACAATTAACAGACCTATTAACACCCCAACCACCGACATGAAGACCGCGCTCAGGACTAAGGCTGATTGATAAAAACTATTAAATTGGGTGACCAGAAGTATGAGCATTAATGACAGTGCAGATATTGCCGCTAGGGCAAGAAATTGGGTCACTTCTTCGGTCTCTTCTTGCATGCCTCTAAATTGAGTGATAATTCCTTCGCCAAAATTTTGAGTTTCCAGCCATGCAGTCATTTCTTCAACTTTATCTGATACTAAATATTTTGATGACTCAGTGGCAACACCAATTTCATGAAAAAATTTACCATTTCTTCTAATCACTGACTGACGGTTTTGAACTGGCAATAATTCTACAAAGGTGCTGATAGGAATAAGCCCATTGATCGAATTAACCTTGAGGTCCTCTATCCCGCTCAGAGATCTCAGTTGTGAGCCAAACCTTGCTCTGATTTCAATCTCGTCCTTTGAATCATCTGGCCTGTATTCTCCGACCTTGAATCCATTGGTTAGCATTTGCACCAATGCTCCAATATCGCCAATGCTGACTCCAAGCTGAGCCGCACGTTGCTTATCCACCTCAACCTTCCATTCGATCAAAGGATGCGGCAGACTGGATCTAATGTTTGTTAAACCGACGACATCATTTGTCATATAGTCTTCTATCAACTCAGTAGCCTTTGCAACGCCTTGTTCGTTGTCACCAAAAATTCCCAATTCAATTGGAGAACTAAATGAGGGCCCGCCTTCTTCTGGTGTAATTTCGACAATGAGCCCAGGTATATTGGAGGTAGCCTCTTGAACACGTCGAATAATCTCTGCGCCTTTTACAGCCCTTTGACTGGAGTCAACGACCTCTAAAAATCCACGAGACACAGCATCGCCGCCTGAATTAAACCATTGTGAACCTGTGGTTAAATAAAGATTTTCTATGCCTTGAATTTTTAAAATCTCAGCTTCCACCGTTTCCATGATCTTTTTCGCCTCAAGAGAAGAAAAATTTCCCCTACCTCTAATTGAAATTTTTGCAGCCACAGGATCAACATCAGCAAAATAAATCGTTCCTTTACCAAAATTGCCATACATGGCATAGCCAAAAAACCATAAAAGCATTAATATAGCAATGACAGTCTCCCCAGGATTGGCAACAAATTTTTTGAGCCACTTGCCATAGAAGTTAGAGATTTTGTCAAAGATAATCTCTCCGGTCTTTTCGTTTTCTCCTGATACAAGAGTTGAACGTCTTTGACCAAAGATTGATCCTACTACAGGGGTTACCACCATCGCATAAACAAGTGATGCGCTTAGGACAATAAATACTGTTACTGGCAGATATCTCATAAATTGACCTGTAAAGCCTGGCCAAAAAATGAGAGGGGTGAAAGCAGCAATAGTAGTCGCGGTCGAAGATAAGATTGGATAAAACATTCTTTTTGACGCTAATCTATAAGCCTCCAATCTATTCAAACCCTCAGAAATTTTTCTATCAGCGTATTCTGTGACAACAATTGCGCCATCTATCAACATCCCAAGACCCAGCAAAAGACCCATCATGACCAGAAAATTAAATTCAATATTGGCGAGCCGTAAAATAATGAAAGTCAAAAGAAAGCAGAAGGGTATAGAAAGGCCAACAAGCAATCCCACTCGAACGCCCATGCTAGCGATGACTAAAATCATGACCAAGAAAATGGCTGTAATAATATTTCCTTCTAGCTCAGCAATCATGACCTCCGCCCAGACCGTTTCATCATTAGTTCTTACAATAGAAAGATTTGGAGGCAGAGTTTTTTCAAACTCCTCTTTGACTGCTAAAATGTGATTTTTGGCATCAATGGCATTGGCGCCAACTCTGAGTTTGATTTCAAGTGTTACAGCATCCTCACCATTCACTTTTGCAAAAGAAGAAAAATCTTTAAATGTTCTTCTAATCTCCCCTATATCACTCAAGGTAACTACCGCATCCTCGGTAACCTTGATTGGGATGTTGTATACATCCTCAGCAGATTCAAAAATACTCGGAACTTCAATATTAAATTTTCCAGCGCCAGTGTCTTGAGCCCCGCCTGGGATAATTACATTATTATTTGAGATAGCAGTGTAGAGTTGTCTTAAGGTAATTCCATAAGTTTCCATTTTTGACTTATCAATAATTCCTTCTAATACCTCTTCTGGTGCGCCCTCCAGGTCTGCCGAGAGGACTTCGCTGATGGCTTCAAGTCGATCTTGTAACTCCCTGGCAATAAAGACCTTTTGTCTGAGGGAGACAGATCCCACGAGACTAATATTCATTACAGGGAACATCGCAAAAGAGTATTCACGAATTTGAGGGTCTTCGGCTTCTCTTGGAAGCTTGAATTTCACCTCTTCTACGGCTTGTTTAATATCTTTGAGAGCTGTATCTATATCGTATCCGACCTCAAATTCCGCCACAATTCTGGCAAAACTTAGGCGAGCAGAGGAGGATAATTCCTTGATTCCTGGAACACTTCTTAGTCTATTTTCTAGCGGCCTAGCAATCAATCTTGAGGCATCTCCAGGAGAGGCTCCATCTAGAAATACAGAAACACTCACCAAAGGAAGTTGCACATTAGGATCAGATGCCACCGGCATGACTGATCTGGCGTAGGAGCCTGCAATGATAACCACCAATGCCAAAGCCAGGGTAGTTCTTGCTTTCGATAAAGCAAAATCTACTATTTTGGTCATATCGTAGTCAGCTCAGTGACTTGAACATTCTGACCATTCTCTACAAACCCTTGGCCAAGAACTATGATTTTTGTGAGGTTGGGTATCCCCGTCACCCAGACACCATCTTGTGTATCCTCGATAATTTTTACAGGTATGAATTGAACAGCATTATCATCATCTACCGCTCTGATCCCTATAATCCCATCATCAGAAAGGAGCAGAATAGATGGTGATATTTTGTGAGCAAGAATTTCATTGGTTATGATATGCATTGTTCCGGTGATGCCATCGCGAATTAATCCACTTGAATTTTTAATCTGGGCTTCTACTCTAAAGCTTCTTGTAGATGGCGTGGCGCTTTTTGAAACAAAGCTCAGATTACTTGAAATACTCTCGCCTGTTACAAGCTCAATGAGAACCTTCTGCCCTTTGATCACTTGTTGAATTTCCGCTTCTGGCACTTCTGCTATAAAGGTAATGGGATCTAATTCAATAATGACAGCACAGGTCTCTCCACGATTGAGCAAATTTCCAGGCTTCACAATTTTTTCTATAAACCCACTAAACGGAGCCTTAACCTCAGTTCTATTCAGCTCGACCACGCCCAATCTGCATAACACCTGATCTTTCGCTACCCATTGACCTTGAGTCACGTTATTTGGCATCACTTCACCTGAAGTTTTAGCCATCACTCTGACTCTTTTTTCAGAAATAGCGGCTGCATTCAAGGTAATAGTAGGCGCCATCAAGGCTGCCTCACTAATAGAAATCACCACAGATGGAACGACCTTAAGTTTTTTTTCATCCTTGGTGTCCTCTGCAATAAATTGCCCTGAGATCATCCATATGATGATAGGAACAAGTATGTATAACGAAATTCTTAAGTTTTTTGACATAGTTTTTAAATTCATAAATCTTTTAGCAGAGTGACCATCTTTGACTCAATAAAGTCATTATAGTTTAGTAATATTGCAAATATTATTTTTTACAAGCTCGTCTAAATTCAAATAATAGGCTGATGTTAACACCGTCAACATAGAATGTATAAATTAAAGGTTGTGCTTTGCTCTTAAGCTTTTTAGTAACTCCAGATCTAAAGGTTCTTTTTTTTCCGCAGGCTTCATCAGCGCGATTTCAAATGATTTGCCTGCATGCATTTCTTTAGCAAGACGCCAATAGATTTTGGAGAACATTTTCAAGGCTTGCTGATTATTTGCTGAGGAATTGATCAAATCCCAACCCACCTCTTTAGCTGCCCAGTAAATAATTGGAGTCGTCCAGAGAAATTCTTGTCTTGGCGCCGATGATTTTTGCGCCTCTATAAAAGCTTCTTGTGCATTAGGAAGATTGATTATGCCCATTGAGTCTTCACAGGCTCGGAGTATTTCAGTTAAGGTTGGAAGATATTCATTGGTTTGTATAACGATCTCTACCGCACTATCAATACATGCAGCAGGGTACTTTTTTAAGCTCTCGGCCCAGAGCCGCTTGGCTTCTCGTAGCCGCTCATCGGAGCCAAAGACCTTATAAAATTGATAGTGATAGGATAATTCTATTTTTAAAAATAAATTATCTATTGCCTCAATAAATTGCTGTCTTTCAGAATTTGAGATTTTCAGCCCAGGCTCCATCTTTCGTTCTTTCTTTGAATTCTTGTGAAAATTCTCCTGGCTCATTATGTCTGTTAGTTTTTTTATCATTTTTTTCTTCGTAAGATCCAATCAATTCTTTTCGCTTTACAAAATCTACAAATTTAGAATTCCATGATCGCAAAGCTGTACCATTCTCTTTCCAGTACAGTATAAACTCCTTCAGGTGTTTCAAAGCATCTGCCTTAGAGACATGGGCTAATTCCAAGATATCAAACACGTCCGAAGAAGGACCCCAATCATCATGCATACATACCGGCAAACCTTTATTTCCGGAGTTTTCTTTGACCCATTCTCGCCTCATAAAATCAACAAATAATACATTCCAATTATCCCTTAATTGATTCTTTTCTAACCAGTACATCTTAAATTCATTGATCTTATTATCAATAAAACTTTTAGTGACCCCTCCCATATTTAGGACCTCATATGCCTGAGTGGAGGGTAGCCAACTATTTTCTAGTTTTCTTCTGCCTGCAGACACATTGGTGCTTGGCAATTTTAGTTTATAAACTTGTGCCTGTTGATCTGGTTGATTTTGCGCGTGAGTGGCAGGCGTCAGAAGTTTCAAGTTAATTAATCGCTTAATATTGCTTAGAATCGTTTCCGGCTCCAGAAAAACTAAACTACTTTGAAGCGCCTGTGCAATCTCTTGTGCAGACATATGCTGGGTATCTACTTCTTTTGCAGCCGATAACACTACCGCACATTCTATTCCCAAAGTTTCAGCCTCTTGAGTGGAAAATGTAAAATGCTCTTTGCTCAATTATCCTCGCCTCTGTTGAACGGCTTCACTCATGCGTTGAAGGCATTCCAGAGTATCAGACCAATTCATGCAAGCATCTGTGATGCTTTGCCCGTAAGTTAGATTATCTGTAATTTTCTGGTTTCCCTCAACCAAATGACTTTCAAGCATCAGCCCTCTTAGAGCGCCATTTCCTTGAGAAATTTGTAATGCTAAATTTTCCACCACATCTTTTTGTTTTTTAAAGTCTTTCTGGCTGTTACCATGACTCGCATCCACCATAATTGACTCATTCACATCGGCCTCGGTTAATGCCGCTAAGGTTTTTTGAATCGCATGTTCATTAAAATTAGGCTCTTTGCCACCTCTTAAAATGATATGAGCATCTGAATTGCCGGATGTTTTATAGATAGAAACTCTCCCATCTTTGGTGTTAGAAAAAAATACATGGGGGTGATTTGCGGCTTGAACCCCATCAATGGCTGGCTTCAATGCACCGGTTGTTCCATTTTTTATTCCTATTGGGCACGATAATCCAGAGGCAAGCTCTCTGTGAGATTGACTTTCAGCTGTTCGAGCTCCAATAGCTCCCCAAGAAATTAAATCAGCGACATATTGGGGCGAAATAGGGTCTAAAAATTCAGTGCCTACTGGCAATCCAATCTCCGCGATTTCTTTTAAGATTTCTCTAGCCAGCATCAAGCCCTTGTTAGCCTTATAGCTCTCATCCATATCTGGGTCGTTAATTAAACCTTTCCAACCGACCGTTGTTCTTGGTTTTTCAAAATATACGCGCATGACAATCAGTAGAGTTGATTGAAAATCTTTTTTAGCTTTGAGCAATAAATTGGCATATTCAATTGCAGATTTCTTGTCATGAATGGAGCATGGGCCGCAAACAACGATTATACGGTCATCTTTTCCATGAAGCACTTGGCTGATTTCATGTCTTGTGCCATAGACCAGCTTTGCAATCTCTTCTGTCACCGGGTGAGCTGCGATCACATCATTCGGAGTGATTAGCTCAAATTTTTCTACAATTCTAGTATTGTCTGTGTGGTATATAGATTCCATAACAAGAAATCTTAATTGAATTAAATAAAAAAAGTAGCGTTTAGGCGATCAAGTTGATATTTATTTGTATCTTCTGAGAAGGCTTGAAATCAACATTTTTCTTAGCAATCACAAGATGTTGTGTTAAAAAGAGCTTACAATGACACTATCTTGTATAAATTAAAGTTATGAAGGCTCAAGCTCAACTAGAATTCCCTCTTTTTAAAGGGGAGGCTCTAACTCAGTTACCTGAAGATCTTTTTATCCCACCTGAGGCACTAGAAATTTATTTAGAAGATTTTTCTGGTCCGATGGATGTTTTGCTTTACCTGATCCAAAAAAAAGATATAGATATTTTAGACCTCGATCTTTCAGAGATTACAGGCCAATACATTCAATACATTGAGTTAATGGACACATTAAAAATTGAATTAGCTGCAGATTATCTTGTGATGGCGGCAACGCTTGCTCAAATCAAATCCAGAATGTTAATTCCTCAGGCAGACGAAGAAGAGGAGGAGCAAGATCCTCGATCAGAGCTCATCAGACGATTGCAAGAATACCAAAGGTTCAAATCAGCATCGGAGTCTATCTCAAATCTTCCGAGGGTAGATAGAGATTTTTTTATAGCGTCTGCCGCTCTACCAACATTTAAAGAGCAAAGCCCTGCAATAGAAATTAGCGCCAGTGAGCTTGCAGAAATTTATCATGAAGCATCCACTAGGCCAAAATTTTCTGCGCATCATGAAATAATGTTTGAAGAACTTTCAACACAGGACAGAATCGCATTAATCCTCTCAATCTTAAATAAACATAATGTCATTCAGTTCTTTCAAACCTATCAAAAACAGGAGGGCAAGCAGGGGGTTGTTGTATCGTTGCTTGCATCTCTTGATCTTGCTAAAGATGGACATGTTGAGCTTATTCAAAACGAAGATTCTAATCAGCTATATATCAAATCTACCAACCGAGGGTTTCATTAAAAAATGCATATGTCAGAAAACTTAACCAATATCGTTGAATCAATTTTATTTGGAGCAGGCAGGCCTATGCGATTATCTGAGATAAGGACTCTGTTGAGCACTCAGAATATTGAAGCCGAGCTACCAAACATTAAGATCGCAATGAATGCCTTAGAGGATCGCTATGCAACCAGTGCCCTTGAGATAAAGGAAGTTGCTTCTGGATATCGCCTACAAATTAGAAATGAATATGGCGATTTTCTTTATCCTTTATGGAATGATAATTCTAATAGGCTTTCCAAAGCATTAATGGAAACAATTTCAATCATTGCATACAAACAGCCTGTGACGCGAGGAGACATTGAAGATGTTCGCGGTGTGAGCGTTAGCAGCCAAATTATTAGATCATTGTTAGATAGAGAGTGGATTAAAGCTGCTGGATACAGAGATGTTCCTGGCAGACCAACCCTGTATGAGACCACGAAGGTATTTTTAAATGACTTGAACCTAAAGACATTAAATGATTTGCCTCCTTTGCCAGAGGCTCTTCCAGCCGAAGAAGCATTGGATCAACTAGAAGTAGGTTAGACCATGCTGCGATTGCAGAAATTCTTAGCTCAGGCTGGTTTAGGCTCTAGGCGTTTTTGCGAGCAACTGATCAAGGACGGCAAAGTTCTAGTGAATGGCAAGGTGGCTGAGCTGGGCTCAAAGGTTTTAGCGTCTGACGAAGTGACCCACGCAGGAAAAAAAATAGTCTTAAAAACAGCAGATTTAAAAGTCATCATGCTGAATAAGCCACCCGGTGTTTTGTCTGCAAGGAAAGATGAAAAAAAAATAAAGTTAGTTTTTGATTTTCTACCCAAAACTCACAATGAGCCTGATTGGATTGCAGTGGGCAGGCTGGATATTAATACCGCTGGGTTAATGCTTTTTACAAACAGTGGAACATTGGCCCATCAATTAATGCATCCATCGTTCGAGATTGATCGAGAATATCTGGTTCGAGCGAGAGGCAATTTTGACGAGCAAAAGAAAAAAAATATGCTTGCAGGTGTAACGATTGAAGATAAAATTTACAAATTCTCTGACATAGTGCCCGGGGAAAAACAAAGTTCTAATCAGTGGTTTTCGGTGTGCATGCTAACAGGTAAAAATAGAGAGGTCAGACAACTCTTTGAATCTCAAGATCTAGAAGTAAGCCGTTTAAAAAGAGTACGAATAGGACCAATTTTTTTACCATCCACGTTGAGAGAGGGCGCATGCATCAACCTCACGGAAACTCAGATAAAAGAGCTACAAGATTACGGTAAGTAAAAAGGCTTAGCTACAGTCAATATGTCAATAAATAAAAAGTCAGAGAGCCTGTCGAGGTTTATGGGGCACTCGCTATCTCAGATAGCTCAGAAAATTCAAAATAATTTTTTTCTGCATGTGAGCTGTCTGATGAAAAAAACCATAAATAGCAAGTCACCAGATCATTTGCAGATTTGAGGGTCCTAGGGTCTTCAGCAGGATAGGCTGATGCTCGCATATTGGTTCTAGTTTTTCCTGGATCAAAGTTAAATACTTTAATTTTAGATGTTGTTTCAAGTTCGTCGGCAAAAATCTCTGCTAAACCCTTAATGCCAAATTTTGAAACTGAATAAGCGCCCCAAAAACCTTTCCCAACATTCGCCACGCCAGATGATGTAAAAATGAGCCTCGGCATGAGCGCGCCTTCTAACATTACCTTTAATGTTTTAGAGAGAATAAAGGGAGCCCTTAAATTCACTTTCATGACTGTATCCCAGGTTGAGAGATCGTAGTCTACAAGAGAGGACATAGTTCCGAGTATTGCGGCGTTATGTATGATTCCATCTAGCGCCTCAAACTCTTGGCTAATTGCAACTAATATTTCTTGTGCAGATTCATTGCTGAGGAGCGCTAGGTCCGCTTCTAGTATGAGATGTTTCTGAGAGGGATGTGATTGATCGAGCTGATCATAAACTCTATCAAGCTTGTCGGAGTTCCTTCCAAGCAAAATAATGTTGGCCCCTAGTTTTGAGAACTCTAGAGCTAATGCCTTACCTATTCCATCTGAAGAGCCCGTAATTAATATGGTTTTATTGAATACGCTCATTTTTATAACCCTTGAATTAGTGCGGTTAAGTCTCTGGGATGACTGGCTCCTAAAATATTACTATCATGGTCACTAGCCTCCAGGGAGTAGCCAAAGTAACAGGCAATGACTTGCGCTCCAGCATTAAGCCCGGCTTGAAGATCCTTGATATGATCTCCTACATATACGCACTCTTCGGGCTGTATGTTTAAATTCTTACAACCTTTTAATATTCCTTCGGGGTCGGGCTTAATTGCTGACAAGTGATCAGGGCAGATTAATGTCTGACAATGTTTAAAGGCAGGCTCATTCTCTATGATGGGCTGGGCAAAAATTAAGGGCTTATTTGTAACTACCCCGAAAGGAATATTCATATGTTGAAGAGAAGTTAGCACATCGGATATGCCTGGAAATGCACCCCCGTAAACCAATGAATTTTTGGCGTATTCAACCAGCAGCTCTTCTCGTAAGCTTGCACAATCCTCATGAGTCTCCTCAATACCAAAACCCAAACTGACTAATTTCCAGCTTCCATCCGAGACATGACTTCTAATAATTTCTGGATCCAGGGCCGGCCTATGATGTTTGCGCAATAAATTATTTAAACTCACAATAAAATCTGGGGCCGAATCCAAAAGAGTGCCATCTAAATCAAATAAAACTCCTTTAGGCACCTTTTGATCCATGCATCATATAGTTGACCCCTAGGTCGTTATTTAAATGGGCTGTATGAAAAATTGGGTTATAAAACATGCCTTTGCTTTCTTTTAAATGAATCCCAGCTGACCGCATATATTTTTCTAATTCAGCTGGTTTAATAAATTTACTCCATTCATGAGTGCCCTTGGGAAGGATATTGAACAGATACTCAGCCCCGAGGATGGCGGTAACAAAAGACCTAGGATTTCTGTTAAGTGTCGATAAAAACATTTGACCACCAGGTTTTAAAAGTTGCGAGCATGCCTTAATCAGCTGCCCAGGATCTGGAACATGCTCGATGACCTCAAGACATGCAACCACATCAAAAGATTCTGGCTCTTGCATCGCAAGCTCCTCTGCTGTGATCATATGATAAGCAATGTCTTTTCCTGCGCTTTCAGCATGAAGCTTGGCAACCTTGATATTTGCCTCGGTGACATCAATAGCAGTCACAGTAGCCCCTTTTGAATCCAGCGCTTCTGCCAGTAAGCCGCCGCCGCAGCCTACGTCCAAGACTCTCAGGCCATCTAGAGGAGCTGCCTGATTAATGTAATTTGCTCTTAGAGGATTGATGACATGCAGTGGCTTAAAGTCTCCGGTAGGATCCCACCAACTCTCAGCAATGGCTGCAAACTTATTTACCTCATTTTGATCAACGTTACTTGTCATAATTTAATTTTTTTCCAAAGTGGAAGATTACATCATTGCATGTAAAAATAGGAAATATTTATCTTTACTAACATTTTATGACGTCAAAAAATCCCGTAGCAATTGTAACCGGAGGCAGTCGAGGGATCGGGGCGGCCACCGCCAAACTTCTTTCTTCCACTGGCTGGAATGTGATCATTACCTGCTCCTCTTCCATTGAGCAGGCAGAAGACATTGCATTAAAATGTTCAGAGCAGAGCTCGGAGGTTATAGCCCTCAAAGCAGACGTTGCTAAGGATGAAGATTGCCTCATGGCAGTCAACACTGCAATTGAAACATGGGGCAGACTAGACGCTCTAGTCAATAACGCAGGCACCACAAAATTTGCCTGGGATCATGGCGATCTCGCCGCTGTTAGTTCTGAGGATTTTCATGAGATTTATTCAGTCAATGTT
Source organism: Proteobacteria bacterium UBA3413 (assembly GCA_002358345.1). Lineage (GTDB taxonomy): Bacteria > Pseudomonadota > Gammaproteobacteria > Magnimaribacterales > D2472 > D2472. The sequence goes on along the minus strand of DEOR01000009.1, from coordinate 15,925 downwards.
ATTGGCCCCTTTCAAATGGCCAGAGCTGCAAAAGAGCATCTGTTAAAAAGTCAGAACCCGAGCATTGTTAATATTTCTTCTATTGCAGGTATCAAAGGTATTGGTAGCTCTATTGCGTATGCCTCTTCTAAAGGAGCTCTTAATACCATGACTTTATCTATGGCTAGGAATCTTGGTCCCATAAGAGTTAATGCTGTTTGCCCTGGTTTTATAGAGGGCGATTGGTTGAAAAATGGCATGGGCGAAGAGAGATACGAGGCAACAAAAACGCACATTCAAAATACAGCGCCGCTAGGCAAAGCCTGCTCTCCTGAATCTATTGCAGAAGTTATCGTAGGTTTGATTGAGAAAAGTGAGCTAGTAACAGGGCAATTAATAACGGTCGATGGCGGCGTTAGTTTAAATTTATAATCCTTCATATTGAATAAATATGGAGCTTAACTACATTTTATTGCTTTAAAAACACTGCTCCTAAAGCACACCTCAAATTTGTTGACAATTGATATGAAATCAACTGCAATGAACTACAAACATTAAGGCTTAGAAAAATTCATGATTATTGCGGCATTAAAATCTCCCGATGCTACAGACCTTCGCTCTGTAATTCACCCTGAGACAGTAACTAGGTTGCTGGCCTTAGAGGGATCCAGCATGATCTTTGAAAGCGGGATTGGGGAAGACATCAATGTCTCAGATGATAGTTTAATTGCTCTTGGTCTTCAGGCAGTCTCAAGGGATGATTGTTTATCTCAAGGCAACTTAATTATTACCCCATCGCCGCTCACCCCGGTTGAGATTGAGAAGATTCAACCAGGCTCTACCGTTATTGGCATGTTGAATCCATTTTATGCTCAGGATGAATTGAAGGCTTTGGCAGAGGCTAAATTAAATGCTGTCAGCATGGAATTTATTCCAAGAATTTCAAGAGCACAAAAAATGGACGTCTTAAGCTCTCAAGCGAATCTTGCCGGGTATGCAGCAGTGCTAGAAGCTGCTCAACACCTAAGCTCGGCTCTTCCAATGATGATGACGGCCGCAGGAACGCTAAAGCCCGCGCGAGTATTTGTTATTGGTGTTGGCGTGGCTGGACTTCAAGCCATTGCAACCGCAAAAAGACTTGGCGCAAGGGTCGAAGCATTTGATACAAGAGACGTAGTGGAGGAACAAGTTAAATCCTTGGGCGCAAAATTTGTAAAAATTGATCTAGGTGAGACCGGTCAAACCGATCAAGGTTACGCAAAAGAGCTAACCCCAGAACAAATTGCAAAGCAGAAAGAGTTACAAAGTTTGGTGTGCGCAAGATCAGATATCGTCATTACCACTGCTCAGATTTTTGGCAGGCCAGCACCAAGAATTATAGACTTCGATACCATCAAGCAAATGAAACCTGGAAGCGTTATTCTTGATATGGCAGTTGAAACTGGTGGAAATGTTGAAGGCTCAAAAATTGATGAGGTGGTTGAGATCAATGGCGTCAAAGTTGTTGGGGTTTCAAATTTATCTTCAAGAGTTGCCAGCCATGCATCTTTCGCCTTATCTAATAATATTATTAATTGGATCACGGATTTTTATCATCCAGAGTCCAAGTCTATCCATTTTAATTTTGAGGATGAAGTGATTCAAAGTAGCGTGCTGGTATTTGCTGGCGAAATTATGAACGAGAGGTTTGCATAATGGAAATGTATATTTTATTGGGATTTGTATTGCTGCTCTCGATTTTTCTTGGGCTCGAGCTTATCGCTAAAGTGCCAAGTACACTTCATACCCCTTTGATGTCTGGTGCCAATGCTATTTCTGGCATTGCGCTTGTTGGCGCCTTAATGCTCTCAGCAGAAGGCGATACCCAGAACTTCTTGGCCTTTGGGGCTATTCTCTTTGCTTCCATCAATGTATTTGGTGGCTACCTAGTAACCAATCGAATGCTCAGCATGTTTAAAAAGAAATAAACTTATGGAACTTTTCACTAATATCTCAGCGATACAAAACCTCGTCTATATAGGCTCTTCAGTTCTTTTCATACTAGGCATTAAGATGCTTGGAAAGGAAGCTACAGCCGTCAGGGGTAATTATCTTTCTGCCTTAGCAATGTTTTCTGCTGTTGCTATTACATGCCTCAGTTTAGAAATAGATTACAAGATCATCGTTGCTGGAGTTTTATTGGGTGGCTTAATTGGTTCTATCATCGCCATCAAGGTGAAGATGACTGCCATTCCAGAAATGGTTGCTCTATTCAATGGCTTTGGTGGCCTGGCAACTTTTTTGATTGCTTGGTCTCAGTTTAATGCTCCAGACAACAGCTTATTTCAGCATGCATTGATTATGCTTACTGTTTACATAGGAGGCATAACATTTTCGGGTTCATTGGTGGCTTATGGAAAATTGTCTGAGCGCTTAAAGCTAGGCAAAGGATCATGGATTACCAACATACTGATTTCATTTTTTTATTTAAGCCTGCCAGCATTGGTGTATGTAATTTTTGAGCCATCTATCTCAACAGTGTTGCCTGCAGTGCCTTCATATTTCTTGTTCTTTTTGGCGCTCACCATGCTTGCTGGTCTAGGTTTTGTTACACCGATTGGTGGCGGCGATATGCCAGTGGTGATTTCTCTTTTGAATTCTTTATCAGGTATAGCCGCAGCTTTTGCTGGCCTCTTACTTTTAAACAATGTGCTCATTGTGGCTGGCTCCCTTGTTGGGGCGAGCGGACTCATTCTTACTGTCATTATGGCTAAGGCAATGAACAGAACCATTGGCAATGTTCTTTTTGTTGGCTATGCATCCGCCACTCAATCCACAGGCTCAGTTGAGCAAGGTGAGGTTAAGCCTATTTCAGCAGATGATGCTTACTTAATCTTGGAAAATGCCTCATCTGTTCTCATTGTTCCAGGTTACGGAATGGCCGTTGCACAGGCTCAACACGTTGTAAGAGAACTAGGCGAGCTGTTAGAGGAGAATGGCACAGATGTTAAGTATGGGATCCATCCTGTGGCAGGAAGAATGCCTGGGCATATGAATGTCTTGCTTGCCGAAGCAAACGTCTCCTATGACCTCTTAGCAGAGCCTGATGATGTTAATCCAGTCATGGGCTCAATAGACGTTGCAATAGTTATTGGAGCCAATGATGTGGTCAACCCATCGGCGACCGAAGAAGAAGGCAGTCCAATTTATGGCATGCCTATCATTGAAGTGCATAATGCTAAAACTGTTTTTGTTCTCAAAAGGTCTATGTCTTCTGGGTTTGCAGGCGTTCAAAATCCTTTATTTTTTAGAGAAAATACTCGAATGTTATTTGGTGATGCCAAGGAGTCAATTGGCTTAGTTGTATCCGAATTTAAAGACTAAAAACCTCTCTAAGTATGGTAAAATTTCACTAGAAATAGGGAAGTTTGCTATATATAAAAAAATAATATTTCTAGGCTTTAAACATGACTGATTTTGCAAAAGAAATCCTACCAATTAATATCGAAGATGAGCTCAAGCAATCTTTCCTAAGTTATGCATACAGCGTTATTCACAGCAGGGCTTTGCCAGATGTAAGAGACGGTTTGAAACCAGTCCATAGACGTATTCTCTTTGCGATGCACATTCTTAGAAATACTTACAAACAGCCATACAAGAAATCTGCAAGAGTTGTTGGGGATGTGATTGGAAAATATCATCCTCATGGAGATTCTGCCGTTTACGAAGCAATGGTCAGGATGGCGCAAGATTTTTCAATGCGGTATATGTTGGTTGAGGGGCAAGGTAACTTTGGCTCAATAGATGGTGATTCACCAGCAGCTATGAGATACACAGAAGTTAGAATGGCCAAAATTACAGACATGATTCTAAATGATCTGGATAAAGAGACTGTCAGTTTTTCACCAAATTATGATGGGAGCGAACAAATTCCAGACGTTTTGCCAACTAGAATCCCAGCACTTTTAGTGAATGGTTCATCTGGTATTGCAGTGGGCATGGCAACAAATATCCCGCCTCATAACTTAACGGAAGTGCTGAATGCGTGCTTACTGTTGCTTGATAATCCAAGCGCAAGCATCGATGACATTATCCAAATTATTACTGGTCCTGATTTTCCTACAGGCGGAACAATTGATGGCCGCGCAGGAATTTATCAAGGTTATAAAACTGGACGCGGCATTGTCCATGTTCGTGGCAAGACATCGGTTGAAGTTGATAGTTCTGGTAGAAGCGCTTTAATTATTAATGAAGTCCCTTACATGGTTAACAAAGCCAGGATGTTAGAGCGAATTGCAGAGATGGTGAAGGACAAGAAAATCGATGGGATTAGTGAGATTAGAGATGAGTCTGACAAGGATGGGCTTAGGGTAGTCATAGAGGTGAAGCGCGGTGAGTCTGTTGAGGTGCTAGAAAATAATCTATTTGCCCAGTCGCAATTAGAATCCTCCTTTGGAATCAACATGACTGTTCTTGTGGACGGCCATCCTCGGGTTTTAAATATTAAAGAGGTCTTAGAGGAATTCATTAAACATCGCCATGATGTTGTCATCAAAAGAACCCAGTTTGATTTAAGGAAAGCCAAAGAACGAGGTCATATTGTTGAGGGTTTGATGGTGGCCATTGCAAACATTGATTCCATTATCACCATCATTAAAAAATCTAAAGATCCTAAAGTTGCTGCGGTTGAATTATGCAAACAATCATGGAAAGCAGGTCCGATAGAGGCAATTCTCAAAAAAGCTGGTGAGGATGCTTGTAGACCTAAAGGCTTATCTAAGGAATGTGGCATTCAAGGCAAAAATTATAAATTATCACCAGATCAGGCTAAATCTATCCTTGAATTAAGGCTGGCTCGTCTAACAGGCTTAGAGCAAGACAATCTTTCATCTGAGTTTAATGAAATTCTAGCAACTATCCTAGAATTACAAAAAATACTTGATGACAAGGCAACACTGTTGACGTTAATTAAAGATGAGCTAATCGAGGTAAGGGAGACTTTTGGCGATGAGAGAAAAACCAATATCAATGATACTCGCCATGATATCTCAAATGAAGATTTGATTCCCGAGGAGACTCGAGTGCTCACTCTGTCAAGAAGTGGCTATGCTAAAACACAGCCCCTAGATGAATACCGAGAGCAAAGAAGAGGCGGGGTTGGTAAGGCTGGAGCTTCGGTTAAAGAAGAAGACCTAATCCAAAATTTATATGTTCTTAGTTCTCACAGTCAGTTGCTGTGCTTTACCACAAAGGGGAAAGTTTTTTGGCTGAAGGTTTACGAGATTCCAGTTGCAACCAGAACATCCAAAGGCCGCCCTTTAGTCAATATGCTCAAACTAGATGCCGATGAGACGGTAACTCAAATTTTGCCAGTTGATGAATTCTCAGAAGAGAAATATATTTTTATGGCCACAAAAAACGGCATTATTAAAAAAACAAATCTCAATCTGTTCCACAAAAAATATAACTCAGGGATTAAAGCAATTCGTTTAGATGACGATGATAAGCTTGTCGGCACGGTTATTACCAATGGTGACAATGATATTTTACTTTCATCCTCCTCAGGCAAGCTTATTAGATTTCATGAATCTAAAGTTCGCCCCATGGGTAGAACAGCCAGAGGCGTCAAAGGCATCTCATTGAAAGAAGGCATGAAGGTTATCTCTTTAATGATTGGAGATGCGAGCAAAACAATTCTCTGTTTATCTGAGAATGGCTACGGTAAAAAAACTAGACTAGAGGATTTCCCCTCATACAATCGCGGGGGCCAAGGCGTCATTGCTTTAAAAACTAGCGATAGAAATGGCAATATGGTTTCAGCTGTTGCGGTTGATGAGGATGATGGAATCATGTTGATTAGCGATAAAGGCACTCTTATTAGGACAGCGATTAGTCAGATCCCGACCCTAGGTAGAAACACGCAAGGCGTTAAAGTAATTACGCCCAAAGATGGTGAAAAATTGATTGAAGGAGTGAGAATTCCACCTGAAGAAGATGATGAAACGGAGGAGTAATGCGTAAGTGGAATTTTTCAGCAGGACCTGCTGCTATCCCTGAATCAGTTTTAGAAGAGACTCAATCAGAACTTCTGGAATGGAAGAATTCAGGCATGTCCATCATGGAGATGAGCCACAGATCTCCAGAGTATATGCAAGTTGCATCAACTGCGCGACAAGACCTTATTGACTTGCTTGGCATCCCCAAAAACTACCAAGTACTTTTTTTACAAGGCGGGGCAACCCTTCAATTTTCTATGATTCCAATGAATTTTGCTTTGCAACATCAAGCAGACTATCTGTTAACTGGGAGCTGGTCCAAAAAAGCACTTGCAGAAGCTTCGAAGGTTGCCACTGCCAATATTGTTGCTTCATCAGAAACAGCTAACTTTAATCATGTTCCAGATGCGGATAGCTGGAATGAGTCTTCTGATGCTGCCTACTTTCATTATGTTGCCAATGAAACCATCCAAGGCAATGCTTTACATCAAGCGCCGATCACTCAATCACCTCTTATAGCTGACATGTCCTCTGTTATCCTTAGTGAGCCTATTGATGTATCTCAGTTTTCCATGATCTATGCTGGCGCTCAAAAAAATATAGGACCAGCTGGATTAACAATATGCATTATTAAAGATGAATTCTTAGCGACGGCTTCAGAGTCACTTCCAGAAATGCTGCAATACGCTAAACATGCAGAATCAGAGTCCATGCTCAACACCCCACCAACTTTTTCCTGGTATCTTGCGGGGAAAGTATTTTCTTGGCTCAAGGAAAATGGTGGCTTAGAAGCCATAGCAAAGGTTAACCATGCTAAAGCAACAAGCTTATATGAGTTCATTGATGCTTCAGACTTTTATTCCAATCCAGTTATTCATGAGAATCGATCAATCATGAACGTGCCATTTTTGTTGAGAGATTCAGATATGGATGCTCAATTCTTAAATGATGCACAGCAGGCTGGCCTGCTTAACCTTAAAGGCCATAGGTCAATTGGTGGAATGCGGGCAAGTATTTATAACGCCACTCCACTTGCTGCTATAGAAGCTTTAACCCAGTTCATGAGAGAGTTTGAGCTTAAACACGGATAACACTGTGAGTAAAAATAAATTACAACCAATGCGAGATCAAATTGATGCCATTGATTTGAAGCTGTTGAGGCTCATCCAAAAAAGAGGGGTCTTGGCACAAAAAGTTGGTGAGATCAAAGGCCTGTTTGAGAATAATTCATCCCTTTACCGGCCAGATCGAGAAGCGGAAATATTAAGAAATCTTATTAAACTGAATGACGGAGTAATTTCTGATCAAAAAATTAGATTTATTTTCAAGGAAATTATCTCAGCTTGCTTGTCGTTAGAAGAGCAATTGACCGTTGCTTATCTCGGTCCCCCAGGGACTCACTCAGAAGCAGCATTAGTTAAACATTTTGGCTCCTCAGTCTCAGAAGACCCTCGGCCAACCATTGAGGATGTTTTTGATCAAGTAAGTTCAGGCGCAGCTAATTTTGGTTTAGTGCCAATGGAGAATTCCTCTGAAGGCGTGGTTAATGCCACTCTCAATTGTTTAGCAGATCAGAACATTAAGATATGCGGGGAAACTTATTTAGCGATACATCATCAACTTGCTTCGGGAAAAAAGTTTAAATTAGCTGATGCTAAAGTTGTTGCCTCGCACCCTCAAGCACTTGGGCAATGCAGCAAGTGGCTTGATGCCAATCTTCCGCATGTTGAAAGGAGGCTAACGAGCAGCACAGCAGAGGCCGCTCAGCTGGTCAGCCAGGAAAAACATTCGCTTTGTATCGTCAGCTCGCTTGCCCTGTCCAGATACAACCTCTACCAACATCACCACAACATAGAGGACTTTTCCTCCAATAAAACAAGATTTTTAATTATTGGCAACACAGACGTGGAGCCTACCTCAATTGATAAAACATCTTTTTTAATCCAAACAGCCAATAAACCTGGTGCATTAATTGAGCTTCTTGAACCTTTTAAAAAACGCAAGATTAACCTTAGTAGAATTGAGACCAGGCCATCTAGGGCAGCGCCAGATGCGCATAATTTTTTTATAGACAGTGATGGCCATCAAAATGATGCAAAGCTGAAAAAAGTCATTGCAGAGTTAAAAGCGGTGAGCGCCTCTGTTCGCATTCTTGGTTCCTACCCTTCAGAATCATGAGTCTTGAGCTACTGAAGAATCTTAATCCTGGGATTGCCGACTTGCACCCATATGAACCCGGCAGATCCATTGATGAAGTGATGTTGGAATATGGTCTTACAGAAGTTATTAAGCTCGCAAGCAACGAAAATCCACTAGGAGCATCTCCCAAAGCCTTGAGTCTACTCAAGAACTCCTCAAAAGGTTTCCATCTCTACCCTGACGGCAATGGAACCAAGCTAAAAAAAGTGATTGCAACCCATGAAAAGCTAAGCAGCGAGAATATTATCCTCGGAAATGGCTCCAATGAAGTTTTGGAATTAGCTGCCCGAGCATTTCTAAACCCAGAATCATCTGCGATAGCATCTTGTCATGCATTTGCTGTCTACAAGATCGTGACCCAATCATCTGGAGCAACATTAATTGAGGTGCCAACCAAAAATTGGGGTCATGATCTTCAAGAATTTCCTCAGCATATTAGCAGTGAAACCAAGATCATCTTTATCGCAAATCCAAATAACCCAACCGGCACCTACAACACCCATCAAGAGGTTTATGATTTGCTTGCCAAGATCCCTGCTTCAATTTTAGTGGTCTTGGATTGTGCATATTTTGAGTACGTTGAGAAGTGTGATTACGTTGATCCTCTCGCCCTTTTAGCTGAGTTTGATAACCTAATGGTGACCAAATCTTTTTCAAAGATTCATGGGCTTGCTAGTGTTCGAATTGGTTACGGTCTCTCTAATCCAGCATTGATTGAGGTGCTCAATAGAGTTAGGCAACCTTTTAATGTGAACGCATTGGCTCAAGATCTTGCTTGTGCAGCCCTTGAAGATAAAGAGCATAGCCAGAAAAGTATTCATTTAAACAGAATTGAGGGACTCTTTTTATTGAATGAGCTTACAAATCTTGGACTGGAATGCATTCCTTCTGTCGGCAATTTTATTTCCTTTAAAGGAGAATTTAATGGCCAGGAAACATTTAAAAAATTAATGGCAAGGGGAGTCATTGTTAGGCCAATTGATCTTTATGATATGCCAAATTTCCTTCGCGTTACCATAGGAACCCATGATGAAAATCTTCGCTTCCTTGAAGAGCTAGCCTTGTTATTGTGAAAATAATTATTATTGGGTTGGGATTAATTGGCGGCTCTATTGCAAAGCAGTTAAGTGAAAAGAATGAGTTTGAGATACTCGCCTATGATTTAAATCAGAAGAGCATTAATAATGCTCTTGCAGCCTCTTCTATTGCAGGGGTGATTCAGAACTTGAATGAATTAGGCTCACAAGATTTTGAAAATTCATTGGTGGTGATTGCCACGCCACCAAAAATTTCTTTAGAGATTTTAAGGGCATTAAGTTTTTTATTTAATTCAAGCGTCACCATTACCGATACAGCGAGCATTAAATTACCAGCTGATCAGCTTTTAGCTGAGTTTGGCTCTCCTAGTAATGTTGTGTTCTCGCATCCCAT